>JBCCEL010000486.1:0-3543 GCA_039030315.1 Pseudomonadota bacterium
CGGGGTCTCGACGTTCTATTCCGGTCAGTCCTGTCCCGACGGCTGGGCGCCGGCCACGGGGGCTGCCGGGCGTTTTCTGGTCGGGATCGGCGGCAACGGAAAACAGGGCTATGCCTTCGGCGGTAAGAACATCGACGAAGTCGAAACGGAGCGTGCGATGTCCCATAGCCTGGATCAGCCGGCCAGCTTCACTGAACTGGATCTCGGCAAGGGCGGTGTCCCAGGTTCAACGGGGACGGCCGCGATGCGCGGGAAGACCCACGGCACCACCCTCAGGCCACCCTATCTGACCCTGCAGTTCTGCTCCAAGATGCCGGGCTAAACGGCCCCGTACGTCCCGGTTCAAACCCGGGAGGCGGTCATCAGATCATCTGCCGGCCTCGCGGCACCGCGATCAACCGGCGGGCAGCCTGTGAGGGGACTCACTGCGTAAAGCGATTGAGCACGTTTCGGGTCACCTGTTCGACCTGCCGGTCGCGCCGGGTAAGGCCCATCACCCACTCGCAGGTTGCGGCCGTGAAAACCTCGCCGCGCCCCCTGGGCCAGCTGACGATCATACCGTTGCCGCGCACGGCCCTGTCCAGGGTCTCGGGCGTCACTTCTCCGGTGAGAGCGAGCGCTTTCCAGGCGGCCCCGCTGTCGCCGATATAGAGATGCTCTCCCCAGACGCCGTGGTCCGCCTCGACATTGGTGCCGAGACCAAGGCCGAGGATCGAAATGTCTTCCGAGGCTCCGTCGCCGCCCGTGGGATAGGGCAAGCCATCCCGGATGATGTGGTCCAGGCCATCGACCTCATAACCGTAGATGCGCGATTGCGCCCCGAGCACGTCCCCGTAGCCGAGATGGGCACCCTCGAACGCCCAGTGCTCCGGCCGGTAGATGGTGAAGCCACCGGCCCCACGGCCGATGCAATTGCCAAGACCGGCATAGACGCCCCGCATTCCGTTGACACCAAAGGTCAACGCCCCCGGACGATCTATCTCCGGTATTTCCCAGGCCCCTGTCAGCAGATGCTGCCGGTCCGTCCCCATGTACGGGTCCTGCTCGGCGGCGAAGTACTTGTGACAGACCTGCGTATGCCCGCCGTCCTCAACCCGCACCTGCCAGAGGAAGTTGCCGGCAAACCGCGCCACCCGGCCGCCGTCCTCCACCCAGGCATCCACCGCATCACGCATCGCGGCGCTCCAGTACTCATCGTGCCCGACGAACACGGCGCATTTGTAACCGTCCAGCAGCGCTGGATCGGCATCAAGATCATGCAGCGTGGCGACGTCGACCTGAAAACCCTCAGCTTCCGCCCAGCATGCGAAATGGCGCTCGTAGCTCGCCCAGCCGGCCGAGGCGTATTTCTTGGAGTAGCCATAGGCATAAGCCCATTCCATGTAGGGATAGCGGACCATTTCTCCCGGCTCCGGCAGCACATCCGGAACCGCCCGCGGCGCGCCGGGCGGCAGCTTGCAGAACCCCCGGGTCCAGGGCCGCAGCGTTGAAAGTACCGGGGAGAAGCGATCCCCTGTCGGGCCGATGATGCCTTCATAGGCATTGGAGCCGCCCCAGCAGTTATAGGCGACCCAGGTGCCGGTGGCGCAGAGCAGGAGGATCGGCGCCGGCCGCTCAGTCCGGGACCGGCGGACGATGAAGAGATGATGCTCCTCGACAGTCTCGTCACCGCGCCGCGCCGTCAGCGTGACCAGGTAGCCGCCGGAGCGCCAGTCCGCGGGGATTTCGAACGCGTAGGCAACGGGCCAGCCGCATCCCTCCACAGAGCAATCCACCGGTGTCTCATGCTCCCTTCCCGGCAGATCCTGCTCCGTGAGAACCGGCTCATAGGCAGTGCCGTCCCGCCCGATCTCCAGATCCCACTGCTCAGCGGTCGTATGGACCCGCAGCCCCACCATGTCGCCAGGCTCGTAGCTGAAGCTGTCCGTGTAAGCCCAGATCTCCAGCACTTCAGGATCGCGCGCCGGCGAGATGTAGTAGTTGTCGAGGATATGGTTCGCCCGCCGCTCCACCCGGGGCCGTGGCCGCGACCCCGGTTGCGCACTCAGGCTGGGATCATCGCATCGCGCCATGGCCCAAAATTCCGCGACAACCCTCCCTGAGCGTTACTCCTCAAAGCCCGCGGGCAGGAGATTGCCCACGTCATCCACAACGCCCAAACCTCGAGGCGGATTGTTCGCCGGGAACCGGCCGGCCTTATCGATGCGTGTGACCGTGTCATGCACCTTGTCGGACGCACGGATCGTGCGCTTCTTGTTGGCCTTGCGGTCCATACCGGGGGTCTTCGGATCCGCACCGGGAACCCGGCCGTCCTTTGCCTGCTGGATCTTGGCGGCATCAAGCGGCAAGCCGGCCGCCAGGGCCTGCTGGTACATCCAATAGAGTGAGATGAACGACAGCCCGTCATTCTTGTTGCCGCCGCCAACGTCCGAATGATAACCGCGAAACCACACTTCCTCGCTGTCGATGAGGTCGCGCCCACTGAACTTGTCCTGCGTCATCCTGGTCAGCGGAAAGGTCCGGCGGCGCTCATCCAGCGACATGGCGTGGCGCGCCTTCTGGACATTCGGCGGCAGGGTCAGTTCGACACCGAGGTTTATGTCGTTCCCGGGGACCCCGAATGACGCAACCGTGTCCCACAGCCCAAGAAAGCGGATGGGCGGGGCTTTCACACCGTTGATGCCATCCTCATGAATTTCGTTTGCGAAATCCAGGGCCAGAGCTGCGCCCCGGCTGAACCCGACAATGTCGATGACCTCGTCTCCGGCCGCAAAGTTTCTTGCAAGAGCGTCCATACCTTCGTTGACGCGTTCGTGCCCGCCGAAGCCGAGGGCGCCGCCGAAGATCGCGCCCAGCAGGGAAAAGCGCGTGCCCACGCCTTCCACATAGAAGTTGTCCTGCCCCTGATAGGCCTGGAAAAACTTCAGGACATTGGTGTCCTCGTCGTCAGCCGGCTTGTCTTCGTTTCCAGTTCCGTCAAACGCGTAAAGTGCCATAACTGCCTCCCTGGATTTCGCCCCCTGTGTAGGGCGGCTTCACAACTAGTGGCGAGGATACCAGACATTCCCGGAGAAGCGGAAGAGTTCGCCCACCGTGCCCTTCACTCAGGGATGGCCTTTTCCGGCACCTCGATATGTACCACCAGCAGGCATCCGTCCGGTGAGACCGAGTAGTGTTCGGTCCCCTCATCCAGACAGACCAGATCTCCCTGTCTGTAAACGGTGCCGTCATTGTCGATGAGCTCGCCCTCGATGACGTAGAACTGCTCCAGCCCCATGTGCTCATGAGCCGTGCTCTTGGTGCCGGGATCCATGCGGTAGAGATGGAAGCCCGCGCCCAGCGGCTTGCTGGGATCAAGCTGCAACACTGAGCCCCCGCCTTCGGTTCCACCCTCGTTGAGGAAGGGCTTGAACACACCATCGGCCACGTTGACCACGCGGCGCTCGGTGTCTGCAATCGGTTTCAGGGGCATGGGTCAACCTCAATCGAGCTGGATCATTTCACGTTTGAACGGCGGGACATCCGGATTGATGCTTTCGCCGA
>JBCCEL010000487.1:0-3543 GCA_039030315.1 Pseudomonadota bacterium
AGGGCCGCAGGTCGGTCTGAAATGCGGTCGGCGTGAAGTACGGCGCTGTGCACAGGCTGGCCATCGGATTGGGCGTGAAACCGATCCTGTCCGGCTGCTTTATCAGCACGACGGTGTCGGCGGTGCCTTCCAGCGCGGCCAGGACGCGGTCCCAGATCTCAGCCATGGAGTCTGCGCCAGCGGTGCTCAGGAAGCTCTGCGACATGAGAGGCGCGTGGTAATCGCAGACCGGCTGACCCATATCCCAGGCGACCCTGCCGATCGGGCCCGATCTGTCGACAACAAGGGGCAGCAGGAACACCGGCCTTCCGAGTTGATCTCTCAGCAGGATGATCGCCGGCTCCAGACCTCGCTGGCGGCCGATCTTGTCGTGCCATGCGGAGAGCCAGTGGAAGCTCTGAAAGGGTGTGGCCAGGGCATGTGTTTCCAGGTCCATCCAGTCGCTGGCGATCGTCGCGAAAGAGGAGTGAACCTCGACGCGCAGTGACGCCGGTTCGGGGCCCTCGCTAAGGGCAGATTCGGCTTGTGTCGCTGGCGAAGAGTCATGCGCCATTGGATGAACTTTCGGATTGCCCCACACAGACTGACAGGCCGGGCAAACGCCCCGATTCAGCGCGGCGGCCAGCCTCCCGGGCAACCCTCCGGTATTAGTGTTAAGGCTGGCTTAAGACTCTCCGCCTCAAGCCGCCTCATCACGGGCAATTGAGAGCGCGGTGTCGAGATAGACCTCGCGCATGCGCCGGGCAACAGGGCCAGGCTTGCCGTCGCCGATGGTCTCTCCGTCGATCTCAACGATCGGAATGACGAAGGTTGAGGCCGAGGACAGGAAGGCTTCGTCGGCGTCTGTTGCTTCGGCAACCGAGAACGGCCGCTCGATCACCTTGATCTGGTGCTCTTCGGCCAGTTTGAGCAAAACCTTGCGCCGGATACCGGGTAGGATTTCCCGGGTCAGCGGGCGGGTGATAATGACCCCGTCCTTTACGATGTAGGCGGACGAGGAGGTGCCTTCGGTGACAAGGCCGTCTTCGACCATCCAGCCTTCGCCAGCGCCCTGCTCGACCGCCGCCTGTTTGGCCACGCACTGGGCCAGGAGGGCGATCGACTTGATGTCCCGGCGCTTCCAGCGGATGTCCGGGACCGTTGCGACCTTAATGCCGTTCTCGGCAGCCGGATTGTTCAGAAGGCTCTTGGCCTGCGTGAAGGCCATAAGTGTTGTGGGGGTGTCTTTGGGATAGTGAAAGTCACGGTCGGCGACCCCGCGCGTGACCTGCATGTAGATAATGCCCTCACTGAGATCGTTCCGGGCGCCAATTTCGGACAGCATATTGCAGAGCTCATCCTCGGTGCAGGGCCAGGCCATGTCCAGTTCGTTCAGGGAGCGGTCGAAGCGTTCCAGAAAAGGCTGCTTGTCGAGCACCATGCCATCGATGACCGGCACCACTTCGTAGATGCCGTCGCCGAACAGATAGCCCCGGTCGAAAATCGAGACCTTGGCTTCGCCCTCCGGGAGATACTCGCCGTTGAGATAAACAATCCGGCTCATGGCCTGCTTCCCTGCTTGAAGTCATAGGTTTGTGGGAACAAACCAGAATTTGCTGCTCCCGTCCACGGATCAGGCGGCGGAATTCATGGGGCCAGATGGCTCTGCCGGTCATAGAATCTGGCTGCCGTCTGCGCTCACGCCATCATAGAGCCAGCTCATGCCCTGATAGGCCTGCTCCGGCGTCCGGTTCGAGAGCATCATGGCTCTCAGTTCGGCTGTAACGCCCTGGGCATGGTAGATATCCCCGTAGAGTCGGGCGGTCAGCTGGACCCGGCCGGTCCTGAGATAGCGGGCCGCCTGATAGGCCTGGAACGCGGCTTCAAGATCATCGCCGTGTTCGGCCACCTTGCCGGCCAGGCACACCGCGTCTTCCGTCGCCATGCAGGCGCCCTGCGCCAGGTATTGCAGCATCGGATGGGCGGCGTCGCCGAGCAGGGTCACGCGGCCCTTGCTCCAGTTCCTGATCGGCTCACGGTCGCAGAGGACCCACATCCGCCACGACTCGATCTTGTCCAGCATGGCGTGAACGGCGGGATGCTGGTTCTGGAACTTGAGCTTAAGCTCGTCCGTGTCGCCAAAGACATCCCAGCCCTCTTCGTACCGATCGGAATGGAAGACCGCGACAAGGTTGTAGATGTCTCCGCGATGGAGCGGGTAATGGACGAGATGTGTCTTCGGTCCTGCCCAGAGCACGACCGAATTGTTGCGTGACGTGTCCGGTACCTCCTCGGTTTTGAGGACCGCCCGGTACGCGATGTGTCCGGAAACCGTCGGAGCACCATCGCCAATCAGCTCTTGGCGGACCGACGACCACAATCCATCCGAACCGATGAGAGCGGCGCCTTTCAGCGCAGTCTCTGCTGAGGTTCGAGCCTCCACATGATCGCCATGATCAATATAGGACCGCAGCTTCGTTCCGAGGGTGACAGAGACGAGCGGTTCCTTCTCACAGGCATCGACGAAGGCGCGATGCAGATCCGGCCGGTAGATGACCGCGTAGGGCAGGCCGAACCGCGCGCGGAACTCATCGGTGTTCAAGGGCACCCGGGTGACCTCGTCGCCGGTGAGGGCATCCATCATGATGAGGGCGTCGGGATAGCACACGGTCTCGTTGATCGCGTCCGTCAGGCCGAGCGCATCGAACATTCTGAAGACGTTCGGGCCCAACTGAATGCCGGCACCGACTTCGCCCAGTTCAGTTGACTGCTCGATCACGTGGACTGCCCGGCCTTTCCGGGCCAGCGCGAGAGCTGCGGCAAAGCCACCTATCCCGCCTCCCGCGATCAGAATGGGTAGGTCCTTGGTCGCTGCCGGCATGTTTCGCGTGTACCTGCTGGGGGAAATTTGTAAGCTGGACTGAAACACGGAACCTAGCGGGAGACAGGGGTTTGAGCAAAATTCTTTTGGTGACCGGGGCAAGCCGGGGCATTGGCGCTGCGACGGCCCGGCTGGCCGGGGAGCGTGGCTATGATGTCTGCATCAACTATGCCCGCAACGAAGCCCAGGCCGAAGAGGTTGCAGAGCATGTCCGCGCCCAAGGCCGGCGCGCGATCGCCGTGCAGGGTGATGTCGGATCGGAAGCCGACGTTGTCCGTCTCTTCAAGACCATGGATGCGGAACTCGGCACGCTTGACGCCTTCTTCAACAATGCCGGCGTCATTGATCTCAATGCCCGCGTCGATCAGATGACCGAAGCCAGTATCGAGCGCATGATGCGGATCAACGTCACCGGGTCAATGCTGTGTGCCCGGGAGGCTGTGTTGCGTATGTCGACGAAGCATGGGGGCAGGGGCGGTGCGATCGTGAACATGTCCTCGGCCGCGGCCCGCCTCGGCGGGGCGAACGGCCTGATTCACTACGCGACCTCCAAAGGTGCAATTGACACTTTCACCAAAGGTCTGGCTGAAGAGGTCGGCGCGGAAGGCATTCGGGTGAATGCGGTCAGGCCGGGTATCATCGAGACCGATATTCACGATGACACGGGCATACCGGACCGCGTG
>JBCCEL010000488.1:0-3491 GCA_039030315.1 Pseudomonadota bacterium
CTCCGCTTCTGTCGGATTGGCCGCCGCCTCCGGGTTTCGCGTCAGGGGCAGCAGGTTGAGATGGATGCCGATGACGCGCTCGGGATCCGTGTAGGCAATGCGCGACGCTGCAAAGGACCCCCAGTCACCGCCCTGCGCCGCGAAACGCCCATAGACGAGGACATCGGTCATGAGCCGCTTGAGTTGTTCAGCAATGTCCTCAATGCCGAACCGCTTCTGCCCTTCGCGGAAGGACAGTCCGAAACCCGGCAGCGAAGGCACGATGACCGTAAAGGCATCTTCAGGACGCCCGCCGAACTTTTCAGGATCGGTCAGTCTGGGAATGATGTCCATGAACTCGAAGACCGACCCCGGCCAGCCATGCATGAGCAGGAGCGGCATGGGATCCGGCCCCTCGCCCGGCACGTGCAGAAAGTGCACGTCCACATCCTCCAGCGCGGCCTTGAATTGGGGAAACGCATTCAGCCTTGCCTCCTCGGCCCGCCAGTCGAACTTCTCGGCCCAGTACGGGACCAGGTCCCGCATGTAATCGACCGAGGTGCCGTAGGCCCAGGGTTCGCCTGGTGGGCTCTCCGGAAACCGTGTCAGGGCGAGCCTGGCCCTCAGATCGGCGATCGCCTCGTCGGGCACGTGCAGTTCAAAAGGTTCAGGCGCTACACTCATCGCTTGGTCTTCTTCTTTCTGAGATGATGTGTCAGGGCAAGCGCAATGCAGTGGCGCAGAGGCTCTTCGGGCAGGGGCTCGCCGGCAGAGAGCATGATGGCGCGTTTTCCCTCAAACGAGAGTTCGCCATCGTAGCGGTCACGGAACTGGTCGATCAGCCCGGACTGGCAGTGCACGTAGACCGCGATCTGGTCGGCACTGCCCTTGACCCGATCAATCCGCACGGTGGTTCCGGCCTTGGTCTCAGCCGTCAGATAGCTCGGTTGCCCCCATTTCAAGGTCTCATCGAGAGGACCGACGCCGGCGGTTTCTTCTGCAGTTTCAAGGATCAGGGCGCGCAAGGCCAGCAGGGCGGATCGGCTGGACGGCGGATACGCCGCGAATACCTTCGCCACTTCGCTGTCGCTGATCTTGTCGCTCTTCACTGCAATCACGCCTCTGCTGGAGGGCTGTAACCAAAACTGTAACACAAGAAACCCTGGGAGAAATTAGCCCCACACACTGCAACGGCATCATCTCTTTCAACGGACGCGGCAGCACGCCGCAACGAAAGATACAAACCTGAAGGAGACCATAATGCCCAATTTCAAGACCCTCTACACCAGCTTCGAAGGCCGCATCGGGCGGCGCGACTTCTGGATCGGCCTCGCTGGCATCGCCGTTGCCGCCTTGATCGTCCAGGCAGTCATCTTCACGGTGGTAAACTACTCGGATGCGCCGATCGTGGCACTCTGCTCAGGCGTTCTCTTCATCTACCCGACGCTTGCCCTCTACGCCAAGCGCATCCACGATGTCGGCAAATCCGCCAAGTGGCTCATCATCCTCGTCGTGCACCTGGTGAACATCGTCTGGGTCATCATGGAACTCGGCATCAAGGCCGGCGAAGAGGAAACCAACGAATTCGGCCCCGTCCCTGCCGCCGCGTGAGACAATTCCTGCACTTTTCAGCATCATCAACAGCAGGACACCTGGCCGGGGGGTCGCCCCCGGCCTTTTTCGTCAGGAGACGCGGAAGCGTTCCATCTTGGATTCCTTGAATGCCAATCCGACACCCGGGTCTGACGGCACGTGGAATGCCCCCTTTTCGATCACCGGTCTGTGCTCGCAGAAATCGTCCAGCACGTTCTCAAAAACGGGGAAGTACTCGCAGAGTCCAAGGTTCGCGATCCCCGCCGCTGCCTGCACCATGATCGCGGAGCCAAGCGCCATGCTGTTGGAATTGTGCGGCGAAACCCTGATCTGAAACGGCTCCGCCATGGCCGCAATGGCGTGCATCTCCAGGATGCCCGTCGCGCAGATATCCGGATTGACCAGGCTGACCGCCTGCTGCTCGAACATCTCGCGAAACTCCCGGCGCGAGACCAACGTTTCTCCGGTCAGTATCGGATGCGTGGCCTTCTCGCGCAGCGACCGCAGGGCAGCGGCGTTCACCGGAGCGAACGGATCTTCCAGCCAGGCCAGGTTGTAGGGTTCCGCCCGCCGGCTGAACTCGGCTGCCCGGTCCTGGTCCGCATGGCGCCAAAGGTCGACCGCAAGAGGGATATCCGGACCGATTGCCTCGCGCACCGCCTTCAGCTTGGCAAGTCCGCGCTCCATCGAGATGCCCCGCAGCAGCGGATAGGCCTTGATCGCCCGATAGCCTTTCTCCACGTGCGCAAGCGCCCTCGCCGCCAGGACATCGGGCTCGACGTCATGGGGCGTGAAGATGTTCGCATAAACCACGATCTCGTCGTGATGCGTGCCGCCCAGGAGGCGGTGCACCGGCTGCCCAAGGCTCTTGCCGAGCGCGTCCCAAAGCGCGGTCTCGATCCCCGCCATGGCGCAATAGATCTCGATACCTGCGCGTTGCTCCCCGAAACCTTCAAATGCCCGGTGAGAGACAGCACGAATAGCGCCAGCATCCGTCCCGATCAGCCCTGCGGCAAAGTCCTGAATCGCCGCAATCAGCGTCCGTTCCCGGTGATTGAGCAGATGGGCCTCCCCCCAGCCGGAAACACCGGCAGAAGTCTCAACCCGGACGAGGATGTAGGGCTTTATATTGAACCATGCCTCGGGGTCAGGCTTGGCGGGGATGTGAAACACATCGATCGACTTGATGGTGTCCGGCATCGCGATCACGCCGCCGTCTGTGGTGTGTCCGCGAAAAACACCTGCCTCTGGTCGGCATGGATCTCCCGCACCAGCTGGAGTGCAGCCGGATCGAACGCTCCTTGCGGGCCGCTAACCAGACGGTACCGGCCCGACGTGTCCTCACCGCTGATGAGCATGGCGCGAGGGTTTTCCACCCCGGCCTGACGCAGCTCAGGTGAGATGTAGCGCAGCGCAAGGCCGATCCGGCGGTCGCCCGACCCGTTGGGATGGGAGGCATGGAACAGGTTGCCGTGATGGAGGGAGAACTCGCCGGCATCCAGAACCACTTCAGTCGCTTCTGCCTCGTCCACCTCGACAGCCACTTCCTGTTGGCGCGACAGCATGTTGTCCGGGTTGGCAGTATCGACATGCTCAACCACGCTCCGGTGGGATCCGGCCACGAACCGCATGCATCCGTTCTGAGGCGTCGCCGGTGTCAGCGCGACCCAGGCGGTCACTTCATCCGTGCCGTCCAGACCCCAGTAATGCAGGTCCTGATGCCAGCCCACGAAGTCGGCCGTTCTCGGCTCCTTGATGAAAAGCGAGCTCATCCACAACAGAACGTCCGGCCCCAGAACCGAGGTCACGGCCGCAACGACCGCCGGTGCGCGTGCGATTTCGGCGACGATGGGCAGAAGCAGGTGCGCCTGGCCGCGATAGAACTGATCCCGGACAACCTGATCGTCCAGTTCGGGGGC
>JBCCEL010000489.1:0-3479 GCA_039030315.1 Pseudomonadota bacterium
GCAAGCGCGGGCTGCCGTGAGCGACATGATGAGAGGGAGTGCGTGGGGTCGTTCGGTCCGGCCGTCACATCCGGCCGGATGCGCGGGTGCATCCCATTATCCGGGCCCGCAAGAAGAGTGCAAAGACGTCGAAGAAAGCTCTCGAGGTTACTCCTTTTGGCCGGACCGTCCGGCCCCACGCCGCGATGTTTTAACGGGGAGGGCGTTTTACCGATCAGCCGGCGGAACGGATGAACCGAAGCCCACCGGGGAGCGACCCCGTCCGCCGGGGAAGGACCTTGTGAGTCCGGACGACGAAAGCGATCCGCCATCCTTTCCCAAGGCAGTGCGATTGCCCGTACGAGCCCCCTTGGCCGTTACACCGTCAGAGGCAAGCCATCACGATCTCCCCTCCACTACCAGGCACGACCATGGCTGGTGCCCTCTCATGAGAAGAGATGATGTGAACATATCAAGAACTAGGATAATTGTCAAGAAATATTTTTCAAGAACCACAGAAGCGCCCAGATGTACAATGTGATGCTGGTCCTGTAGGTTTCGACCATATGGGTGCATGGAGCGATTTGAGGAGAAGTCACGCATGTCAGCAGATAGCCGCTCAACGTCAGGCCGGGGCAAGCTCTACGACAGTGTCGTTGAAACCATTGGCGATACGCCCTGCATCCGAATCAACAGTCTCGCGCCGGACAGTGTGGAAGTCTATGTGAAGGCGGAAGCCTTCAACCCCGCCGCCTCGGTCAAGGACAGGCTGGCCATCAGCATTATCGAGGAAGCAGAGCGCAGGGGCGATCTGAAGCCCGGCCAGACGGTGGTGGAAGCCACGAGCGGAAACACCGGCATCGGCCTGGCCATGGTGTGCGCCGCAAAGGGCTATCCGCTCGTGGTCACCATGGCGGACAGCTTCTCGATCGAGCGGCGCAAGCTCATGCGGTTTCTCGGTGCCAAGGTGGTGCTGACACCCCGCGCCCAGAAGGGCTTCGGCATGTACCAGAAGGCCGTGGAGCTCGCTGAGGCGAACGGCTGGTTCCTGGCCCGGCAATTCGAGACCCAGGATAACGCCAAGATCCACGAAAACACGACCGCTCGCGAAATCATGGCCGACTTTGAGGGGAGCAGGCTGGATTACGTGGTCACGGGCTACGGTACGGGCGGCACGGTGACCGGCATCGGCCGGGTGCTGCGAAAGGAGCGGCCGGACACGAAGATCATTCTCAGCGAGCCGGCCAATGCGCAGCTCGTCGGCAGCGGCATTGTCCAGGAGCGGGATGACAGCGGGTCACCGGCGGTCAGCCACTCCGCCTTCGAGCCCCATCCCATCCAGGGCTGGACGCCCGACTTCATTCCCCTCGTTCTTCAGGAAGCGATCGACGGCAACATGTATGACGACCTTGTTCCTGTTCCCGGCCCGGTGGGCATCGAATGGTCACAGAAGCTCGCGCAGAAGGAAGGCATCTTCACCGGCGTCTCCGGCGGGTCCACCTTCGCGATCGCCATGCAGATCGCCGAGACGGCGGACCCGGGCACGGTCATTCTCTGCATGCTGCCCGACACCGGCGAACGCTATCTGTCGTCGCCGCTGTTCGAGGGCATCCCGGAAGACATGACCGAAGAAGAGACAGCCCTGTCGCTGTCGACGCCTGGTTTCCATATGCCGGCGGATTGAGCCAGCTGGCGACGCAGCATGAAGCAATATCGGCGCGCCGGGGATCAAGAACGGGTGCCTGGCTGATCGGTTGCCGAGACATCCAGTCCGGCCTTACAGAGGCCGTCCAGGAAGCGCTCAAGGGCCGCGGGATCGTCCGTGCCGTAGAACTCCTCAATCGCGCCGCGGTCCAGCTGTGGCCGGATGCGGCGGATCTCTGATACGTGCTCTGAGGCAGGATCAGGCATTCCGGCCAGACCCAACAGACTGGCCAGGCGCAAATGTCCGGTCAGGTAGTCAGGGTTCTTGGCGACTGCCTCCCGGAGCAAGGCAATGGCCTCTTCCTCGTTGCCTTGCTGCTCCAGCGCATTTGCCAGAATGCCGTAGAGGACGATCGGCCCATGGGGGTTCAGGCGGAAGGCGAGCCGCAAATGCTCTTCGGCCTCTGCCGGCTGGCCCATGAGAATCAGCAGACGGCCGAAGGCCATCCGGACAAAAGCATTGCTCGGGCTGAGTTCCACGGCGCGCCTGCCGAGCCTCAGTGCATCAGCACGTTCACCGGATAGCTGTGCCGTCGCCGCCAGCATGAGCTGGGCGAGCGCATTGCCCGGGTCCAGTTCCTCGGCCCGCTTGGCCGCAGCGCCCAGTTCCGCCAGTGCAGCAGGCCTGTCAGCAGCAAAGCCGAAGCGGATCTGCATCCATACAACCTGCCCGATCAGCGCGTGAGCCGCGGCATATTCAGGATCGTGGGAAAGGGCCCGCTCCAGATGTTCCCGCGCCTCCACGAGGTTTTCCGCCGTTGCGTTGAATATGCAATCGTGCGCCGCCATGACGGCAGACCAGGCTTCAATGTTGTGCGCGCCGCCCAGCCAGAGCTGTGCCTCCTCGCCATCGGAGAGCTTGGTTCTGAGTGCCGTGACAATCTCCCGCGTGATTTCATCCTGCACGGCAAACAGGTCTTCCATCCGCCGGTCATAGCGTTCGGCCCAGATGTGGCTGCCGGCAGAGGCGTCCGTCAGTTGGGCGGTCACGCGCACGCGTCCACCCGCCGCCCGGATGGAGCCATCCAGAACATACCTGGCGCCCAGTTCGCGCCCGACCGAGCGCAGATCAACCGAGCGCTCCTTGTAGGAAAAGCTCGAATTGCGGGCGATGACCGTCAAGCTGGAAATCTTGGACAGGGTCGTGATGATATCCTCCGAAAGACCATCTCCGAAGAACCTGAACTCTGGGTCCGGCGACATATTTTCGAAGGGTAGAACCGCGATGGAGGGGCTGCTGGCGCGTGCGGGTTCATCGGCGAACGGCGCCTTGTCTCCGCTCCTCCACTGCCAGAGACGGACTGGCCGATCGATGTTTTTCAAGGCTCGCTCGCCCAGGTCCTCGAAGACGTCGTCCATCTTGTTGCGAATTTGCTCGTAGACCGATCCCGATATGCAGATTGAGCCGGGCTCCGCTGCTGCTTCAAGCCGCGCCGCCACATTGACGCCGTCACCGAAGACATCGTCCTCTTCGACGATCACATCACCAAGATTGATGCCGATCCTGAAGCGGATCGGTCCGCCCCGCGCAGCCAAAGCACTTTGAATTTCGATTGCGGCGCCAACCGCTGAAACCGCCGAGGCGAATTCCACCAGCAGCCCGTCACCCATCAGCTTGACGACCCGTCCGGAATGCCTAGCCAGACAGCCGTCCACAATATCGGAGCGTATCGTCTTGAACGCGTTGAGCGTTCCCTCTTCATCCTGATGCATCAGGCGGGAATAGCCGACAATATCGGCCATCAAGATAGCGGCCAGGCGCCTGTTCATTCAGCTCCCTCCCCTGTCGATTTTAC
>JBCCEL010000490.1:0-3477 GCA_039030315.1 Pseudomonadota bacterium
GGTCAAGATTGCTAACCACGGACTATGGCACAGAGCCAACCAGACCCCAGCAGAATGGGGAAAAAAGAAAAGGAAATGGAGGTGGATAGGGCATACACGGAAAAAAAAAAGAAAACGCCCACCAGTATCACCAGAAAAGCACCGTCTTGGAATCCTCAAGGAAAAAGGCAGACAAGTCGAAACAGCGGGGGCAGAGACAAGCCTGCAGGATATTGCGAGCCTGCTTGGCGAGAAAAAAATCGGGGCAGTGATTATTTTAAAGGATAACGGCAAGATTGCCGGAATCCTGTCTGAACGCGATATTGTGCGTGCCGTGGCCGGCGAAGGCGCCGCTGCCCTCAAGAAACCGGCCGGCGACGTGATGACCAGGAAGGTGATTACCTGTTCTGAGAGCGACAGCGTCCACGACCTGATGGAGTCCATGACGGCGGGCCGCTTCCGCCATCTGCCCGTGGTCGATAACGGCAAACTTGCCGGGATCATCTCGATTGGCGATGTGGTGAAATGGCGGATCGCCGAGGCTGAATTCGAAGCCGAGGAAATGAAGCGCTACATCGCGTCCGTTTGAGCCGCGAAACGGTCGTATCCACATGATCTGAAGCACGCTTGACGGTGCCATGATGCGGCATGACGTTCGCCGAGTTGTGCCACGCTGTTGAGGAAGCATCGTTCACCGTTCTGGGAGCCTGTGCGCCCGGCGCAGGCGATCCCGTGCCGGCGGGGTGCAAGACGCTGGTGCTGATCGGCAATGCGGGGCCTGCCATGTGGCGCCGTTTTGTGCGCGAGCGGGCGAAGCCGGACACAACCATGGACAGCTGGACGGAAGGGGTCCTGGCCGAGCTCGCGCATCAACTCGGCTGCACGGTGCTGTTTCCCTTTGCCAAGCCACCGCTACCGTTTCTCACCTGGGCGCAGAAGGCGAAGGCGGGGTTCGTTTCGCCCCTGGGCATGAACATCCACCCGGACTACGGCCTCTGGCATGCCTTCCGAGGCGCCCTGGCGGTGCCCGCCGCGCTTGATCTGCCCGATCCGGACGGGCGTCCCTCGCCCTGCGATGCCTGCACGCAGAGAGCCTGTCTTTCCACCTGTCCCGTGGGCGCCTTTGACGGCCGGTCCTACGATGTCGACCGCTGTGCAGCGCATATTGCGACCCCGGCCGGGGCCGATTGCCTGAACCGGGGATGCCGGGCGCGTCTTGCCTGTCCGGCCGGGGCGGACTATCGCTATCTGCCCGAACAGGCGCACTTCCATATGTCGGCCTTTCTCGCGGCCCGTTCCCGCAACTAGTCCAAAGGTATTTTCCGTGTACGACCATATTGCCGAAAAGCTCCGCACCGGCGAAACCATCGTCATCGACGGCGGCACAGGCACGGATCTGGAAAAACGCGGCGCTGAGATGGTGGGGGCGGCCTGGTGCGCCTATGCCACCCGCACCAGTCCGGATATCCTGCGCGAGGTCCATGACGACTACATTGCGGCGGGTGCGGAGGTCATCGCAGCGAACACCTATGCCACTACCTTGCCCATGATCGAGGCGGCAGGCGACGGCGAGGCGGTCTGGGAAGAGCTGACGGTCCAGTCGATGGAAATCGCCCACGCCGCCGCTGGAGCCGCTGATGGGCCGGTAGCCGTTGCCGGCTCCTTCTCGGTGATGCGGCCGATGACCCCCGGGGGCGATCTGCCCAGCGCGTCCTACGTTTTTGATGAAGCGCGCGAGCGGGAGATCGTGGGCAAGCAGGCGGCCCTGCTGAAAGAGCTGGGCGCCGACCTGCTCATCATGGAGATGCTGCGCGGCAACGATCTGTCGGTCTGGGCCGTCGAGGCCGCCCAGGCCACCGGCTTGCCGGTTTGGAACGGCATGTCCACGGTGCGGGACGACGCCGGAACCGTGGTGTCCTTTCACGACAAGAAGACACCGTTCGCAGAATTTGCGCCCCGGCTGATGGCGGCCGGCGGCGAGGTTGCCGGCGTGATGCACACGATCATGAACGACATGGACCCGTCCCTCGAGGTGTTGCGGGAGCACTGGGACGGACCGTTGATGGCCTATCCGGAATCGGGGCATTTCACCATGCCCTACTGGCAGTTTGGCGACATGACGCCGGGGGAGTTCGCGGCGGCATGCCGTGACTGGGTTCAAGGCGGTATCCAGATCGTCGGCGGCTGCTGCGGGGTCTCGGTCGAACATATTGCGGCGCTCAAGGGAGCGCTGCCGTCTCATGCAGGAGGATCAAGGTGATGAGCGTTGACGTTGCCCGGGGCTCTTGCCTCTGCGGTGCCGTGCGCTACGAGGCGCGCAATCCGCGAACCGGTGTAACTGCCTGCCACTGCTCGCAGTGCCGCAAGCAGTCGGGCCATTTCTGGGCATCTTCGACCTGCGCGCTGGACGACTTCACGCCGATCAATGAGGAGGGCCTGAAATGGTATCGTGCCAGCGATTTTGCCTCGCGCGGCTTCTGCGAAAGATGCGGCTCGGCAGTGCTCTGGAAGCATGACGATGAGGACCGGATGTCGTTTTCGGCCGGCAGCTTGGACGACAGCTCAAGGTTCAGACTGACGAAGCATATCTTCACCGATGACAAGGGAAGTTACTACGAGATCGACTGAAGCAGCTGTTGCCGGTGGAACACACCCGTCGGCTGAACTCGAACCTGTTACCGGTCAGTCCTTGCCAAAAGCGGCCGCGCCTGCATAAGAGGCGCCCTCCAGGGATATCAGCAAGGGCCCAGGGCTTTGCCGTCATAGACACCGGTCTCATCAGCTAGCCTTCAACGCTCCGGCGGCATGAAAGCTGCCGGTGGCCATTGCCCATGCGTTCGTCGAGGTGGCGGGTTGAGACCGGTGCGGCTCACTCACGTCTTCCCGGACGACATGCTTTCCCTCTGACCATCTCCTGCCAACACGCGGGGCGCCGTTCTGGCCATCATTCCCCCATCTCGCCGGACTTCCACACGGAAGATCCCCCGAGATGTCTTTTTCCTTGCGCGTCCGCTGGACCGTGACGCCTTCTGCCGCTCCGCAGCCCATCCGTTCCTGTTCCACCTGCAAGTGCCTCCGGCCCCATCGCAGCAGCGACAGATTCCGCCTGAACGCGAACGGCAAGCTGCTTGATGCCTGGCTCATCTACAAATGCGTCCACTGCGAAACCACCTGGAATCTGCCCGTGTTCGAGCGCCGGAGGGTGCGCGGGCTGGACCCTGAAATGCTGCATGCGCTCCGCTCGAACGACCCGGCGCTTGCACGCCGCCTTGCCTCAGATGACGTCCTGATCAGACGCTATTGCCGTGATGTCTTTCAGCCGGAAGGGCTGGCCGTGCAAAGGCAGTCGACCGGGCAGCTGCCCGCCGGATGGACGCGTCTTGAGATCCTGATCGCCGCGGCCCTGCCGGTCTCTGTCCGGCTCGACCGTCTCCTTGCCACAGAGCTCGATCTCTCCCGTGCGCGGCTGCAGCGTCTGGTCCGGGCTCGCCTCGTCGA
>JBCCEL010000491.1:0-3447 GCA_039030315.1 Pseudomonadota bacterium
ACGACATAGAGCAGAATACATCACATGCATGGCTAAAAATAAACCCGCCAAAAAACAATGTCGACAACGATCCCTGTGCTGCCAGCAGCCAGCGCTGCGATCAGACCGCAGGCGCCCGCGCCAATGATGAGGACGGGGACGTGCGTGTCGAACTGTTCTCCCGCAGCGTCGCAGATGCTGGGCGCTAAGCTGGTCCGGGTTTGCATGCCGCAAACTCTCACGGCGGGCGGCCGATTGAAAGGGGCAGGCACCTTTTGCGGGGTGCAGCTGCAGCATGATAGCCTCGTGCGCGAACACGCAACGCTGAGAAGAGGCGGCCCGATGAAACCGATGAAGCTCTGGTATCAAAGTTATGTCGACTACGAGAACGGTGCGTCCTATTGGGACAAGCTGCGTATCCATCTTGATGATGTGATCGAGCCTGGAACGACTATAGATATCAGGGGGATAACACCTTACGATTCCTACGCGCATCCGCTCGTGGAGTTTCGCTGCGCCCGGGAGATGATATGCAATGCAGTGCAGGCGGAGCGCGAGGGCTATGATGCCTTCATCGTCGGCCACTTTCAGGACGCCGGCCTTTACGAGGCCAGGGCAGCTGTCGACATTCCGGTCATCGCGTTGGGTGAGGCGTCCATGCTCTATTGCTGCCAGCTTGGGCAGCGGATCGGTATCGTTACCATCAATCCGCGTTTCATCCCCTGGTTCCATCACCAGATCGGCAAGTATGGCCTGCGCGAGCGCGTGACCGGCGTTCACGCCATGACTTTCGAGCCGGGCCAGATCCTCGAAGCCTACGATTCAGATGAACGTGCCGAGACCGTGAAGACGCTGTTTGAGGAGCAGGGCAAGCCGCTGATAGCATCGGGCAGCGATGTGCTGATCCCGGGCGGCGGCATACCGATGCTGCTGTTCTCCAGGTTTCACAACCACACCATCGAAACCGCGCCGGTGATCAACGGCATACCGATAGCGGTCAAGATGGCGGAGATGGCCGTCACCCTGAAGCGGCTCACGGGCCAGGGGGTAAGCCGCGCTTCCGACTACGCCAAGGCGCCGCCTGAAGTCATCGAGGAGTTCCTCACCCACCCCAAGGGGCTTTAGTCGGCGGTCAGGAACGCCACAACTTCAGCGCAGGTCGTGCTTGCGGAGACGGTTTTCAGATCGGCAATCGCATTCTCGTGAGTTTCGCGGGAGAATGCGGCGCAGCCGTCCTCCAGCAGGATCGTGTGGAAATCCAGGACGTGGGCGTTGCGGACGGTCGAGGCGACGCCGCCATTGGTGACGATGCCGGCGACCAGCAGCGTATTTATGCCCGCCTTGCGCAGGACCCATTCGAGCCGTGTCATGTGGAAGGCGGAGTAGGCGATCTTCTCGATGATGAAATCCGCCTCTCCCATGTCATCGAGCATCCGGTTGCCCCAGCTTCCCGGCGCGAAGTCTCCTTTGGTAAGGAACGGCCGCAGCTTCTTCAGGTGATCGGAGATCATTGGCTCGCCGTCCCGCCCGGGAACGAGTGTGAACTGGGTGGAGACGACGCAGCCTCCAGCGCGTTTCAGCGCATCGGCAACCGGTCGCACCCGTGCCGGCAAGGCGGCGATCTCCTCAGCGCTCTGGCCCGCCCGGCCATATGCGCCGTCCGGATGCAGAAAGTCGTTTTGCAGATCCACCACCAGAAGAGCGGCAGATCCCGGATCGAACTGCAGTCCGCTCATCCCGCATCCTCTGCTCTGATGATGACATTCCCCGCCCGGTCGACCCTGCCGGTCAGGCCGGGATCGATGAAGACCGTCGCATCGGGCTGTTCCAGCAGGGCAGGTCCGGGCAGGCAGGCAGACGCGGGCAGGTCAAGACGCTCGTAGACCGGAGCGGTGTGCGCACTCCCGTCCCACCAGATCTGCCGCTCGCCCAGCCTGCAGTCTTCAAGGGATTTGCCGGACGAAGGGGCCATGCGGCTGAGATCGAGCGGCGGCCGTTTCCCGATCACGGCGACGCGCAGATTTACGACCCGGGCCGGTATGCCTTCCAGAAGCCGTCCGTAGGTGTCCTGATAGGTGCGCTGGAATGAGGCCTGGATGGAGGTCCGGTCAATCTCGTCAAGTTCCGCGGCCAACGGCACTGTCACCGTGTGCGTCTGCCCGAGATACAGCATGTCGAGCTCGAACAGGCGGCTGTATCCGTCTAGGGCCATGGCGGAGCTTCGAAGCTCGCTTTCAAACTCATCCGCCAGCCGGCCCATCTCCTGGTGCAGGCCGGGCATCTCCAGATCGGCGAGCATGGCGTTTACGGTTTGCACCCGGTCCAGACGCATATCAGCAACCACGCACCCAAGCGCCGAAGTGACGCCGGGATAGCGGGGCACAATCGCGGCGGCCAGGCCGATCTCCTGCAGCAGGGCGCCCGTATGCAGGGCGCCGCCGCCGCCAAAGGGCATTGCGGCAAAGCGGGCGGGATCGTGTCCGCGCTCAATCGAAACAAGGCGGATGGCGCCGGCCATCTTGGCATTGGCGACGCGGATAATGGCCTCTGCGGCCGCCATGACATCCAGTCCCAGCGGCTCGGCGATCCTCTCTTCGATGGCGCGGTGGGCCGCCGGCAGATCCAGCTGCTCCAAATCTCCGCCGAGCGGGCGCTGCGGATTGATCCGTCCGAGCACCAGGTTTGCGTCGGTGACGGTTGGCCGGTCGTTGCCGAGACCGTAAGCAACCGGGCCAGGATCCGATCCGGCGCTGTCGGGGCCCACCTCGAGCAAGCCTCCGTCATCGACATAAGCGATGGACCCCCCTCCGGCGCCTATGGTGGAGATCTCGATCATCGGTGTACGGACAACCATGCCGAAATCGATCTGGGTCTGGGGGGCAATCGCGCTTTCGCCGTTCACCACCAGCGAAACATCGAACGACGTGCCGCCCATGTCGCAGGTGATGATGTTGTCGAAGCCCGCGTCCGCCGCGATATGCCGTGCGGCGATGACGCCCGCGGCCGGCCCGGAGAGCGCCGTGCGGACGGGGGCCCTTGCGGCCGTGTCCACGCTCATGACGCCGCCATTGGATTGAACGATCATGATGTCGCTGTCGGCGTTGCCGGTGCCAAGCGCATCCTGCAGGCGGCTGAGGTAGTTGGCGACGACAGGCTGCAGATAGGCATTCAGGGTCGCCGTCGAGCAGCGCTCGAACTCTCGTATCTCAGGCAGCAGCTCGGTTGCCGCAGTCACGTACGGCGTCGGCCAGACTTCCCTCACCACAGCTGCCGCTTCCTGCTCGTTCAGATGATTGGCGTAGCCGTTGATGAAGAAGATACAGACGGCCTCGCAGCCGAGTTCAAGAAGCTCAAGCGCGGCGGCGCGAACCTCGTCCGGATCGATTGCCTCCACGACCGTTCCGTCCGCCAGGGTCTGTTCGGCGACCTCAAGCGGCTTCCGGGATGTGCTGGAGATGCGGCGCCGGG
>JBCCEL010000492.1:0-3446 GCA_039030315.1 Pseudomonadota bacterium
CCCACCGGCTCCGGCGACCAAGGTCTAGAGCCGGAAGAGAATGCCGGCGGAGAGCTGGTTTTCCGAATATTCCTGCCCCGGGACCGTGCTCTTCGTGGTGACGTGGTTGAAACGGCCGGTGACCTCCACGTTGCGCGTGAGGGCATAGGCCAGCCCGAGATCGATCTGATAGGTCTCGTCAAGCCGCCGGATGCCGACATAGTCGCCGAAGCTCGCGGTGAAGCCGGCCGTGCCGGTCAGGTTCCGGCGGAAACGGTGAGTCAGCGCCACACCAGCCGAAGCGCTCCGAATGGCGGATGCACCGGCGGATGATGTTTCGTCGATGCTGCCGCTTGCCGTCAGGGCCAGGGTGGTGAGCGGCGTGGGATTCCAGACGACGCGCGATGTGCCAACTGGTCCGCCGGTCGTCTTCAGGCTGGCGTCCTCATAGTCGCGAACGCCATATCCGAGTTCGATGTTGCCCGTCACCAGAACCCCCAGTTCAAGGTCGACGCCGCCTTTCAGTTCATAGCCGTCGGAATCGCGTTCCAGGCCGTTTCTGTCGAGACGCTGCTTGTGCATGCGCCGTGAATACGTCGCCGCCACATAGGGCTGGACCGCACGGGTGTGAGCGTAAGTCAGCCGCAGCTCGACCTCCGGTTCCACATAGTCGCGGTCCGAGTTGTTCTGGGTTCCGCCGCCCACGAGATCCTCGTCGCCAAAGATGAAGGCATCGACCCCGGCGCGGATGGAGGGCATGAACCTGGCGTTGCGGCGTCTCAGCGTCAGGTCCCCGCCCAGTTCGTGGTCGATGCTGGTGCCGGTGGTCGCGCCGGTCGAATCGCCGTCGGAGCTGTCCTGTGAGAGGGTATAGCGGCCGGAATACTCGATCTCGGCCACCCGGTTCACGTCAAAGCGCAGATCGAGCGTGCCGCTCAACTCGTTACGGTCTTCGCTGGATTCACCCGGAAAAATCGTGTGCTCGCTGCTGAGGGCGAGCCGCGCGCTGTGCCGCGCCCAGTTGCTCTGGATGGTGAGGCCGGGCCGCAGCACGATGCCGGCGGCGGATTTCTCATTGTTCTCGTCCTGGCCGACATTGTCCGTATAGATCCCGGAGATCTCCAGTTCCGGGAACAGGAGGAAGCTGCCACTGCGGATGCCGAGGGGGGCATAAGGGTCAGCCGGCGTCACTGCCTGTGTCTGTGTCCGCCCATCAGCCGTCTCCGCGGGCTGTTGCGATGTGCTGCCGCTTGTCTGCGGATCCAGAGTGGTGAGGTCGAAAGGCCTGTCCGGAATACCGTTCGGGATCTGTGGGATCTCGCTCTCGCTCAGATCCGGAACGGCGTTTGCCCGCCGGCGGCGGCTGCGCGGGCGCCGCCGCTCCTGGCTGGCGGAATCGCGGCTCGCGTTGCGGTTCAGGATCCGGTCGACCGGATCTTCCAGGGCATCGTCGCGAGGCAGGGTTTGCGCGAACGTGTCGTCCTCGATCGTCTCGGGGGTCGCCGGTCCCGCGAGGGGATCATTGAGTTCACTGCCGATCTGGGCAGGCCTCAGGCCCTCCGCGTTTTGCGAAAACGCCGGCAAACCGCCGGTCATCAGAGCGGTGAGCCCGATGGAGACGGTCGTCACAATGTAGCCAGGCCGTCTCATCTCGCCACGCAGAATCCTTAACGGTTCGCTCCAAGCCGAAACGGCTGGAACCGCAGAAAACTACGGGATTTATGGTTAACAGGCGGTAACGTTGGTTGTCGGTGCTACTGCAGCGCGGGCAGATCCTTGAAGAGGTCCAGGGCTTCCGGATTTGCCAGCGCTTCCTTGTTTTTCACTTCACGTCCGTGCACGACGTCCCGCACCGCAAGTTCGGTAATCTTGCCGGATTTTGTGCGCGGGATGTCATCGACCGCGATGATCACCGCCGGCACATGCCGCGGCGATGCTCCGGTCCGCACCTGGGTCTTGATGCGCTTGGTGAGATCGTCGTCCAGCGTGACGCCGTCCTGCAGGCGGACAAACAGGACGATCCGGGTGTCGTTGTCCCAGCTCTGGCCGATACACAGCCCCTCGATGATTTCCGGCATCTTCTCGACCTGGGCGTAGATCTCCGCGGTTCCGATCCGCACGCCGCCCGGATTGAGCGTGGCATCGGAACGGCCATGGATGATCATGCCGCCGTTCCCGGTCCACTCGGCGAAGTCGCCATGGCACCAGATGTTGTCGAAGCGGTCGAAATACGCCTTGTGATACTTCTGCCCGTCCGGATCGTTCCAGAACATGAGCGGCATGGACGGGAAGGCGCGGGTGCAGACGAGTTCGCCCTTTTCACCCGGTGGGCAGGGATTTCCGTCATCGTCGAACACGTCCATGGCCGTTCCGAGGCAGCTCGACTGGATCTCCGCACGCCAGACCGGCAACCACGGATTTGCGCCGACAAAACACCCGCAGATGTCCGTGCCGCCGGACATGGAGCCGAGGTGGATGTCGGACTTGATGCTGTCGTAGACGAAATCGAAGCTCTCCGGCGCCAGCGTCGAGCCTGTGGACATCATGGTGCGCACATGGGGCAGATCATGTGTGCTCTTCGGTACCCATCCGGTCTTCTTGACCGCGTCGATATATTTCGCCGAGGTCCCGAAAATCGTCATGTCGGTCTCTTTGGCCAGATCGAAGATCGCCTTCTCATCCGGATAAAAGGGCGAGCCGTCATAAAGAATGAGGGTCGCGCCGGTGGCGAGGCCGGAGACCAGCCAGTTCCACATCATCCAGCCGCAGGTGGTGAAGTAGAACAGTATATCCTCAGGCCCGATATCCCCCTGGATGGTCTGTTCGACCCGGTGCTTCAGGAGCGCGCCACCAGCCGAATGGACGATACATTTCGGTACGCCGGTGGTGCCGGAAGAGAACAGGATGTAAAGCGGATGATCAAAGGGCTGTTGAGCGAAGTCGATGTCGCCCGCCTCATGCTCCGCGATGAAGGCATCCATCGTGATGCCGTTCTCAAGGCTTGCCGCGAGCGCATCGGCGGTGCCGATGTAGTCGATGACGATCACCTGCTCGACGGTCGGTAGCTGCGCCAGGATTTCGCGCACCTTGTCTCCGATGTCATGGCTCTTGCCGTTGTAGTGGTAGCCGTCGCAGACCACGAGGAAGCGGGGACCGACCTGTCCGAATCGGTCCAGAACGCCCTGGGTGCCGAAATCCGGTGAACAGGACGACCAGATACCGCCAAGGGACACAGCCGCCAAGAAGGAGACCATGGTCTCGGGCATGTTCGGAACGACCGCGCACACGCGCTCGCCCGCTTGAAGCCCGGCGCTCTTGAACGCGCGGTGCATGCGCGAGGTCAGCTCGTAGAACTCGTTGGAGGAGAGTTCGCGCTTCACCTTGTCTTCTGAGAATACATCGCTGATGCCTTGTGCTTCTTTAGGGTATCGATGATTGTGTGGCTCGACAAACTAACACAGAATTCC
>JBCCEL010000493.1:0-3395 GCA_039030315.1 Pseudomonadota bacterium
CCCCCCGGCAAATCCCCCGATCAAGGCCGTCGCAAACCCGACCCCCTTCACCAGCGCCGCATACTCCGTCCGCTCAAACCCGAGGTCCACCACAAAAGGCGTTGTCATCACCCCGGCAAAGGAATCGCAGAGCTTGAAGAAGATCACGAACAGCAGGATCGTGATCGCAAGGGGCTTTTGCAGAAAGTCCGCGAAGGCATGAAACGCGGTCTGCATAAGTCGTTGCAAGCGGTTCTGATCCGCATTCGCCGGATCATCCAGCTTTGCATCAAACTCCGCCGATGCTTCCGGTTCCAATGCCAGCAGCACGCCGAGAATCCCCACGAGGATCAGCGCTGACATGAGCCAGTAGGCGTAGGTCCAGATGACTTCCTGGGGCAGGCCCAGGCTTTTCTCGAACCAGTCAACCAGGATAAGCGCGCCGGCACTGGAAAACAGGAGGCCAAAGCGATACGCGGCGACATAGTTCGCCATGCCAGCCGCCTGTTGATCGCCATCAAGACTTTCCACTCGGAATGCGTCGATCACGATGTCCTGGGTGGCCGAAGCGAACGCAATAAGAATGGCTGCCAGCGCCATCCACCACGGCGTTGTCAGGGGATCGAGGAAACCGACAAAACTGATCGCGGCCAGAAGCATAATCTGGGACAGGATCAGCCAGCCCCTTCGCCTGCCAAGGAGCTTGGAGAGGAACGGCACCCTGAACGCATCGACAACGGGCGCCCAGAAGAACTTCACGGTATACGGCGTTCCGGCAAGCGCAAAGATACCGATCGTGGTGAGATCGATCCCAACTTCCCGCATCCAGTACAGTAGCGTCGAACCTGAGAGGGCGAGCGGCAGCACGCCTGAGAACCCAAGCAGGAGGATCAGGGCAACGCGTCGCTCAAAGTAAACCTTGAGGACATTCCAGACCTTGGCGCCCGTGGTCTCCGGCGCAGCAGCAGCGTCCGACATCAGCGCCTTCCTCGGCAAGTGATTCGCAGACCGTCCCCCGGACTAGCAGCCCGTGGCGTTCTGAGAAAGGCAAAGAGCAAATCGGGACGGCCCGAAGATTGCTCGGGTCCTTCTGACATCTGCGGCGGGTGTCTCAAAACAGAACAACAATCCGACAAGATCACCGGCCGCTCTGAAAGCATCAGGAGGCCCATGTGATGTTTAGCGAAGCTCTGAAACGGACGTTCAAGCGTTTCCCCTCTGCACGGGAGGGCAATGTTGCCATCATTTTCGGCCTGGCCGTGCTGCCGATCTTTCTGGCCGGCGGTGTCGCCATCGACTACGGCCGGGCGGTGATGACGAAGAACAAGCTGCAGGCTGCCGCCGATGCGGCAGCGCTGGCAGCGGCATCCATGCAGAACGCCGACGAGCAGCAGCGCACCGAAATGGCGCGCTCGGTCTTCGCCACGAACTTCACGCCGCAACGCGGTGTATCCCTGGAACCCCTCGACATCGAGTTCGTCGACGAGGGCGTCCGCGTGACGCCCCGGGCCAATGTCGAAACAGTTCTGATGAAACTTGCCGGCATCCAGCAGATGCCCCTCAAGACCACGGTCGAGGTCAACCTGCTGCAGCCCCGCAAGGCGGAAATCGCCCTGGTGCTCGACTATTCCGGCTCCATGGGCCAGACCCTGAACGGTGAACAGAAATTCATCACCATGCGCGACGCGGCGAAGGGCCTGGTGAGCGAAATTTCCGATGCGGCCGCGGACGGCGACATCAAGGTCGGCCTGGTTCCTTTCTCCCACCATGTCTACACCAGCCTACCGGGCGAGCACATCATCGGCGGCACCCCGGGCACGACATGGACCGGCTGCACCTACGACCGCAAGGCGCCGTACAATGTCACCCACGACACGCCGAACAGGGTTGTTGAAGACAGCAAATGGGGCAACACCCGCAGCATCAACAGGTTCGACCGCCACGGCTGCAACGGCTATGTCCGCAACTCGCTCTACGTGCAGCCGCTTACGTCGAACACGGAAGCCATCCAGTCCCAGCTTGACGAGATGACACCCTACGCATGGACGAACATCGCGCTCGGCATGGCTTTCGGCTGGCACATGCTCTCGCCCAACTCACCTTACACCGAAGGCACCAGCTACTCCGACAAGGAGACCCTGAAGGCTATAGTTCTGCTCACCGACGGTGCCCAGACCGCTTATTCCTGGGGGCCGAACGGACGCCAGACCCAACGCAACGGCGAGCGCAATCTCGAAACCATGTGTTCCAACATCAAGGCGCTGAACGATGATCCGGACGAGCCGAACTTCATCATCATCACGGTCGCCTTCGATCTCGATGATCCCGACACTGTAAACCGGCTCCGCGGCTGCGCCAGCAGTGATGAGTTCTTCTACGAAGCCGATGACAATGCCCAGCTCTCGGCCGCCTTCGAGGGCATCACCAAACAGCTCAGCAAGGCCATCGCCCTGACACGTTGACGCCAGCATCCGTCACTTCCGCCAAAGGGCCCGTGAAGTAATCCAGACCTTACCAATTCTTGTCGTCCTCGGGCTTGACCCACTGCTGTCCGATTAACCTGGACATACCCCCTCATTGTCATCCCCGGGCTTGACCCGGGGATCCAGGGCCGCTTGCTCAATGAAGGCAAACTTGGCGTAAGGGTCTGATTTCAAGAGATTAATTCAACAACCCGCTCTACCGCTCTGGATTACCGGGTCAAGCCCGGCAATGACGACAAGGGCGCGTCCTGAAGTTAATCGGACAGTGGTGTGTCAAGGCCGAAGGCAGCGCTTTTGGGGGTGCTGCAATTTTTTTGAGACTCGATAGCGGGAGCCCGGGGCCGCTCGGCCGGTACGTCGTGTGCTGCTCTGGATGTCCTCTCTCACGGACATGACGTGTGATCTGCTAGAGCGGCTCCAGCACGTGGGGCATGATCCGCTCGTAGAAGGGCATTGCCGCCTCGGCCACCTTTTCCTGCTCAGCCGTCAGGGTGACCTCTTTGGGCGGAGCCGCCTTGAATCCGGTCGACTGCCAGACCTGGCCGTACCAGTGCTGGCCCCAGACACCGTCGCTATCCCGCCGGCCCGAAGGCCACGAAAGCATCTGCGGAACGAACGGGATGTCCCACGCAGCGCACAGGGCCCTCAGGTAGCCCTCTGCGCGCATCGGCGTTGCATCTGAATCAAGGACCGGTGGCGCCAGCCCCGAAGCATCGCAAACCTGATCGAAGATTTCCACCAGCCGCTCGAACCCGAGATCGGCCAGCGTGACCTCGGCGCGCTTGGCCGCATAGCTGGCGGTGACACGGCGGGGGTGGCGTATAAGAAAGCCGTGCGTCACTTGGCTGAACCAGTCTGTCGGCATCAGCTCGATCATGTGGTGCGACATGTGCTTCTGGTAGAAGAGCGGCGCACCACCCGGGACAGAGCCGA
>JBCCEL010000494.1:0-3349 GCA_039030315.1 Pseudomonadota bacterium
ATATCAGCCTCAGCTTTCAATATATCTGATCTCTTGCCGTTCAATGTTAATGTATATTTACTTGTCATTTTCTGATTCTATTCCTTGCAATAGCAGAGAGTTTTGAATCGGCACATGCTCTGAATCCCGAGCGATTACCCAGGATACAGCACATTATCGACTGATGGAAGTGGGTGGGCGGACGCGCATAAATTGAGATACCGCGACCTAAATTTTGCAATGTCTTCTGCAATCAGGTGATCGCCTCCAATTTTGTACCGTGAAGCACTTGGAACTTTGGGCGTCGAGATGCCGATGCTCTAAAATCACGGAGTAGCCAAAAATAGTGGCCTCAGCCATCAGCTTAGTGGCAAGTTTCCGGTTCCTTTCGGAACAAGCCAAGCCGATTGGGACGGTAGTTGTGGGGCAAAAGAACGCTTCAAATCTTATCATACCTTGTCTTGCATCATCGTCTGCGCGCGCCCTCGCAATGGGGCCTAGGGCGGGGTCGGGCATCCAGATTTCAAGGCCCATCCCGCTCTGTGAGCCGCCGGGAGCTTTCCGCCTACCCTTCGACACTCGCTATCCGCCCCGCTCAGAGCATCTCCAGGTCAGCCCTCATAGAGGTTGGCGGCGACGACGTCCTCGTTCCATTCAAGGCCAAGGCCGGGGGCATCGGGGATGTGGAGCCGGCTGTCCCTGATTTCGTAGGGGCGCTGCAGGACCGGGTCGGCCCAGTCCTGCCATTCCAGCCAGTGGGCCGTCTCGGTCACGCGCATGACGTGGGCGCCCACTTCAGGATAAAGGTGTGTCGACATCGGGATGCCTGCCGCTCCGGCAATCCCGGCCGCCCGCAGCCACCCGGTCACGCCGCCGATCCGCATGAAATCGGGCATGACGAGATCGGAGGCCTTCATCGCCAGAGCCTTGTGCAGATCACGCGGTCCGTAGAAGTTCTCACCGATCTGGAGCGGCGTCTTGAGCTCGCGGGCGAGCTGGGCGTAGCCGTCGAAATTGTCATACACGATGGGCTCTTCCAGCCAGGCCAGACCGAGATCGTCGAGCATGTGACAGCGCTTCAGGGCCTCGGCCAGATCGAGGCCCTGATTGAAGTCGATCATCAAGGACATGTCGCCGCCGACCGTACCGCGTACCGCATCGATGGTCGCCAGATCGTCCCTGGGGTTGTCCCGGCCAAGCCGCAGTTTCAGCCCCTCAAATCCGCCTTCATCGCGCAGCTGGACCGCCTCTTCGGCGACGGCCTGAGGATCCTTCAGCCAGAGCCCGTTGCTGTTGTAGGCCTTCACCGGGCCGACGGAGCCGCCGAGCAGCACACAGAGCGGCATTCCTGCCGCTCTGGCGAGAGCGTCCCAGGCCGCCATGTCCAGTCCGGAGACGGCGATCATGGCAAGCCCTTCATAGCCGACGAAATGGAGTGACTTTCGCGCGGCCTCGTAAAGCTCGACCGGCACGACCGGCTGCCCTTTCAGCATCTCGC
This sequence comes from Pseudomonadota bacterium, assembly GCA_039030315.1. Classification (GTDB taxonomy): domain Bacteria; phylum Pseudomonadota; class Alphaproteobacteria; order Rhizobiales; family CAJQND01; genus JAAEUE01. Next base: position 1,478 of record JBCCEL010000494.1, read on the forward strand.
TCATGTCCTGAAGGGCCGGCACGAGATAGCGCATGGACTTGACGATATAGGGCTCCAGGTAGGCCCGGCCGACAATGCCTTCCTCGGTCTTCAGATCGATAAGGATCAGCGGCCACTCGGTGATGGTCGCGATGCGCGCCACCACAGGCCGCTTCAGCTTCAGCACCACAGGGCGCGCTTCGATGCTGTGGAGGGTGAGCTTCTCGAAAGACATAACTGCCGTTCTCCCTGGTCAGCCTGGCGACCGCCCGCGCGGCCGCGCGGGGCCGGACGTCACGCGTTGTCGGCGGTCTGGAATGCCGGACGCGCTTCCAGCCTGTCGGCATAGGCGGTGAGGTTTGCCAGATTGGCAAAGTCCGCTCCTAGACGCCGGGACATGATCACGGCGTGGCCGGTGATGGTGTCCGCAGCCGTAAACGCGCCGGCCAGAAACTCGCGGCCCTCCATGTGCGCCTCAACCGCGACCAGCAACCGGTTCATCAGTTTGAGCGCCCGGGCGGCCATCTCCTCGTTGCGGCGCTCCGGCGGCAGCAGGATGGTCTCGACCACGTAATTGCCCATGGGCCCCATGATCATGCCTTCGGCGTAATGCAGCCACTGGAGATACTCGGCAAAGTTTGCAGCCGCCGGTCCGGGTGTGAGTTCCGGCGCATACTTGCCGCCGAGATACTGCGCGATCGCCGTGCTTTCGGTGATGGTCAGGTCGCCGTCAATCAACGTCGGCACACGGCCATTGGGGTTGATGCTGGTGTATTCCGGCCCGCGCATCTCCTTCTGGCCGAGCGTGAACTTCTCAAGCTCGTATGTGAGGCCGATCTCTTCCAACAGCCAGACCGTGCGGACGGCGCGGGACCCGGGGGCAAAATAGACTTTCATGGCAGCTTCCTGTTCTGGCTCGGATTGTTGCGTTGACATTTGGTAACTTCAAAAATAGAAGCCAGTCAATTCATAATGTGAAGTGAGGTTCACATGAGCCGCGCCGATCTCAAGTCCAAGTCCTGTTCGATCGCCCGCGCCGTCGCGCAAGTCGGCGATGAGTGGACCATCATGATCCTGCGCGAGATGTTTCTGGGCAGCCGCCGTTTCGATGACTTCCTCCGCCAGACCGGGATGTCCTCGCACCTTCTGGCGCAGCGCCTGAAGAAGCTGGAGCAGCAGGGCGTGATCCGGCGGGAGCCCTATTCCACGCGCCCTCCCCGCGACGAATACCGCCTGACCGCCATGGGCCGCGATCTCTGGCCGGTGGTCATCGCCCTGAAGCAGTGGGGCGACCGCTGGCTCGGAGAGGGCGAGCCGGCCGTCGAGATCGTTCACAAGGGCTGCGGCCGGGCCGTCCGCCCCCAGCTGATCTGTCCGGAATGCCAGGCGCCCATGGCGGCGCATGACGCTGAGGCAAGACTGTCACCATCCTTCGAACGCGAGCGGGAAGCCGCCAGGAGAACTGAATGAAGACACGCATTACCGAAATGTTCGGCATCCAGCATCCGATCATCCAGGGGGGCATGCATTTTGTGGGCTTTGCCGAACTCGCCGCAGCTGTCTCGAACGCCGGCGGCCTCGGCACGATCACCGGGCTGACGCAGAAAACGCCTGCCGACCTCGCGAACGAGATTGCGAAGTGCAATGACCTGACGGACAAGCCGTTCGCGGTGAACCTGACCTTCCTGCCGACAGTCTCAGCGCCTGATTATCCGGGCTATGTGAAGTCGATTATAGAAGGCGGCGTGAAAGTCGTGGAAACGGCGGGCCGCAACCCGGTGCAGGTTCTGCCTTACCTGAAAGACGCGGGCATCAAGGTGATCCACAAATGCACCTCCGTCCGCCACAGCCTGAAAGCGCAGGACATCGGCTGCGACGCGGTCTCGGTCGACG
>JBCCEL010000495.1:0-3339 GCA_039030315.1 Pseudomonadota bacterium
CAGCCGCCTGTTCGGCGAACTCGAACAGACCAAGGTGGGCACACCCGGCGCCGGCGGCAACCTCATTTTCCTGAAAAACTTTGACGACGAAGGCCGCATTAACCCACCGAGCAGCTGGCAGATCCTCAACAACAAGGCTAACCAGTTCTGGCATGCGGACAGCTCGTTCAAGGCCAATCCGGCCAAGGCCTCGCTCTTGTCTGGCCGCGTGGTGCCGTCCCGGGGCGGCAATACGGAATACCTTTCCATGCGCGCCGTCTACGCTGCCCTTCCGGAGGAAACGAAACAGCGGATCGAAGGCCTCGTGGCCATTCACGACTATTCCCACAGCCGCAACAAGATCGATCCCGACCTGGTTAGCCAGGCCGAGTACAAGGCGGTCCCGCCGGTGCGCCAGGCCATGGTGCTGGATCATGGCGGCCGCGGAAAGTCGCTCTATATCGGCGCCCATTGCTCCGGCATCGAGGGCATGTCCGGTGAGGAGGGCGGCGCCCTGATCGACGAACTCATGGCCTTCGCCGACCAGGAACAGTTCGTCTATTCCCATAACTGGCGCCAACACGATCTGGTGCTCTGGGACAATCGCAGCGTCCTCCACCGGGCGACGCCGTTCGACGCCGCCAACGAAAAGCGCTTCGTCGTGCGCACGACCATCGCCGGTGATGGCCCCACCATCAAGACAGCGGCAACCGCCGCGGAGTGATGGAGGAGACCGGCACCTACGACTACATCGTGGTCGGCGCAGGCTCCGCCGGCTGCGTCCTCGCCAATCGCCTGACGGCTGATCCGGGTGTTTCCGTCCTGCTGCTCGAGGCCGGCGGCAGCGACCGCCATCCTTACATCCAGGCCCCGGCCGGTTTCACCAGGACCATAAACCATCCGCGCTTCAACTGGTGCTTCCACACCGAACCGTCGCCCAACGTCAACGGGCGGGCGATCGGGTTCCCGCGCGGCAAGGCGCTCGGCGGCTCCAGCAGCATCAACGGCCATCTCTACGTCCGCGGCCAGACCGCCGACTATGACACCTGGGCGCAAATGGGAAACCGCGGCTGGTCGTTCGCCGAGGTGGAGCCGTACTTCGAGCGTGCCGAGGGAACATCCGGCGATCCTGAAGCTGCAGGCGGCCATCTCCACATCTCCGAACTCCCGGACCGTCATCCGCTTTGCGAGGCCTATCTGGAGGCCGCACGCAGCTTCGGCCTGCGCACGGGCCATGACTATAACGGGCCTGAGCAGGAGGGCGTCACCTACTATCGCAGGACAATCCGCAACGGCCGCCGCTGGAGTGCCGCTGACGCTTACCTGCATCCCATTCGGAACCGTCAGAATCTTCGGATTGAAAAGAACGTCCTGGTTGACCGGATCAATCTGGACGGATCGTGTGCAACCGGGGTCAGTTACCATCGCGGCGGCAAGCGCTTTACCGCAACGGCCGGGCGCGAGTGCATCCTGAGCGCCGGCACGATCGGGGCACCCCATCTGCTCCAGGTCTCAGGCATCGGACCCGGCCCGCTCCTGCAGCAGATCGGAGTGGATGTCCGGCATCAGCTGGCCGGTGTGGGTGAAGGCTTTCAGGACCACTATGCGGCCAGGGTTGCCTGTCGGGTGAAGAACATCCGGACCCTCAACGAACGCGCCCACGGGCTGCGGCTTGCCGGCGAGATCGCCCGCTGGTTCCTGACCGGAAAGGGCCTGCTGGCGTTCAGCCCGGCTCATGCGGCCGGTTTCGTGAAGTCCGAAGACCACCTCGATCTGCCCGATCTGCAGCTGGTCTTCACCCCTGCCAGCTACACCGAGGGGGTGATCGGCAAACTGCAGTCGTTCCCGGGGATGACGGCAGGGTTCTGGCAGATGCGGCCGGAGAGCAAGGGGCATGTGCGGGCCAGATCCCCAGACATTGCCGAAGCCCCGGTGATCCAGCCCAACTACCTCGCGGAGGAGCGGGACCGGGCGGCCGTTCTCGCCGGCATCAGGTGGTGTCGCAGGTTCGTCCGTTCCGCGCCGTTCAAGCCTTATTTCGACACCGAAACGCTGCCGGGCGCCGATGTCACTTCGGATGATGAGGTGCTGGACTATGTCCGCCAATACGGCGCGACAGTCTACCATGCCATCGGCAGCTGCCGCATGGGGCCGGACGCACTCGCCGTGGTCGATGAGCGCTTGCGGGTCCGCGGACTGGAGCGGCTCCGCGTCATCGACGCGTCGGTGATGCCGACCATGCCGTCGGCCAACACAAATGCCGCCACCTTGATGATCGCCGAAAAAGCCGCTGATATGCTGCGCGAAGACGCGCGCCGCGCATAGTGTCGTAGAAAGGAAGCCAGCCCCATGATCAGGATTGAGAACAGCGCACGCGACCGCCTGGAAGCCGGCGAACTGGCCCTTGGCGTCGGTCTGCGCCAGGCCCGCACCGTCGATATCGGCAAGGCCATGCTGACCGCAGGTTTCGACTGGCTGTTCATCGATATGGAACACAACACCATGGACATGGACATGGCCTGCCAGATCTCCGTTGCCGCCCACGATGCGGGCATCACCCCCATCGTCCGGGTGCCGGGCTTCGAGCATCATCACGCCACCCGCGCACTGGACGGCGGCGCCATGGGGATCGTGGTGCCGCATGTGGACGATGCGGAGACCTCATCCACGATCGCCTCCAACTGCCGCTACCCGCCCGCCGGACACCGCTCCATGACCGGCGCCCTGGCGCAGCTCGATTTCGAGAGCCATCCCATCGGCGAGGCGGCCGAGGCGATCAACGCGTCCACATTGATCGTCGTCATGATCGAATCCCCTCAGGCCGTCGAGAACGCCGAGGCCATCGCTGCCGTTCCCGGCATCGACTCCTTGCTCATCGGCACCAACGATCTGTGCATGGAGATGGGCATTCCCGGCGACTTCGGAAACGACAAGGTTGCCGATGCCTATCGCCGTGTTGTGTCGGCTTGTGAGAAGCATGGCAAGCACGCAGGCATGGGCGGCGTCTACGACCCGGCCCTGATGAAACGGTACATCGACATCGGTGCCCGGCTCATCCTCAGCGGCAGCGATTTCGCCTTCATGATGTCGGCCGCCAGGACCCAAGCAGCCACCGTCCGCGCCCTGTTGTAGGGCGCTGACACCGGCTCGGAAAGCACGGTTTCGAGACGTTCTGAAACTGGGCGTCCCGCCACATCGGCTTGGAGCGCAAGAAATAGAACCGAATTTTCCAAATTATAACAGTTGGTTAGGATAGATTTGGAAATTAGTTTCCGGCGCGGGCTTGCCAGCCCGGATGATCTCCGCTATACGCCCGCCCCCATGAAAACGAACCAGCGATATTTGGCGCGACTATCATCG
>JBCCEL010000496.1:0-3325 GCA_039030315.1 Pseudomonadota bacterium
CGAATCCGGGGATGATCCACCCCCACTCGTCATCACCGGGCTTGACCCGGTGATCCAGAGCAGCTTGCTCGATGATGGAGGATCAATCAAAACAATCTGATATCACGAGATAAATTTACTTCACGCTCTGCCGCTCTGGATTGCCGGGTCAAGCCCGGCAATGACGATGAGAGGGGGGTATTTTCAAGTTAACCGGACAGCAGTGGGTCAAGCCCGAGGACGGCCCTCACTCAGCGGCTTCGCGCTGGACCTGGCTGCGTACCAGGAGCGAGCGAAGGGCGGCGGGACGGACGGGTTTGCGGAGCAGCCAGACGCTGCGTTCGGCCGCCTGTTCCCTGAGGCCGGTGGACTGGTCCGCGGTCACCAATACCGCCGGCAAACTTGCTCCCGCCTCAACGCGCAGTTCCTTGATCAGATCCAGCCCGTTCTCGTCATTATCGAGGTGGTAGTCCGCCACAACGATATCGATGCCACGGCCCAGATTGTGGCGGGCCGAGGCGGCATCCGATGCCGTCCCGACAATGCACCCCCAACCGCCCAACAGCGTCGTCATGCCTTCCAGGATCTTCGGCTCGTTATCGATGCACAGCACCCTGACGCCCCTGAGATCGTTGGAGCCCCGCATGGCGCGCGGCTCCTCCGCACTCTTCAGGGCGACCGCGTCCGTGCGCGGCAGCTCGATTGAAAACACCGAACCTTTGCCGGGCTCGGACCGCAGCCCAAGCTTGTGATCGAGCATGCGCGCAATGCGGTCGACGATGGACAGGCCGAGCCCAAGTCCGGGAGCGGCGCGCTTGGCGGTCTCCAGCCGGTGGAACTCCTTGAACACGACCTCCTGCTGTTCCGGCGTGATGCCGGCGCCGGTATCGTGGACCTCCAGCCGTACCCCCTCGCCCGTCCGCCGGCAGCCCATGTGGACACGGCCCGAGTTGGTGTACTTGATGGCATTGGAGAGCAGGTTCTGAAGCACGCGCCGAACCAGCCTGCGGTCCGAATACACCACCGCCGAACACGGACTGACGGTCAACTTCAATCCCTTGTTTGCGGCAATTGCGCCGAACTCGGTTTCCAGCGTCTTCAGCATGTCGCCGAGGCTGAAGGGGACCTTCTCCGCCTTCAGGGCACCGGCGTCGAGCTTGGAGATGTCCAGAAGCGCCGCAATGATGTCTTCAACGGCTTCCAGTGACGCATCGATATTGCCGACAAGCTCGGCCTTGCCGGTTTCGGCGGGCGGGTTTTCGCGCAGGCTGCTGGTGAACAGTCTCGCGGCATTGAGGGGCTGGAGGATGTCGTGGCTGGCGGCTGCTATGAAGCGGGTCTTGCCGAGGTTTGCCGCATCGGCTTCCGCCTTGGCGAGAGCGAGCGCAGAGTTGAGAGTGGTCAACTCTGCGGTGCGTTCCTCAACCCGGCGTTCCAGGCTCTCATTCATCCGCTGCAGTTCCTCGGCCGCCTCGACCCGCTCGGTAATGTCGGTATAGGTGATCACCACGCCGCCATCCGGGAGGCGGTCCGATTTCACATCCAGGTGCGTACCCGTCTGGGCGATGTATTCCTGATAGGGCCTGAGATTCACGATCAGCTTTTCGATCCTGTCATCCACCTCCAGGTTGAGCTCGCCGTCCGGCGTGCCGGTGTTCTCCGAGATCGTCCGCACGATTTCGGCTAGCGGCACACCCACGCGCCCGAGATCCGCCGGCAGGCTCAGGAGCTGGCGGAACTGGTTGTTCCAGCAGGTCAGGTTGAGGTCCTTGTCGAAGACGGCAATGCCCTGGCGGACGTGGTCGATGGCCGACTGCAGCAGTTCCCGGTTGTACTGGATGGCCGCCGAGGCATCATCCAGCAGCTTCATCGGGCCGCGCATGCTGGCGCTGTGGCGCTCCAGCAGCAAGGCGACCACGAGACGCGAGGACGCCGTGCCCACAGCGCGGGCCAGCAGATGCTCAGCAAAACGCAGCAGGCGGATATCCGCCTCCGCATCGTCCTCCAGTTCAAGGCCCCGGCTCTGGGCGAACTCGGCGAAGGAGCGGGCCGTTCGTTCCTCCCCCAGATAACGCGCCACCGTCTCCTTGAGGTCCCGCACCATGACTGCCGTGCGCCAGAGCCGGAAGCTCGGTGCCGCGCCTGCCGGATCGGAACTCACGAAGGCACTGGCCTGGAGCCGTTCGATCGGTTCGGGCTGGCGCAGCATGGAGAACAGGACATAGGCGGCCATGTTCAGCAGCAGACTCCAGAGCACGCCGTGCGTCAGGGGATCGAATTCCAGTCCGAACAACAGGCGCGGTCTGAGCAGGCTGATGCCGAAGGGGCCTTCCGACAGCAGGGCGCCGGGAAGCCAGCCGGCATCGACGAACGTGGGCATGAGCAGCGTATAGGTCCACACGGCAAAGCCCGCCAGGATACCGGCCATGGCGCCGGCGGCGGTCGCACGCCGCCAGATCAGGCCGCCGAAAAAGGCGGGGGCGAACTGGGCAATCGCCGCAAACGAGATCAGTCCGGTCTGCACCAGGGCCGCATTGTCGCTGACCATCAGATAGTAGCTGTAGGCCAGCGCAAGGATGGCGAAGATCGAAAGACGTCGGATGCGCAGGAGCAGTTCGCCCATATTGTCCTGGGGATTTCCGCGCAGCCGGTTGCGCAGGATGACCGGCACCACGAGATCGTTGCTCACCATGATCGAGAGCGCCATGGTTGCCACGATCACCATGGCGGTGGCGGCGGACAGCCCGCCAAGGAAGACGAGCAGGGAGACGAATGTCTGGTCTGCCTGGACCGGCAGGGCGAGCACGAAGGTGTCGGCATCGACCGTCCCCGATGTGAAGGTGATCATGCCGGCGACCGCCAGCGGCACCACGAACAGGTTTATGGCGACGAGGTAGAGCGGGAAGAGCCAGGCCGCCATCTTCAGGTGCCGGACGTTCTCGTTCTCCACCACCATCACGTGGAACTGGCGCGGCAGGAGCACGATCGCAAACATCGACAGAAGGGTCATGGTGACCCAGCGGCCGCCATCGAGATCCTTGGTAAAGAGGCTCTGGATGTCGGGCCGAGCCTCAAACAGCGTGAGCAGGCCCGAAAACCCCCCCAGTACGCCGTAAACCGCAAACAGGCCCACGGCCAGGAAGGCAACAAGCTTCACGACCGACTCAACCGCAATGGCGGTCATCAGGCCGGACTGGTGCTCGGTCGCATCAATATGGCGGGCACCGAAGAGCACGGTGAAGATGCCCATGGCGATCGCCGTCAGCAGTGCAAGATCGCCGACGATCGGGACGGTGCCGCCCCCTCCCCCGGCCTCCAGCACCGCCTCCAGCGAAAAGGTCATCGC
>JBCCEL010000497.1:0-3324 GCA_039030315.1 Pseudomonadota bacterium
TCGAAACTTCCGAGCAGCGAAAAGCCGATCTGCCAAGATGGCAGCACCGCTACAATTGGCACCGCCCTCATTCCAGCCTAAACAGAAAACCACCCATCAGTCGTCTCGGACTAACCGAGGACAACCTGTTGAGGATTCACATCTAGTCAGCGTTCGCGAAGAACAACTGCTGGCCGTCTACGCGGTAAGAATTGATGCGGTTCTGTCCTTCCGGCGACAGCAGCCAGTCGATGAAGGCCTGGCCTTGGCCAGCCTTTGCACTGGGACACTTCTCATCGCTCACCCGGATCACCCCATACTGGTTGAAGAGCGCCTTGTCTCCCTCGACGGCAATTTTGAAGTCCGCCTTGTTCTTGAAGCTGATCCAGGTCGCGCGGTCTGTGAGGGTATAGGCCCCCATGCCGATTGCGATGTTCAGGGTTGCGCCCATGCCGGACCCGGTGGAGCGGTACCATGTGCCGGAGGCTGCGTCGGGATCGATGCTGGCGCTTTTCCAGAGCGAGACCTCCTTCCGGTGCGTTCCCGAATCATCGCCCCGCGAGGCGAAGCGCGCCTTCGCGCCCGCGATCGTGGAAAGAGCGTCTGCCACGGGCATGCCGGGCCTGAGCTCCGTAAGGCCGTCCCGGGGACCCACGATCACGAAGTCGTTGTACATGAGGTTGAAGCGCTTAACGCCAAAGCCGTCAGCAACAAACTTTTCCTCTGCTGCCCTGGCGTGGACCAGGAGCACATCCCCATCACAGTTGCGGGCGTTCCTGATTGCCTGGCCCGTCCCAACGGCAACGACATGGACCCTTATGCCGGAGGCCTCTTCGAATGCGGGCAGGAGGTGATCATAGAGACCGGAGTTTGCGGTCGATGTGGTGGACTGCACAATGATCGCATCTGCCCGGACTGCATGCCCTGCAAAAATGAGAAGGGCGAGAGCTGCAAAGACCGGTGAGAAAAGTCTGGTGATCACCCGAGTAGCTCTCCCTTCAGATAGGCCTGCGCCGCCTCCGATGCCGGCCTGGAAAAAAACGTCTTGGCCGGTGCGTGCTCCATCAGCAACCCCTTGTGCAGAAACAACACGTCATGGGCCATCCGCTTCGCCTGGGCAATGTCGTGGCTGACAAAGATGACTTTCGTTCCGTTCGCGTTGAGCTCCGCCACGATCTGCTCGATCAGAAGAACCGATGCCGGATCGAGGTTGGCCGTAGGCTCATCCAGAAACAGGATCTCCGGCGCCGTCGCCATGGCGCGCGCCAATGCGAGGCGCTGCTGCTCGCCGCCGGAGAGGCTGCGGGCCGGGCGATTGGCCATGGCCAGCAATCCCACGCGGTCCAGGAGTTCCTCCCGGCTGGGCAGTGATGTGCCGTCTCTCAGACGCAAGGCGAAGTCCACGTTCGCTGCTGCTGAGCGCCGGAGCAGGACAGGCTTCTGAAACACCATGGCCTGGCGCTGACGGATTTCCTTGGACATCGGCCGGCCACCCCAGGCGACCTTGCCGTCGCTGGGCGAGATCATTCCGTGAAGCAGGCGCAACAGGATGCTCTTGCCGGCACCGTTGAAGCCGAGAACCATCGTCACGCCCGGATCATCAAGTTCGATGTTCACCGGTCCGAGGAGATGTTTCCCGCCCGTCTCATAGATGAGGTTCTCCGCGCGCAAGGGTTCCAATGTGTTGGCTCTCGCCGGTCCTGGGGGAGCCCGCTCAAGCATAGGCAAATCTTGCCGCCGTCAGCCGCAGGGTGGACACCAGGCCGTTCACGATCAGGGCAAGGACGAGGAGCACGATGCCGAGCGCCAGCGCCATGGGCAGGTCGCCCTTGGAGGTTTCCAGTGCGATTGCGGTGGTCATCACGCGGGTCAGGTGGTCGATGTTGCCGCCGACGATGATGACGGCTCCGACCTCGGCAATGGAACGGCCGAAACCGGCGAGGGCGACGGTCAGGAGGGCGAACCGCCCGTCCCACAGCAGTGCCATGACCTCTTCCCGCCGGGAAAGCGCGAAGGACCGGAACTGCTCGCTGTACTCCTCATGCAGATCCTCCAGCATCTGGCGGGAGAGCGCCGCAATTATCGGCGCGATCAGGATGGTCTGGGCGATGATCATCGCGGCCGGCGTGTAGAGCAGCTCCAGCCATCCCAACGGTCCGGCGCGGGAGAGGTGCAGGTAGACGATCAGCCCGACCACAACCGGCGGCAGGCCCATCAGCGCATTCATGACAATGATGATCGCGCTGCGGCCCCTGAACCGGCTGACCGCCACGGCTGCGCCCAGTGGCAGGCCGATCATGCAGGACAGGGCCAGCGCGGAAAGGCTCACGCGCAGCGAGAGCCCGACGATCTCCATCAGATCGGGATCTGCGGCCATCAGAAGGCCCCAGGCCAGGCCGAACGCGCTGAATATATCGTGCATGGATTCCGAAATTTCTCCCTTTTCGGAAATTATGCAGGATTTAGCATAAGTCCGGGGAAGATTCTAGGATTTGGGGGAAATCAGGACCCGCCGGTCGAAGCTGACGCTCTTGATCAGCAGCAACACGTCCATGCCGGGTGACAGGTCAAGTTCATCGGCCGCCTGCCGTGTGATCCGCGCCCGGATCGCCTGGTCGCCCATTCGGGCGACGACCTCGGCAAAGGCGGTGTCCGGTTCGGCAATGACTTCTGAAACTGTGGCCTTCAGGCAATTGCGCGTGCTGATCCCGGTTGGCCGTTCGATCGCCACCGATACATCCCGCGCGCGAATTCTCAGACGGACCGCGTCTCCGGCCGCCAGAGAGGAGACCATGGGCATCTGCACCTCCTGGCCGCCGCTCTCCATGACCGTAAGCTGATAGGCGGTGTCCTGGCGGAGCACTTTGGCCTCGACCACTGCGCCGGCTTCAAAATGTCCGGTCAGGCCTGCCATCTCCGATCCCTGGAAGATATCGGGTAGCGGCCCGCGGCCGGTGACCTTGCCGGCGTGGAGGATGATCGCCTCATCGGCGAGCCTCACCACTTCATCCACCGCATGACTGACGAAGATCATGGGCAGGTTGAAGGCTTCCGGCACCCTTTCGATGAACGGCAGCAGTTCACCCTTGCGGCGGACATCGAGCGCTGACATGGGCTCATCCAGCAGAAGGAGTTCGGGCTGGCTGAGCAGTGTCCGACCAAGGGCGACCCTCTGGCGCTCGCCGCCGGAGAGGCTGAGGGTGTTCCGGTCCAGAAGCGGCGCCAGATCAAGAACCTTCAGGACCTGGTCGTACGAGACTGCCTGTCCACTGGCCGGCGCCCGCTTGAGGGCAAAGCGCAGATTGCCCTCCACGCTCAGGTGCGTGAAAAGGCGGGCATCCTGAA
>JBCCEL010000498.1:0-3284 GCA_039030315.1 Pseudomonadota bacterium
AAGCGTGAGAAATCTCACAGACGCCACAAAAAGGGGCAGGCGGGTTCTGTTTTCCCCGATAGGCGATCTTACGCATGCAGCTTGAATGTTGCAATCAAACGCGACGCATTTGTGTCCAAAAGCAAAGGTTGCATTCCAGCGCCGCAGAGTTTCAGAAAATATAGTTGTAACAGATAGTTAGCGAGAGAAACACAGGCGGTCCAGCTTGCCGTCGGGGCAATTTTCTGCGCCTGCTACGTCAAAGCCCCGCAGTGCTGCGGGCATCTTCAAATGGATATCGTAAAAAGAAAGTTCACGGGCAGTTTATGCCGGCCGCGTGATCTCTTGCGGAGCGCCCGCGGGTCAGAATGCACGAATGCGATCAGCGATTCTCGGGAGTTTCAGATAGTCATAGCGCTCTTCCGTGGCGGCAGGATCATAGGCGAAACGGAAAGCGGTCATGCCGTTAGGCAGGATCTGAATGATCTGGCCGCCGTATCCAAGCATGGTTGGAAGCCACATGTGCTCACCGTGGCGGGAGCGATACGGCATGTGCCAGGCCGCGAAGTGATAGCGGATTTCCCCGTCTGCGGTATGCATTCCGGTCGGCAGGCCCTTTTCACAGCGCGCATCGAATAGTTCCTGGAGCATGCGCTCGTCGAGCAGCTGTCTGTGACCGGCTTTGCCGCCATTGTGGATCAGGTTTCCCAGCATGCCCAGGTTGTCCATGGACAGAAGCAGACCGGCATCGGTCAGGGGCACGGCCAGATCGGAGTTCTCTTCAAGCGTCTCGAACTTCACAGCGTTATGAATTCGCGCCGGCACGTACACGTCCTCGCGCACCATGTGCCACAGCCGGGCATGGGGACCGTGGCGCAACTTGTACCATGCATCCATGGCCGCGCCGGCAAGATAGAGGTCCTGGTCGCGGTATCGTGCAACTTCGCCGGGGCCCCAGGGATAGGCGGGGCACGCAATGGCCGCCCGGTTTTTCTCTGCCTTGCCGGGCGCAAGGAACCAGTCGAAGTAGTGCTCTCGGCTTCTCCGGTTCAGAGCATCGCCCGCAATCTGTTCTTCATCCAGGATGTAGTCCGACAGGATGTTCGTGCCTGTCTTGTGCGGCGCGGCGGTGCCGACGCCTGTCGCCATGTTCAGACAGTCGCCAATGGTGACATCGGCCCAGTGATTCTGGTCCCGGGCCTCGTCGACCAGATCCGCAATGCGGGCCTTGCGCGGATCCTCGCCGGTCGTGCGTGCGAGGTGCATGCAAGCAATGGCGCCGAACGCCGTCTTGGTCGCCGACCAGATTCCGAACTTCATACCTCGAGGGAAAGGAAAGCGTCCGCTCCGCGTCCGGCAGGGGGTGGCAAAAATCTGATTGTCAATCACAAGACCCGACACGATCTCCGTGTCGTGTCCCATCCCACTGTTGAGAGCGTCGAGAAGCTCGGGAGGTACCCCGCCGGCCAGTTCTTCCCATGGCCGGATCGGCAGCTGGTCGTTGAGTTCCTGCACATAGGCGGTCCGGGCAAACTCTTCCTGGCCAGCTTCAAGGGGCCTGGCTTCAAAGGGGACCGTGCCCCAGGCATCGAAGATCTCCCCGATGACGAAGGGCCTGGTCTGGACGCAGATCTGAAAGCGCAGCGGAGACGTCCTGACGTCATCATAGAGTAAGGTCGCCAGGCCATGGTGAGTGTCATTCTCCAGAACGTTTGAAAGCTGGAAGGGAAAGCACGCCCGCGACATGCCCCTGTCGCCGCGCTCCGACCAAACGTTGCCGGGCGAAACCGTGATGTCCCAGTAGCTCTTGCCGTCCCGCGCCCGGATCAGGTCGCGGTTCAGCGGTATCAGGTCACCGTACTCGCTGGTCAGATCAATGGTGACTGCCGGAAACAGATCCGCACGCAGGCCGGCATAGAGGTCGGCGCAGAGCATTGGATTGTTGCTCCCAATGGGAGTTTCAAGCAATTCCAATCGATGGGACAGCGGATGGAGAGTAGCCTCTGCTCTAGCAGGAGGAAGAAACGCGGCATTGTCGACCAGCCCTTCTGGCCCGCCACCCTGGAACAGCTCGTCATATGTCAGAAGTGTCCGCGTCACACGTTGATCCTCCGGCGCTTCGAAGCGCAATTGTGCTTGCCTAGCACGGGGTCCCCTTCGATAGTATCGAATAGGAACACGCTTTTTTCATCCGTACGGGTACGCCCCGGATCAACGGAGTACCCATGGCCGATATCAGAATATTCTCTGCCCGCAAGATCATCACAATGAGCCGGAACCGGCCGGAAGCAACCCATGTGGCCGTGCGCGATGGGAGGATCCTGGGTGTGGGCGAGCTGAGCGATCTGGAAGGCTGGGGTGCCTATGAGCTGGACGACCGTTTAGCGGGCAAGGTGCTCATGCCGGGGTTTGTCGAGGGACATTGCCATCTGCCGGCGGGCGGGATCTGGCGCTATATCTACACGGGATACCACGACCGGATCGACCCGGCGGGGGTGCACTGGCCCGGGATCGACAGCATTGACGGGGTCATAGCCAGACTGAAGGAGGCCGAGGCGCGACTTTCGGAGGGCACGCCGCTCATCGCCTGGGGCTTTGATCCGATCTTTCTGGGCAAGCTGCGGCCCACCTGCGGCGATCTCGACCAGGTTTCCACCGACCGACCCGTCGTCCTCATGCATTCGAACTTCCACGTGATGACCGTCAATTCGGCTGCATTGCGCCTTGCCGACTATTCGGCCGGAACGAATGTGGAAGGCGTTGTGAAAGCCGCCGACGGCTCGCCGAACGGCGAGCTGCAGGAGATGGCCGCCATGTTCCCGGTCATGCGGCGTACGGGGATCGATTTCCGCGACCTTGCCCGGCATGAGGCGGAGATCCTGGATTTCGGCACGGTCTGCAAGCGGGCGGGCGTCACCACGGCGACGGACCTCTATTCCGGACTTGATGACGAAGAGGTCGAGGCGCTGCTGAAGATAACGGCCCAGGATCGTTTCCCGGTCAGGCTTGTGCCGGCGATGAACTCCCTGTCGCGGCCGGCGGACGACGTGGTCTCCCGAGCCCTGGCCCTGCGTGAGAAAAGCACCGACAAATTGCGGCTGGGCGCCGTGAAGGTGATGACCGACGGTTCCATCCAGGCCTTCACTGCCCGGCTGCTCTGGCCCGGTTATTACAACGGCGCGCCGAACGGCATCTGGAACATCGCACCGGAGCAGCTGGATGTCCTGGTCGAGAAGCTTGTGGCCGCAGGGCTGCAGATGCATGTGCACACGAACGGGGATGAGGCGACCGAGGTCACCCTGGAT
>JBCCEL010000499.1:0-3261 GCA_039030315.1 Pseudomonadota bacterium
CTGCTTCTGTGCCCCATTCGATGATAATGCTTTCGTTGGGAATGATTTGCTTGACCCAAACGGGGGCGCTGACACCATACATCCAAGCTTGGTGACGCCGCCAGGACCGGCATCGGTGGTCAGCCCGACGGCGATTGCTGCGGGATGACAGTCCATGAGTTTCGTGGCTTCATCGACTACATCCTCCGAAACGCTGTTGCCGCCGAGGCGGAAGCGCTGCATCTGGTTGGTGACGCCTTCGGGTCTCAGCAGTTCGAGCTCGGGCTGCACGACCGTGTTCATGGCCGGGGTCATGACGCCGATAATGGCGCGTGGGGCGAGGGTGTCCGCCATTGGTCAGGCTCCTTTGAGGTAGTCGTTGAGGCCCTGCATGCCGCCGATATAGATCTGGTCGCCCACGACCTGTTCCATGGCGTCCGCCTGGTCGGGGCTGCAGTCAAATGTGCTCTCCCAGATCCCTAGCGTCTGGTTGCCGTGTGTGACCGGGAGAAAGCTGTGGGTGGAGATGTAGTTCGTGACCGGCAGCGGGCTTTCGATGATGTCGTAGGTGTAGAAATGGTCCTGGTCGGAGTGGGCCAGCAGGGTCTCGCGGAATGCCGATCCGTCCACGATGTCCAGATAGCGGACCGCACCGGTCTCCGTCGCCGCGCCGCTTTCAAGGCGTGCGCCGGTGACACCCGGGTTCCAATTGACCACGCCGTCAAAGGCACGGACGGCCGCCCAGACCCTTTCGATCGGCGCGTCGAGCACCATGCTGCGGTAGACTTTCATGATTGCCACATCCCTCAAATGTTGTCCGGCTCGAGCCTGATGGGCAGCGCCGATCTGATCTTCTCCTCGGCGGCCCGGGAGAGGTGTCCCGGCGCATCGCCCTCCAGAATGTCCTTGACCCGGGCCTCGGCCCGCTCCCAGATGCTTTGTTCGCCGTCATCCACCCAGTCGCTCACGCTTTGCCGGTCCGCAAGCTTGGGATAGACATATTCGGTCTTCATGCGCGCCAGGGTCTGGGCTTCGCCGAGATAGTGGCCTTCGCCGGTGACCACCCGTTCGATCATCTCAAGATCCAGCGCATCCGGCTCAACCTCAATTCCACGCACCGAACGCAGGATGGCGCCGCACATGTCATCGTCGATCACCAGCATTTCCGGCGCAGCGACCATGATCGATCCCAGCATGCCGACGGAAAGATTGATCATGTCGGCGCCCGCATGGGCCGCCAGCGCCACGGTGTAGCCCTTCTCGTATCCGGCCTGGGCGTCCGCCAGCTTGGCGTCGGTCATGCCGGCAGAAACGGTGGAGGGCAGGCCGAGATGATCCAGAAGCTGGGCGGCAGCGGCGCTGGCGATAGCCGCTTCGCCGCCGCCGCCGGACATGGCGCCGGTGCGCAAATCGGAGACGAACGGCATGAGGGCATAGATGCATGGGGAGCCCGGAGAGATGCTGTCCACCAGCATCAGCCCGGCAAGGCTTTCCGCCAGACCTTGCGCCAGGGCGCCCGCCAGTGTGACCGGGCTGGTGGCACCGGCCTGTCCGGCGGAACAGATCTGCGGGATCATGCCGGCGCGGATACAGGCTTCCAGGATCTCGCAGCCCTCGGGCGCGTAGGTCAGGGGCGGTACCACGTGGACAATGACGCCCATGCAGAACGGTCTCCGCCGGAAGCCGCCGTCCTGGCCGAGTGCGGCATCGAACATCTCCACCACCGGCCCGACATGGGCGGCCTGGTCAAAGCTCACGCCGATCGGTTTTGCGGTCGCCTTCATGCAGGCGAACGCGGTGTTGACGTCAAGCTCGAAGGGAGACGCCAGATCGCGCGCGATGACCGGGCGGACGCCGTAGTGGATGTTCGGCGAACGCTCCAGTACGCGCATCAGGGCGTAGAGATCGTTTAGCGTTGAGTCGCGGAAAGCGCCATCGGAGCCGGGAACCTGGACGGCTGCGCCGCCCGTGCCGATATGCACGTGCCCGCTTCCGACCGTCAGGTCCTGTTCGGGCGTGAAGCCGGGCAGGGCGACCCGGCCGGGCGCGCGAGACAGGGCGTCTTCGACCATGGACCGGGGGAAGCAGAGCCTGCCGTCGTTTCGCACGGTGGCGCCGTTCTGCTTCAGAGGGGCCGCGAACCGCTCGGGCAACCCTGACATCCCGACATCCCGCAGGATGTCGAGCGCAGCATCGCAGATTGTGGAGATTTCAGGCCGGGCGAGAGCTCTGAGGCCGCCCCCCTTGGGTGGAGGCGACACTGTCGGTCCGCCAGCCGCGGCTGCTGGTCGTCTGCGCCGGGAGGCGCGCTGTTGCGCCGGCATCGGGCCGCTCCACCCTGTTTCTCTTGCTCCCCGCCTTATCCGGCTGTCGGCCGCATTTGGCAATGCGAATAAAAGTCAACACCGGCGCAAAGCGCAGTGGTTGTCATCCGTGCTCCTGCAGCCTTCAGCGTGCTCCTGCGGAAGAACTCGTAAAAAAATGCAAGCACGTCCCCAAAGTGCCGCCTTCGAGCTTGACCCGAGGGCCCAGTGCGACAGTCTCCATCAAGATTTTCCATCTCTTAGCGTGTTGAAATATCATGCGAAAAATCAACATTACCTCCGCTGCCCTGGGTCCTCGGGTCAAGCCCGAGGACGGCAGGAGTGGGAGGAGCCCGTAACACCTCACAGGCCCTGAGGCAGGGGTAGATGTGTGATATAAGAAAAATATCTTGACAATAGAGCTTTGTTCTGTATATGTTCAGTCAACTCTCCTCAACGCGAGGGCACTGTCCTAGGTAGTCGCTGACGGTGGAGGAGAGGGTGTGATGCCTTGCCCCTGACGTGTGACAGCAGACGGGGCTCGGACCGGCAATCGCAATGCCTTGGGAATGGGGCCGAAGTTCGCAACTTTTGAGGCTTTCGGACTCAAGGTCGTAGCCCCCGGCGGGGTCGCCTCCCTGATGGATCTTCATGGTTCATGACGCCGGACGGCCGATCGATAAAACGCCATACCGGTTCCAACATCACATGCGTGGGTCAGATAGTCTGGCCAAAAGGAGTAACTCGAGAAACCAACTTTCTGACGTCTTCGTGCACCCTTCTTGCGGACCCGGATAATGGGATTAATCCGCACTTCTGGCCGGAAGTGACGGCCGGACCAAAAGACCCACGCAACTCCCTCGCGCTTGATTCTGCGATCAGCTTACCCGTGCTCGCTTCGCTCCGCTCGGGCTGATCTTGTCCGCTCATGGCAGCATGCGCTTTTGCGCGTGCGCCTACCCGGGTGCGGGCTTTCGCC
>JBCCEL010000500.1:0-3245 GCA_039030315.1 Pseudomonadota bacterium
CGGCCCACTCAAACTACGTGACTCGGCCAACAAGACCGATATACACTGCATCCTATTCACGGATATGCTGCTCTTCACCAAACCATCTAAACGGGACAAGCTAAAAATCATCAAACCGCCGATACGACTCGACAGCGTCTCCATCCACGAGATGAAAGAGAACAGTGAGTTTAGTTGGATAATGCCGATTGTAACTGCCAATGCCAATTGTAACGCGCACTGCCTGCTCCTACCTCTATGGGTGTCGCTGTCATCGTTTCGTATGATTCGCTATCAGTAGATAACTGTCACACTGTTTTACAGACTACATACTGCTGGTGCATCTGAGGAGAAGCCGATGAGGAGGTTCCGGCAGCAGACTAGGGGAGCCGGTCTGGCGCTTCTCCTGTTTCCGCTGCCGGCCGAGGCAACGGTCAGCCTCGATGGGTCAAATTGCCTTCTCTTCGGTGGTGCCCGGCCGGAACGCGAACTCGCCCAGTGTGTGACGTTCATCTCAGGCGGTCATACGCTGACGGTATCGCTCATCGGAAAGGCGCCGAACCACGTCACCCGCATCACCCTCAGCCGGGACGGTGCGCCGCCCTTCCAGATCCTGCACACCCGGGTTGCCCCGCTCATATCCAGGACCGATATCGGCGTGCTCTTCAAGGACTGGAATTTCGACGGCCACCGCGACCTCGGCATCATGCGCACTTCGGACCCCGTGGCGGCCGAACCGATGCGCTTTTTCATCTTTGATCCGGATGCGGGGGAATTCGTCCGCAGCAGGGAACTGGAAGAGCTGACCGCACCAAGAACGGATGCCTCCAGCAACCGCATCATCTCAACCAGGCGCCAAGGCGTCCGCCGCTTCGAGGATCACTACGCCTGGCGCGCCGGTTCCCTGACCCTGATCGAACGCACCGAACGTGATCTCTCCACCAAATCCTGCCGCAAAATTACCTATGCCTGGCACCAGAACCGCCAATCGGAATCGACCGAGCGCCCTTGCTGATTTTTCCCCGTCGGAGTTCAGCAGGTATGCACTGTGCGAGGCATTGGGGATGCGGTGTTGTCGAATTCCGTGACCGTTGCAAATCTGATTGCTGTGGCCGGATTGCGCCGTTAGGGTGCGCGTTTCCGGGCGCGCAGGAGCGAGGTGAATTGATGGGCGAGGGGCCAGTAATCCGCAAGACGGTGACCTATGTGGACACCACCCTGATCGAGGCCGGCAAACCGGCCGAAAAGCCTATCAAGATGGTCGGCGTGGCCGCCATCATCGCCAATCCCTGGGCGGGGCGCTTCGTTGAGAATCTGAGGCCGGAGATCATGACCCAGGCGCCGCCGCTCGGCGATCTTCTGGTGCCGATGATCTTCCACGAACTCGGCACGGCAGATGATATAGAGGCCTACGGCAAGGCGGCGGTGGTCGGCATGAACGGCGAGGTGGAGCATGCCTCCGCCTTCATCCACACCCTGTGGTTCGGCAACAAGTTCCGCGATGCGGTGGAGGGCACTTCGTACCTGTCCTTCACGAACAAGCGGGGCGGGCCCGGAACCTCAATCCAGATCCCCATGATGGAGAAGAACGATCCTGGCCAGCGCTCCCACTACATCACGCTGGAGTTCTCGATCGCCGATGCGCCGGGGCCGGACGAAATTGTGGTGGCGCTCGGCGCTTCGTCGGGCGGCCGCGCCCACCCACGGATCGGCAACCGCTACATGGACCTGGAGGAGATGGACAAGGCGGCCGCCGAAGCGGGCACATCGGTTGCCGGCAGGCCTGAGGGGAGCTGACGGGTGGCGGACGGCAAGCCCACCGTCATCCTGCTGCACGGGGTCGGCCTGGACAAGACCTGCTGGGACGCCCAGTTGCCGGCGCTTGAGCCGCACGCCAACGTAATTACCTACGATCTTCTCGGACACGGCGACTGCCGCAAGCCCGATCAGGACGTCACGCTGCATGACTATGCCGAGCAATTGCGCGAGGTCATGGATCAACACGGCGTCGATCGCGCCATCCCGGTCGGCTTTTCCTTTGGCGGGCTGACCCTGCAGCTGTTCTCAACGCTCTATCCGGAACGTCTGGAAAAGCTCGTCATCATGGGTGCGGTCTACAAGCGCACCGACGAGCAGGTCGCACGGGTGCGCGAGCGGCTGGAGCTTGCCAAGACCGAAGGCCCGGGCGCCATCATCGAAGCGGCGCTGGCGCGCTGGTATGCGCCGGAGTATCAGGAGGCCAACCCCGATGTTATCGCCGCGACCAAATCCAGGCTCATGCGAAACATTCCGCATGAGTTCCTGACGGCTTATGAGATCTTCGTCACGTCCGATCACCTCGTGACCGATCAGCTCAGCTCGATCACGGTGCCAGCTCTGGTCATCGCCGGCGAACTGGATCCGGGCTCGACACCGGCCATGGCGGCCCAGATGGCATCCGAAATCCCGGACGCCCGCCTTTGCGTCATCCCCGGCGCACGTCATATGCTGCCGGTGGAATCGGCCGGCGCGGTGAACAGGGCACTCGTCGAGTTCATATCGGAGTAGGTATACCAGGGAGATCAGGATGGCCGGAGAGATCGTCGACTACCTCGTGATCAGCAAGAACTCGCCGCGGCAACTCGGAGATGCGGTCCGCCGCGCAATGCAAAAGGGCTGGCAGCCGCAGGGAGGGGTCGCGGTGTCGGTTGCCGTCCATCTCGGTCCACAGCACGACAAATTCTGCCAGGCTCTGGTCAAGTTTCAGCAGGCTCAAAACTAGGGAATCCCGCCATGCAACCACCAGTCAAACTCTATATCGACGGCGCGTTCTGCGATGCCGAGGGCGGCGCGACCTTCGACAGTATCGACCCGGCTACGGGCGAAATCTGGGCAAAGTTCCCGGCGGCAAGCGCGGCGGATGTGGACCGGGCCGTGGAAGCTGCCCAGCGTGCCTTCGAAAGCCCGGAATGGTCGAACATGCTGCCCGGCCAGCGCGGCAAGCTTTTGATGAAGCTCGCCGATCTGGTTGCAGAGCATGCCGGCGAGATTGCAGAGCTCGAAACCCAGGACACCGGCAAGGTCATCCGCGAGACGAAGGCCGTCACGGGATATGTGGCCGAATTCTTCCGCTACTTTGCCGGCCTCGCCGACAAGATCGAGGGTGCGGTACTGCCCATCGACAAGCCCGATATGGCGGTGTTCACGACGCGCGAACCCTTGGGTGTTGTCGCCGCGGTCGTGCCCTGGAACTCCCAGATGTTCCTCAGCGCCACCAAGATCGCCCC
>JBCCEL010000501.1:0-3222 GCA_039030315.1 Pseudomonadota bacterium
TAGGAACATTCGAGCCTGGCTTACCTACAAGGAGAACCGGACGAGAGACCGGGATGTGGAGCCGGACCGCGCCGTACTGTTGTCCGTGGAGTTCAAGACACTCGGTACGGCTGCTGTGGGTACCAGCGTCAACTAAACAAACCACCGGGCAGAGCGGTTATGATCTCTGACCAGACCATGATGTACAGAATATTTCGAATTGCGCGGCAGCAGGTGCACGGCCGCATTGGACACGGCGGACCGGGCCGCGTTGGCCTTGTCGCGGCGGCATTGCTCAGCTTCGTGACCCTGTTTCCCTCCCCGTCGGCTGCGGTATCCACACGCGTGGTCGCCACCGTCAACGACAAGGCCATCAGCGCCTATCAGGTGAAGCAGCGGGTCAAGCTGCTGAAGGTCCTGCGCCCGCAAATTTCCCGCAAGAGCTCGAAGCAGCAGGAGCGCGAGGCTCTCAAGGCCCTGATCGACGACGTCCTGAAGAATGAGGAAGCCAAGAAGCGAAACTTCCTGCTGACCGGTGCGCAGCTCGACAAACTGCTGACGGAAGCCTCCGGCGTCAAGAATCTCGCCGAGCGGCTGACGTCGCGCGGGCTCTCAGAACGGCTGGTCAAGAGCTATATCATCACGCGCATGAGCTGGAACCGCATCGTCTCAAGGCGCTACGGCCAGCAGACGGTGAACGATGCCCAGGTGGATGCGCGCTTCCAGCAGATCACCCAGGAGATCAAGAAGCAGGCCGCAGCCGCGAGCGTAACGATTTACAACCTGCTTCCGATCACCTTGCCGGTCGAGCGCCAGTCGACACCGGAACTGACCCAGGAAGTCGCCAGGTCGCGCATGATCGAGGCCCAGCGCCTGGTCCAGCGCTTCAGGAGCTGCGGCGCGGCCCGCAAGGCGGCGCGCGGCATCTTCAATGTGCGTATCGGCAAGCGCATTCCGGCCGACCCCCGGCGTATGCCCAAGCAGATGAAGCGGACCCTGGACAGGCAAGGACCAGGCAGTGCCTTCGTCATGGGCGTGGCGCCTGATGCCTCGGCGGTCCAGATCATGGCCTATTGCGGCAAGAAGCGGGTGGCCCCCGAAGCGCCCAAGATCACCCGCGACATGGTCAAGCAGCGGATCGAGGATGAGCGCTACGAGAACCTCGGGCGCAGCTATCTGCGTGATCTGCGGAAAAACGCATTCATAGAGTACAAGGACGCGGGGCTCAGCAACTAGGGCGCCGCATCCGGTTCAGGGACCTGGTATGCCGACACGCGGCGCGATGACGCCCCCTCTCGCGCTGACCTGCGGTGAACCGGCCGGCATCGGCCCTGAGATCACGGCTGCCGCCTGGCTCAAGGCACGCGAGACCTCTCTGCCCGCCTTCTTTCTCCTGGCTGCACCGGAATTCCTCGCAGGCCGGGGTGTGGCAGCTCCAGTCCGGGAAATCGCCTCGCCCGAAGAAGCTTCCGGTGTGTTTGGCGATGCCATCCCGCTTCTGCCCATCGCAGGTGCCCAGCAGGCCAGGCCGGGCCACCCGTCGGCTGGAACCGCAGAACTCGTCGTCCGGAGCATAGAGACCGCCGTACAGCTGGTTCTGGAGGGCAAAGCCTCGGGCGTGGTCACCAATCCCATCCAGAAATCCGTGCTCACGAAGGCGGGATTTGCCTTCCCTGGTCACACGGAGTTTCTGGCCTACCTGTGCTCGGAGGATGTGGAGCCTCCGCATCCGGTCATGATGCTGGCCAATGAGAAGCTGCGGGCTGTTCCTCTGACAATTCACATCCCGCTCTCCGCTGTTCCCGGGGCAGTTACGGCAGATCTGTTGAAACGGGCCTGCAGGGTCGTCGACGCGGATCTCAGGGCACGCTTCGGGGTCGATCAGCCGCATATTGCTGTGGCCGGCCTGAACCCGCACGCAGGCGAAGACGGTCTCATCGGCACTGAGGATCGCGACGTACTGGCGCCGGCGATCGGCGAACTTGCGGAGGAAGGGCTCAACGTCTCAGGTCCCTACCCTGCGGACGCCATGTTCCGGGACACAGCCAGGGATGGCTTCGATGTGGCAATTTGCATGTATCATGACCAGGCCCTGCTGCCGGTGAAGACGCTGGGTTTCCACGACAGTGTGAACGTCACCCTCGGTCTGCCGATTGTGCGGACCTCACCGGACCACGGCACTGCGCTCGACCTTGCCGGGACCGACCAGGCCAAACCCGACAGCCTCATTGCAGCCCTGAAGATGGCCGCTGAGATGGCCGCCCATGAGCACGGCGCCTGACGGCCTGCCCCCGCTCAGGGAGGTGATCGCCGCGCACGGACTGTCCGCGCGGAAGAGCCTGGGACAGAACTTCCTGCTTGATCTCAATCTCACTGGCCGGATCGCAAGGGCGGCAGGCGGACTTGAGGAGCACACGGTTGTGGAGATCGGCCCGGGGCCGGGCGGCCTGACACGTGCGTTGCTCTACGAGGGTGCGTTGAAGGTCGTTGCCGTCGAGCGCGACCGCCGCTGTATGGACGCTCTTGCGGAGATCGAGGCGCACTATCCCGGCAGGCTCGAGGTGTGTGAGGCGGATGCGCTGGAAACCGATCTTGCAGGGCTTGTCTCTGGCCCTGCCATGGTGGTTGCCAACCTGCCCTACAACATTTCGACGGCCCTGCTGACCAAATGGCTGACGGTGCAGCCCTGGCCGCCATGGTTCAGCTCGCTGACGCTCATGTTCCAGAAGGAGGTGGCCCAGCGCATAACCGCGGGACACGGCAGCAAGGCCTACGGTCGGCTATCCGTTCTCTGCGGCGCCACCTGTGAGAGCCGCCAGCTCTTCGACGTCCACCCCAGCGCTTTCACTCCGCCGCCCAAGGTGACGTCGACAATCGTCCAGCTCGTTCCCCGCGAACGCACCCTCCTCGGCTGCCATGTGCCGACACTTGAACGGATTACCGCTGCCGCGTTCGGCCAGCGCCGCAAGATGTTGCGCCAGAGCCTGAAATCCCTGGGCGGTCCGGCGGAGAGCCTCCTGGAAGCGGCTGAACTTTTGCCCACAATGCGGGCCGAGGATGTCCCTGCCGAAGGCTTCTGCCGGTTGGCGAACCTGGTTTCAGGAGAACACGAATGAACCGGGGCCGGCCAAGCGGCCAGCGCCAGATCCGCAGGAATGATGTTCGTTCCCATGACGGTTGTTCCTCCAGGCGCAAGACGGAAGCATAGAAGAACAATGGCAGCACCCATGCCATCAAACGCAA
>JBCCEL010000502.1:0-3219 GCA_039030315.1 Pseudomonadota bacterium
CTGCGCTCTTCGTTGGCGACGCCCAGCTCGAACAGGGGATTGGCTGCGACCCATTCGTTGATGGTCTGGCGGTTCTTCATGGACCGCTTGTTGAGCTCGGATGCCGGCCCGACGATCTTCTCCGAACGCTGCAGGCCGAACGTCGTCTCGGCAAAGGCAAGGGTCGAGTATGTGTTGATGATGCCGCCCTGCATGCGGTCTTCGGCCGGGTCGTAGATCGGACCAAGCGCCGTCGACTTTTCGCCGGTCAGCGGTCGCTTGGGGTCGTTGGGAACAACGATCTTGAGCTGGCGCGGAATGGCCCATGCCGGGTTCTGCTGATTGGCCTCGATCAGCG
The DNA here is from genome assembly GCA_039030315.1 of Pseudomonadota bacterium. Lineage (GTDB taxonomy): Bacteria > Pseudomonadota > Alphaproteobacteria > Rhizobiales > CAJQND01 > JAAEUE01. The sequence goes on from JBCCEL010000502.1 coordinate 338, forward strand.
CCATGGCTTCCGGCGTGAGAGAGGCAACGAGATATCCGGAAATGCCGCCGATCGCCTTTTGGAAGGGCATGAACATGCAGCATTTGGCCATGAACTCCGCGACCATCTCTTCCGGCCAGGGCATTGCGCCCAGCATGGACGTGGCGTCGACGATTGCGTGATGGTTGGCCGGGTTCCGGTCGATCCACTCCAGGAGGTTGGCGATATCACCGACCGTGTAGGTCGTGGCGCCCGTGGTTTCGTGCCCGACACCGACGAACAGCTTGATGCCCATCTCCGAGAGGTCATCGGCGCTCGGGATCGTGCCTTCAGCATCGCTGAAATGCAGTCTTGCCTCATCGCCGTTCTGCGAGAAGCGGTGCATTTCGATCATCTGGGCGCCCCATGACTGGCGGAAGAAACCTCCGGCCATGGCCGCTTCGGATTCTGGCCGCGGCGTGTCTACATAGATGTGCTGCTCAGCGTCGTTGGCGTTCATCATGTGCATGATGCAGACGGTGAACCCGCTGTGTCCGCCGCCAAGCCCCACAGCCATCCTGTTCTTCTTCGGAAAGCCGAAATAGCGGTGGATTTCGCGCATCATGTCGAGCAGGATCGCGTCCGCCGGATAGCCCCGGTGCATGCTGCGACCGATTTCGGCCGAGGTGAACGCGCCGATCGGATTGCCGTTGTCGTCCAGTTTGCGGTAGTTGGCCTCAAGCCAGGCTTCGAACTCGAAGCGCATCCTGCGGCTTTCGACTTCATCCGCGGTCAGATCGGTGATCGGACCGACGCCGAAAAACTGGTTGATCGTGCGTTCCGGCGGTCCCCCTGCGGTCGCCGCCAGTGCTGCTTCGCGCTGAGCTTTCAGCTGCTCGATCGTGGCCATGGTTTTCCCTCCACCCTGCATAGGCGCGCTCAAACTGCCAATTTTTACATGAGCGGGCGGACACTATTCCGCACAGAGAGGGAGAGCCGCGACATATGCGTCATTCTAAGGCGTGGAAACGCCATCCGGAGAACGGAATCCCGGGGCGCTGCGGCGTGCGATCATTCACTTGCCGCGCAGGCCCATGTCCCAGAAGCCGACCTCCAGCCGGGTGGCCGTGCGGAACCGCGCGCAGAGCCGCGTCCAGCGCGGGCTTTCTTCAGGCACCGAGCCGAGACGTGCGGACACGGCATTGTCGATCATGGTGCCCACGGTGGTGCAGACACCCTGGTAATCGGCGCCCGCGTAGGTGTCGACCCAGTCCTGGTACGGCGTGTCCGCTGCTGCGGTCTGCTTGAGCGTTGCGCCGATCTCGCCATAGCCGAAGACGCAGGGCGCCAATGCCGCCATCATGTCGAGAAAGTCGCCTGACAGGCCCGCGTCCGTGACATAGCGCGTATAGGCCAGATTCTCGAAAGCCTCCTCCGCGGTGTACAGGGCCTCTTCGTCGATACCCGCCTCTTTGCAGATCTGGACGTGCAGCTGCATCTCGTGATTGACCAGGGCATCGACCGTGCCGGCCGCGGTCTTCATCTCTTCCAGGCTTTCCGACTTGACCACCGCCAGCGCCCAGGCGCGGCTGAAATGGATCAGGAAGACATAGTCCTGGACCAGGTAGTGCAGAAAGGCACTGCGCGGCAGCGAGCCGTCGCCCAGCTTGCGCACGAAGTCGTGGCCCACATAGTCATTCCAGTCAGCAGCCGCCGCGGCGCGCCATGCGGCGAATGTGGATGAACCGAAATCTGAACCGGCCATGCGAACCTCCAGTTGTTGGGCGCCGGTCTTTTGTCACAACCTTCTGCCGTCAACAATGCCCATGGCGCCATCGCGTGATTGGGCCTATGAACGGCCTGCCCATCCCGCACAGCAATCACAAGATCAACAACGTGACCGACGCCCCTGCCCAACCGGAGAGAACCTTTGCCGGTCTGTACCTTGGGGTCCTGATCCTTCTGACACTGATCAGGCTTTACACCGGCGCAGAATGGGCCGCCGCAATCACACGGATCATGGTGCTCGGCATTCCGGTGCTCGCGCTTGGCATGCTGCAGCTGAGGGAAGCCTATCTGCTGAGCGTTGCCCTTATCCTGGCCGTCCTGGTCTGGCTGTCGCCTGGTCCGGGATGGGACACGATCATGCTCGGGCTTGAGCGTTCTGCCTACCTGGTGAGCTTCATGACCCTGATGGCGCTCCTGAGGGAGGGGGCACTCCATTCGCCGTCCGTGAAGACGTTCGGGACTTACCTCACCCTGCAACCGCCCAAGCGCAGGTTCCTCGCTTTGTTTGGCGGCGGCCATCTCTTTTCCGTGCTGATCAATATCGGTGCACTCAGCCTGCTGACGCCTTTCATTCAGCGCGGCGTCCGGGGCGACCAGCCGTTCGACGCCCCGTTGAGCGAGTTGCAGCAGATCCGGGAGCGCCGCCAGATCGCAGCCATCCATCGGGGCTTCTGCTGGTTTCTGGTATGGGCGCCGACCGCGGTGACCCAGGCCATACTGCCCGGCATGCTGCCGGGGATCGAGGCCTCCCGTCTCATTCCCCTGGGCATGCTCATGGCGGCGATCATGCTCGGGGTCGGCTGGCTGGAAGACACCCTGGTCTGGACCAGCACGGCGAAACGTTTGCGGGCAGCCGGTCAGGTCCAGACCAACCACGAGAACCCTTTTCCGGACGATGCCTTTCGCGGCCTGTTTGCCGTTTGCAGCGCCTTGTTCGGACTGTCGTTGGCGGCCGCACTGCTTGGGGGGGTAACGGCGGTCTCCGGCGTCATGCTGGCAGCGCCGTTTGTCGTGATCGTCTGGGTCGCGGCACAGGGAGCGGAGCGCGGTGGAGGCTGGACGGGAGGCAGGCTGAGGGAGATCGGCTTTGTCAGCACCCCCGGGCTTCTCAGAGAGCTGTTGTTCATGGCCTGTGC
>JBCCEL010000503.1:0-3205 GCA_039030315.1 Pseudomonadota bacterium
CCGGAGTTTGTGGAGGGCTATCCCCTCATGTTCCTGATCGTTGCCGGCCTGCTGGCGCGGGCCGCGGTCGGGCCGATGCAGATCCTCCTGTCCATGTGCGGCTGGCAGAAGCAGTGCGCCGCCGTGCTCTTCATCGCGCTCGCCTGCAATGTTCTTCTCAATGTGCTCCTGATCCCGCGTTTCGGGCTGACCGGTACGGCCATCGCGACGATGGTGGCCATGTTTGCGGAAAGCGCCTGCCTGGCCTGGGTTGCCAAGACCCGGCTCGGACTGCCGTTCCTGGTGCTGTTCTCTAGGCCTTCTCGCGCAGCAAACGCCTGATCACCTTCCCGGTCGTGGTCATGGGCAGGCCGTCTTCAAATGAGATCTCGCGCGGATATTCGTGGGCTGCAAGCCGGTCCTTCACGTAGAGCTGGATCTCGCTGGCAAGCGCGTCGCTCGGCGCATGACCATCGTTGAGAACGAGGAACGCCTTGACGATTTCATTGCGCAGGGGGTCGGGTTTTCCGACTACGGCTGCAACCTTCACCGCCGGATGCCCGAGCAGGCAGTCCTCGACCTCACCCGGGCCGATGCGGTAGCCGGCCGAGGTGATGACGTCATCGTCGCGGCCGACGAAGTAGAAGTATCCGTCCTCGTCGGCATATCCCTGGTCGCCGGTCACCAGCCAGTCCCCGATGAACTTGTCGCGGGTCGCCTCGGGCCGGTTCCAGTACTCCAGGAACATTACCGGATCGGGGCGCCGGACCGCGATGGCGCCGGTCTCGCCGGGCGGCAGCTTCCGCCCTTCCTTGTCGATGATCGCAACATCGTGGCCGGGGATGGGTTTGCCCAGCGACCCCTTCCGGAAGATGCCGGCTGCCCCGGATGAGCCGATCACGAGATTGCATTCGGTCTGCCCGAACACCTCGTTGATGTGGAGACCAAACTGCTCCTGCGCCCAGTCCTGCAGCTCCCGCCCGACGGCCTCGCCGCCAGAGAATATGGTGCGCAGGTTCAAACCATCCGCAGCGTGGGACGGCGGCGCTGCGCGCATCATCTTCAATGCGGTTGGCGGCAGGAACGTGTTGCGGACGTCAAGCTCCGCCATCAGGGCGTAGGCCCTTTCGGGATCGAACTTCTCGAACCTGTGCGCCACCACCGGCACGCCGAGGAACAGGCCGGCGAACATGATGTTGATCAGGCCACCGATCCAGGCCCAGTCCGCAGGCGTCCAGATGCAATCATCGGCTTGCGGGAGGAAGTCGTGGCTGAACTGGACGCAAGGCAGGTGTCCGGCAATCACACGGTGGGCATGCAACGCGCCCTTGGGCGGGCCGGTGGTGCCGGAGGTGTAGATCATCAGTCCCGGATCGTCGGCGTGCGTGTCGACGGTTTCGAAGCTGTCGCTGGCCTTCGACAGGGCGGCGTGAAAGTCCATTGCGCCGTCGCCCGGGCCATCGATCGACCATACATTCGCCAGTGCCGGTGTCCGGGGCCTGAGTTCTGCAATCTTGCCAAGCGAGGCCGCCGACGTCACAAGTGCCTTCACGCCTGCGTTGTTTAGCCGGTATTCCAGGGCTTCGATGCCGAAGAGATCGGCGAGCGGCAGCGAAATTCCGCCGAGTTTCTGGACGCCGGTATGGACCAGTGCGGTTTCCGGCGATTGCGGCAGGAGGATCGCGACCCGGTCTCCGCGCTCCACCCCGTGCGCTGCCAGGAGGTTGGCGATCCGGTTGGCGGTCCGTTGAAACTCAAGGCAGGTAACGGTTCGCACCTGCCCGCCCTGGCGCTTGTGCACGATCGCGGGGCGCTCCGGTGTCGTGGCTGCCCAGCGGTCGCACGTGTAGTGGGCGATATTGAACCGGGCAGGGATGTTCCAGCGGAACTCCCGGCGAAGGGTCTCGTAATCTCGGCACTCCGGCAGCAGCATTTTGACTGTCTCAACCTATGGCTAACCAAACCATACAAACTCATGGAAAACGCCGCAAATCCACCTCTCCCGTGCCCCTATTTCTCCACATTCGGATGTTGAATGCGCGCCCTTGCTGAGAGAGAAACAGCCGCTTCCGCTCGAGGATTAGCGGTTTGTTATGGTCCAGGGGTTATGATGCCAGGCATAGTGAAGGAGGGCGGACCCATGTTGCGTAGCGGGTATGCCATGAAGAAAATCGAGCCGGCTGAAGAGCAGTTCCAACTCGATAAACCGGAACAAGGCCAGGTGAGTCCGGAAGTCAACGAAGTCTTGCACATGCTGGAAGCATTGCAGTCGCGCTGTACGAAAGAGTTCGGCCGCAAGTAAGACTGCTGTGCCGTACCGGCCCGTCAATCAGTCGAGCGCCTTGAACCAGGTGTCGCTGATCGTGTAGCCCTCCGGATAGGGGTCTTCGGGGTCAAGCACGTAGTTGTGGAAGCCTGTAATCCAGGCCCGGCCGGCGATCGACGGGTAAATCGCCCTGGTGCCGTCCGACAACTCGGTCTCGCTTTCTACGCGCGCATCAAAGCGTGAGTCGATCACGGATCTGGAGACATAGTTCTCCCCCACCGCAATTTCCCCCTTGGCATGCAACACGGCAAGCCGCGCTGCCGTTCCCGTTCCGCAGGGTGAGCGGTCCAGCTTGCCGGGTGAAATGACAACCGTGTTCCGGCCAGTCTTCACGCCGTCAACCTGCTCCACAGGCAGGGTGAATTCGGTAAAGCCGAGCGTGTTGAACTCCGGGTCGGGCATGTCCGGGTGCTGGACGGTCAGCTGCTGACGTGCAGCATTCTTGATCTTCTCGCCCATCTCGACCAGCCGTCGCGCTTCGTCCTTGACGATGCCGAACCCGAACTGGGCCGCGTCGACGATGATGAAAAAAGCGCCGCCATAGCCGATGTCGACCGTGATCCTGCCGTGACCCGGGACATCCACCTCAGCATCCAGCAGGGCAGCGAAGCAGGGCACATTGGTCAGACGCACCTTGGCGCAGCGTCCGTCTCTGCATTCGGCCACAACGGGCACGAGGCCGCCGGGTGTTTCCAGCGTCAGCCGGGTCTCCGGCTCCTGCATGGGCAGCATGCCGGTTTCCAGCAGCACCGTCGTCACGCAGATGCAATTGGAGCCGGACATGGCCGGATAGTCCTCAGGTTCCATGATGATGAAACCGGCGTCGGCGTCCGGGGATTTCGGAGGGACGATGAGGTTGGCGTGGCAGAAAGCGCCTCCGCGCGGTTCATAGAGCAGGAA
>JBCCEL010000504.1:0-3184 GCA_039030315.1 Pseudomonadota bacterium
CACAGTGGTTTTCGTCGACGTGGGTGAGATTGTCCTTAGAGGTCTGAAAACCGGTGCCGATAGTGGTCAACTGGCGCTTAAGGCGGCGCTTCCAGAGATCCTCCCGGATATGGAGGGGGAGTACCCGTGGATCCTGACAATCATGCATTCGGATCTGGAGGAAACGGACGCGGCTCTGGAGCTGGTGCGGAATTTTTGGGCGGGTCCAACCGGTGTCTATCCGAACTCGGGCAGGTTCACGGACGGATACGGTTGGGATCACCGGACTGTCTGCACACCCGGCGAATTCGTGCGCCATGCGCAGGTCTGGACGGATCAGGGGGTTGGCTTCATCGGTGGTTGCTGTGGAATCGGGCCCGATCACATCCGAGCGCTTGCGAACCGGGACTCATGCCTTGACGCCCGGCAATAGTGAGCGGGCGGTTCAGGCGGGGCCGCTACCTCATTGTCAGCAGATTCACGACATCCGTCTCGTCAAGCGCGTTTGCCGCATCCCCCGTCTTACCCGGCCGGTGCCTGCATGGTTATCTTGATGCGGATAGCCAGGACTCCGTCCGGGGTTTCCATCCAGGGCCCATAGTCTTCAGTCGGCACCGGCTCCGGTGGAATCTTGAGATCGAACACGGTTTTTCCGCCCGCATCCTTGCGCCAGAAGCGCAGTTTGCGCCCCGGCACGCGGTAATAGAGCTTCTTTTGCAGTCTCAGGACCGTCACATTGCCCTCATCGCGGGCGCGCGGTTCGTCCCAGCGGACGTGACCATGCCGGCCATCGTGACTGATCCAGCTCTTTCGATAGAACGGGTCAACGAGGTGGTGGCCGACCTTGTAGGGAAGGCGAATTTCCATCTGTATCAGAGGTCGGGGCTGATCGAGCGGATAGGGATCGCCGTCGGTCAGCTCCTGGTGCAGATACCAGCCGGCTGCGGGAAGCAGACATAGAGCGATAACACCAAGGGAGATCCCGGCCGCTACGGCACTGGTCAGCTTGCTGGCGAGCCGCCATCCAAGCCACATGCCGACGCAGGCGCCGAGGAGGCCTCCCACCGGCGTCAAGCCGGCCGCACCCATGGCGAGGCCCCCCTCGCGCGTCTCTGCTCCGGCGAGAAGACCAATCAGGATGGTGCCGAAAAAGAGCGCAAAGGCCCCAAGTGCAGCCCCCAGAAGGGCTGCCTCCAATGCGAGGAGAAAGCGTACAATCATCAAGCTTCACATCTGTGCCGGCAACGGCTGTCGCAGACAGCAAGATCGCAGGCCTCAGACCTCATGTCTATTCCGCAGACGCGGGCTCTCGACATGTCTCTGTTCCCGTTGAGCGAAATCTGGCATGCGCAGCGCTCTTATTCATCTGGCGACGGTTGACCGCTTCGGATCAGGGGTGCCAAAGCCCGGCTTTGTCCGAACGTCCTGCTGACATCAGACCCTCGCCGCCCGGGAATTTGCCGCCATTTCTCCTTTCCTCGCCGCCACTTTTCGGTTCCAATGCCCCAGATCCGACGATAGGGTACCGATTAGGGGGCGTCGGTCGCAGATGGCCAGGGTCGGGGGCGCGGGCTCAGGGGCCAGCGGCGTCGGGGGAACTCACGTTCACGCATGTTTCCGGTAGGCCTCCGGCAACTTCCTGCCGGCGGCCGGCACGTCCGAATGCGGCCGGCCGACGCTCAACGCCATAAGGAGAAATCAAATGGCACAAAATCCATCAACTCACTTCCAGATCGTTCTCGCGCCAGGGATTGAGGGCACATTCACAAATGCGCTTCCGCCCAGCCCGGAGGAAAGTGTTCTGGAGTACCGGCACGGCAACTCTCCCATCTTCTATCCCATCAAGATGCCGGGCCTTGGCAAAGTGGGCAATACGGTCATCGCGGGAGCCCGGTTCGAGAACACGCCGGAGCTGCAGAACTGGGTGAAAGCGGCCGAGGCTGGAAGCCTGACCGAACCAGAAGTCCAGATCGAATATGTTGAGCAGGGCGCGCCCGTCGTCATCTGGCGTCTGCAGGCGGCATCCTTTGTGAACTTCGTTCCGCCGGTAACGGAAGGCAACGACGCCATGTTTGAGCAGCTCAACATGAACTTTGAGGCGGTCAACGTCTCTGCCCCGGCTTAACAGGGCTTCAAGAGCGGAACTTGCTCTGGCACGCCGCCCGACCGGTGCCGATAACGTCGGGCCGGAAAACGCGGAGCGGGGGCACACATGTGCGCCCCCGCCCGTTTCCTGTCAGCCCTACTGGAACGATGAGATGTCGGTTCCGCCGGGGCAGAAGGTGATGGTGTAGTCCGTCTCGTTCGCCTGCTGAGGCGTCGGGACTGTGATATTGGCCGTCGCCTCCTGATAGCAGGTGAACGTGCTGGACTTGTCATCATAGGGATAGCTGTAGGCCGTCGGGACCGCGGTCTTCAGCGGCTTCAGCCAGGGCTCGGAGTATTTCTGCCAGCTCTTGTTCGAAGCCACGCAGCTGCCCGTATTGGTGATGCCGGACCAGTTCTGGCAGCCACAGCAGTTGTTGCCGGTGGCACCCGCCGTGTAGCAGCTGTTGTTGAAGGTTCCGAGAACGCCCTTGGCGGCATTGGGATTGCGCTGGCAGAGCAGAACGTCTACCTGCCGCGGCGCATCCGGATAGGAGCCCGCCGGATAGGATGACGGCACGGACAGCGTGGAGGTGCAGTCGATACCGTCGAACGAGAAACCGTCCGGGTTGACACCGCAGATCTCGTCCGCCGTCCACCAGCCGATGAGCTTTCCGCACTGGTTCTGGGTGATCTCGCCCTGGGTGCCGGTCGGATCATAGCTGAGCCCGCAGACCGAATCTGTGGGGCAGGCCGGATCGCCGTTGCCGTTACAGGCCTGGCCGAACCCGGTCGTGTCCACATAACGGTAGAACGGCAGCTGGCTGGACGAGGCATTGGCGCCGACGTTCCAGCTGGAGGCCAGAAGCGTATTGGCCGCCGACGTGCTGCCCGGTGCGCCGCACCAGTAGTCGCCTTCGTTGCCTGACGGTGCGTAGACGCTGGAAACCCCCGTCACGGCGGTCGGGGCCATGGACATCGGCACGTTGATGCCGTTGATCACCGACACGTCGTAATAGTCCTGGGCATTGTTCTGGAGGGTGAACTCCGCCAGGGTGACCGGCCCGGTCGGACCCGTATTGGCCGCGCAGCCGCCCGTCGGGCAGATCGCGGTCTTGCA
>JBCCEL010000505.1:0-3133 GCA_039030315.1 Pseudomonadota bacterium
ACCTCGCACGAAGACTGCAAAGCGGCAGACATGGCCTGGGTCGCCGATTCGCCCCCCAGGCCGCGGAGCACCAGCGTGCTCTCGGTCTCCGCTGCCGGCAGAACCTTCAGCGTCACATCGGACATGACCGCAAGAGTGCCCCAGGATCCAGCCAGGATCTTTGGCAGATCGTAGCCGGTGACGTTCTTGACCACCCGGCCACCGGACTTGAACGTTTCGCCCCGGCCCGACACCGCCGAGAAGCCCAGAAAGTGATCACGTACCGCACCCGACTTGATGCGGCGCGGGCCGCCCAGATTGCTCGAGATCATGCCGCCGAGCGTGCCTGAGTCCCCGCTGCCGAGAAGGCCTGACAGGTCCGGTGGCTCGAAGGCGAACTCCTGCCCTTTTTCCTTGAGCTTCGCCTCCACCTCGGAGCGCGGCGTCGCCGCCCGGGCCGACAGGACGAGCTCCTCGGGCTCGTACATGGTCACGCCCTTGAACGCGGACATATCGAGCGTCAGTTCGTGCTGGGAGGGCCGGCCCACCTCGCGCTTGGTCCCGGTTCCCACAACCTCCAGGGGTTTTTCTTCCGAAGCCGCCCATTCAACCGCTTCCTGCAGCTGGCCGGCCGTTTCGGGCTTGAGCGTCGAACTCATCTCAGGCGCTTTCTCTAGAACCTCGGGATGTCCGGGAACGGGACCTGGCCCTGGTGAATGTGCATCCGCCCCAATTCGGCGCAGCGATGCAGTTGCGGAAACACCTTGCCAGGGTTCAGCAGGCCGTCCGGATCGAAGGCACACTTTACCCGCTGCTGGTGATTCAGGTCCGTTTCATTGAACATGGACGGCATCAGATCGCGTTTCTCTACTCCAACACCATGCTCGCCGGTGAGCACGCCGCCGACTTCGACGCAGAGCTTGAGGATGTCGGATCCGAAATCCTCCGCCTTCTCCAGTTCGCCCGGAATGTTGGCATCATAAAGGATGAGAGGATGGAGGTTGCCGTCTCCTGCATGGAAGACATTGGCAACCCGAAGCCCATAGTGGTTGGACAGCTCCGTCATGCGCGACAACACCTTGGGCAACTGATGGCGGGGGATGGTGCCGTCCATGCAGTAGTAGTCCGGCGAGATCCGGCCCACCGCGGGGAAGGCAGCCTTGCGGCCTGCCCAGAACATCGCCCGTTCTTCATTAGATGTGGACACCCTTATCGAAACCGCCTTGTTGCCTCTGGCAATCTCGGAGACGCGTTCAATCAGGAGATCGACTTCCGCTTCCGGTCCGTCCAGTTCGACGATGAGCAGCGCTTCAACGTCGAGCGGGTAACCGGCATTGACGAACTCCTCGGCGGCATGGATCGCCGGCTTGTCCATCATCTCCATGCCGCCGGCGATGATGCCGGCGGAAATGACGTCAGCCACACATTGGCCGGCATCCTCGCTTGAGGGAAAGCCGACCAGGACCGCCCTTGCGGTTTCTGGCGATTTCAGAATGCGTACCGTGACTTCCGTCACCACGCCCAGCAGACCTTCTGAACCCACCATCAGGCCCAGCAGGTCCAGGCCTTCGCTGTCGAGATGCTTGCCGCCGATCCTGATCACCTCGCCTGTAATGAGGACGACCTGCAGGCCCAGCACGTTGTTGGTGGTGAGACCGTATTTCAGGCAGTGGACCCCGCCGGAGTTCTCCGCGATATTGCCGCCGATGGTACAGGCGATCTGCGAAGACGGGTCGGGCGCGTAATAGAAGCCCTCATGCTGCACGGCCTGGGTGATGGCGAGGTTGGTCACGCCCGGCTGCACCACCGCGCAGCGGTTTTCATAATCGATCTCCAGAACCTGATTGAATTTGCCGAGGCCCAGAAGGATGCCGTCCGCGAGCGGCAATGCGCCGCCCGACAGAGAAGTTCCCGCCCCACGCGGCACAACCTTGATGCCGTTGTCACCGGCATACTTCATGACAGCGGAGACCTGCTCGACGGTTTCCGGCAGAACAACCAGCAGGGGGATCTGCTTGTAGGCCGTGAGCCCGTCGCTCTCATAAGCGCGCATTTCCTCGGCTTCGTCGATGACGCCCTCGCCCGGCACGATCCGCCGCAACTCGGCGGCAATCTGCTTCCGGCGGGCCAGGGTGTCCTGGTCCACGTCAGGCATTTTCAAGTTAGACATCGCGTGCTTTCTGCAACCTTCAAAAAATTTGGTCCGTTTTTTTTACCAATTTTGCAACACATGTCAATGCCAACGCACATGTGAACTTTTGTCATGTTGCGGCGGAACGGTGATCCCTGACAATCGCTTGCGAGAATATGCCAACCCTGAGGGAAGAGACATCATGAAAACCAAGCTCATCATCGCCAGCCTCGCTGCCGCCGTCTTCAGCGTCGGTGCGCAAGCGGCTGAGCCCGACCTGAAGAAAGGCAAGAAGGTCTTCCGCAAGTGCAAGGCGTGTCACTTGGTCGACAAGGAAAAGAACAAGCTCGGGCCGCACCTCGTGAATGTGTTCGGCCGCAAGGCGGCCGGTCTCGAAAGCTACGGCAAGAAGTACTCCAAGGCGATGAAGGCCAAGGGGGAAGAAGGTCTGGTCTGGAACGAGGAGACTCTCGACGCCTACCTGACGAAGCCGAAGAAGTACGTCCCCGGCACAAAGATGGCCTTCCCCGGCCTCAAAAAGGAAAAGCAGCGGATCAACCTGATCGCGTACATCAAGTCCTTCTCGAAGGAATAGGCGGGGTCCGCCTCAACCCAACCTGCTGGAAAATTGGTCCCTTCACTTGACCAATTCCAATTGACGTCATTATACGGTAACGGCAACGCCCGGCATGCAGCCGGGCGTCAGGCTTTCCGCAATGGCGCAATCGATGTTTCAACCCATTTCCCAGGAGAAGGTCTCCGACGCCGTGGTGCGGCAGATCGAAAGCCTGATTCTGGACGGCGTACTGCGCCCGGGGGACAAGCTGCCGCCCGAACGGGAACTGGCAAAGACGCTGGATGTCTCCAGGCCCAGCCTCAGAGACGCCCTGCTTGAACTGGAAACAGGAGGCCTCCTGGTCGCGCGTCAAGATCGGAAGAGGAGATGACCAGCTTCTTGATCGACGACGACATCGTCTTTGAGGACGGGGTCGCGACGATTCACATCAGCGGCGAGCGCCCGCC
>JBCCEL010000506.1:0-3126 GCA_039030315.1 Pseudomonadota bacterium
CTGGGTGGCATTGTTCTGGCCCTGACCAGGCACCCGCCGACAGCTAATTCAGGTTCAGCGGCTCACCGCTCTGGCTCTCCATGCTCGGCGGATAGCCGACGAGGCGCTTGAACTCTCGGCTGAACTGCGAGGCGCTGCCAGAGCCCACCGCAGAGGCCGCCGTCCGGGCGCTTGCCCCGTCGTTGAGCATCAGCGTACGTGCCCTGTGAAGACGGATGGTCTTGACGTATTGCAGCGGCGTCAGCGTGGTGATGGCCTTGAAGCTGTCATGCAGCAGCGTCTTGCTCATGTTGGCCATGCGGGCCATGTCGGCGGTCGTGAGTTCGGCGGCGCAGTCCGACTGGATCGCCCGCAATACCTGGCTGATCCGGTTGTAGTGCCCATGCCGCTGCAGTACGGCACGCAGGATACTGCCCTGGTTCCCCTGCAGGACGCGGTAGTAAATTTCGTTGCGCACCATGGGCCCCAGAACGCGAGCATCGGTTTGATCGTCGAGAGCGGACAGCAGGCGGTGCAATGCCTCATGCATTTCGGCCGTAATCCCGGAAAGGATTATGCTCTGGTGATCGGCTTCGGCGGCATCATCCTCGTCCTCAATCTGCGTCTGCAAATCGGCAATGATCGCCGGTTCGATCGTCATGGCCAGCGCCACAAAGGGCTTCTCGGGCGTGGCGCCGATGATCTCCGATTCCATCGGCATGGGAACCGAAAAGACCACATAATTGTCCGGCGTATAGTCGAAGGACTGATCGGCGAGATAGGCACGTTTGGAGCCTTGCAGCACCATGACTATGCAGGGCTCATAGACGCACGGTGCACGGCCGATCTTGCCGTCGCTGCGGAAAGCCTGGAGGCCGGGCACGGAAAGCTGGCACAGACCCGGCTCAGGCACATGTTTCAGAAGCATCTGAGCCAGCAGTTCGCTGGAATGGACAGACACACGCACGTGTTCGTTCATGCTGGCAGTATGTGGTTCCCAAGCTCCGGCAATCAACAAAAACCGCATCACGACGGAGGAATAGGCAAGCATTCTGGAAGAATCTGCGTTCTCCGAGGCCGCCTCCGCCCCATATCATGCAAGCCAGCACAGCTTCAGTGCGGATCGTTGTGGTCTGCGCGGATGCGGCTACCGTTTCTCTTAGGCCAGGTTAAGTCACAACACGGGAAGGATCAGATCATGAAGTTCGAAGTGAAGGTCAACGGGGCCCAGCGCACCGTTGATGTGGATCCCGACACCCCCCTCCTCTGGGCACTCCGGGATGAATTGAATCTCACGGGAACCAAATTCGGCTGCGGCATCGCGGCCTGCGGCTCCTGCACCGTCTATGTCGATGGCGAGCCCACCCGCTCCTGCCAGTATGCCGTTGAAGATGTCGGCGAAAGCGAGATCGTCACAATCGATGGTCTAAATGGCAAACCTGCCGAGGCCATCCAGGCGGCCTGGCGCGAACTCGATGTGCCGCAATGCGGCTACTGCCAGTCCGGCCAAATCATGGCGGCCTCGGCCCTATTGTCCGAAAACGCCAAGCCGACCGACAGCGATATCGATGACGCCATGTCCGGCAATGTCTGTCGCTGCGCCAGCTATCACCGGATCCGCAAGGCCATCCACCGCGCATCCGAACTGATGGAGGCCTGATCCTATGAACATGCAATTGCCAAACAGCATCGCAAAACCCTCCCGCCGCCAGTTCCTGATCGCTTCGGGCGGCGCCACTGCCGGCCTGATCATCGGCACTGCCCTGCCCGCATCTGAAGCTGCGGCAGCGACGTCCGCTTCCGGCACCATGAACCCCTTCGTCATGATCGCACCGGACAGCACGGTCACCGTGCTCTCCAAGCACCTCGACAAGGGCCAGGGCTCAGCGACCGGTCTTGCAACGCTCGTCGCTGACGAACTGGACGCAAGCTGGGATCAGGTGAGGGTCGAGTTTTCTCCGGCCAACGCCAAGCTCTACAACAACCTGAGCTGGGGCCCCTATCAGGGCACTGGTGGCTCAAGCGCCATCTCCAACTCGTTCATGCAGTACCGCTCGGCGGGCGCCGCGGCGAAAGCCATGCTGGTCGAGGCCGCAGCGAAAGCCTGGGGCGTCCCGGCTGGCGAGATCAAGGTCGAGGCCGGCAAGATCAGCCACGCCTCCGGCAAGTCCGGCAGCTTCGGCGACTTCGCAGCTGCCGCCTCGGGCATGCCCGTTCCGGAAAAGCCTGCGCTGAAATCGCCGGAGCAGTTTGTCTATATCGGCAAGTCGTTCCCGCGGCTGGACGTCAGGGACAAGACGGTGGGCGCCCCGATCTTCGCCCTGGATGTCAAACGCGACAACATGCTGGTCGCTACCATCGCCCGCTCGCCGAAGTTTGGTGGCAAGGTGAAGAGCTTCGATGCCACCGAAGCCATGAAGGTCAATGGCGTGGTCAAGGTGCTGCAGATCCCGGCCGGCATTGCCGTCGTCGCAAAGAGCACGTGGCCGGCTCTCAAGGGCCGCGAGGCCCTGGAGATCGAATGGGACAACTCGGGCGCCGAGACCCGTTCGTCCGACGAACTGTTCACCCAGTACCGCGAACTGACGGGCAAGCCGGGCACTGTCTTCCGCAAGGATGGCGATGCCGAGGCTGCGCTGGCGAAGGCAGACAAGGTCATCGAGGGCGAGTTCGAATTCCCCTTCCTGGCCCATGCACCGATGGAGCCGCACGACGTGGTCATCGAGTTCGACGGCAAGACGGCGGATATCTGGACCGGCTCGCAGCTGCAGACGGTCGACCAGTTCGTCACCTCCAAGATCCTCGGGATCGAACTGCCCAATGTGAATGTCCACACGATCTGGGCCGGCGGTTCGTTCGGCCGGCGCGCAATCTATGACTCTCACATCGTCGGCGAAGCAGCACAGCTCGCCAAGGCCTGGGGCAAGAAGCAGCCACTCAAGATCCAGTGGTCCCGCGAGGACGACATCAAGGGTGGTTACTACCGGCCGATGTATGTCCACAAGGTGAAGGCCGGTCTCGACAAGGACGGCAACATCACGGCCTGGCACCACCGCATCGTCGGCCAGTCCATCCTCACGGGCACGCCGTTCGAGCAGGCCTTCGTGAAAGACGGCATTGACCATTCTTCGGTCGAGGGCGTCTCCA
>JBCCEL010000507.1:0-3120 GCA_039030315.1 Pseudomonadota bacterium
CATTGTCAGGGGTGAGCGGAAGATACGAAACCCTGAATCCTTTGAATTTGAGGTAGCTTTGAACAATCTTTTTCCCAAGGTTTGGATTCACGTGCTCAAATCCAATGTAATAATGAGTCGAGGCTTCCTTTGCTCTGTGCATTGATGAACATTCCAATAACTACTCGTGCTGCTTGATGCTTTGCTGAATCCTATTTTAATTAAAAATGGTTACCCGGGGAGAGGGGAAACTCAATACCGACTATGCCACAACACAATCTACCAGACGAGATTCAGCGCGATGACGGCCAGCGCCACGGCGCCGACCCAGAGCGCGGCCCGTGTCGGCCAGCCCTGCCGGGCCTGCGCGGCGGCCAGGGCCTGAGTTGTTTCCGCATCCAGCCTGAGGCCGCCCTGGGAGGCCATCTCTCCCAGCATATGGGCAGTCCGGCCGGCTTCCGCCAGTACCTCCGGCAGATCGCCCATCACCTTGCCGAGCACCAGCGCCCCGTCCGCGGCATCGGCCAGACGCCCCTGCGGCCCAAGCTTTTCCTCTATCCACTGCCGCACCACCGGATCGGCGGCATCCCACATGTTGAGCCTGGGATTGAGGGTGCGCGCCACGCCCTCGACGACCACCATGGTCTTCTGCAACAGCAGCAGCTGGGGCTGGGTCTGCATGTCGAACTGCTCGGTCACCTGGAACAGTTGCCCCAGCAGCTTCGCCATGGAGATCTCGTCCGCATTCCTGTCCATCAGCGGCTCGCCGATCGAGCGCAGGGCCTGGGAGAAGACCGCCACATCCTGATGGGAGGGCACGTAGCCCGCATCGAAATGGACCTGGGAGACCCGGTCATAGTTGCGGGTGATGAAACCGTACAGGATCTCCGCCAGGAACATGCGGTCCTTCGGGCTGAGCCGGCCGATAATCCCGTAGTCCACCGCGACCAGAGTACCGTCGTCCTCCACAAACAGGTTGCCCTGATGCATGTCCGCGTGGAAGACGCCGTCGCGGATGGCATGGCGCAGAAAGCTCTGGATCACGCGGTCCCCGAGGTGCTCCAGATCATGACCGCCCTCGCGCACGGCATTGAGATCGGAAAGCGGAGCGCCATTCACCCATTCAAGCGTCAGTACGCGCCGGCCGGTCCGCGACCAGTCCACTTCGGGCACCCGAAAGCCGGGATCTTCCTTTGTGTTCTCGGCCATCTCGGAGATAGCCGCGGCCTCCATACGCAGGTCCATCTCGATCTTCACCGAATCCGCCAGGGTCTGCACCGCCGCAACCGGCCGCAGCCGCTGGCCCTCTTTCGTCAAGGCCTGGGCAAGCCGGGCCGCGAAGAAGAAACTGTCGAGCTGGCTGGAGAAGTTCCTTTCGATATCCGGGCGCAGCACCTTGACGGCGACATCCCGGCCGTCCGTGGTTCTGGCCTTGTGCACCTGGGCGATCGAGGCCGCGGCAACCGGCTGGCTGATTTCGCTAAAGAAAGTGTTCCAGGGCGCCCCAAGAGTGGCATCGATCTCCTTCAGGGCCGCCTCGTGACCGAAGGGCGCCATACGGTCCTGCAGTTCGGAGAGCTCAACCGCACGGTCCGCACCGACAATGTCAGCGCGCGTGGCGAGGAACTGGCCAAGCTTGATGTAGGCCGGTCCGAGCTCCGTCAGCGCAGCCGCCAGCGGGTTTCCTGCCCCGTCCGGTTTGGACCCTAAGCCGGCCAGCCGGTAGCCCATGCGCATCGGCGGCGGCATTTCGGCCAGATGGTCTTCCGGGATCACCTTGTGGCGTGCGATCACCCGGCCGGCGCGCGCAAGGCGGAAGAGATGCGTCAACGGCCCGAACATGACCCGGCCTCACACCTTCCAGCCGGAATGGAGCGCAACCACGCCGCCGGTCATGTTGCGGTGCTTGACACTGGCAAAGCCCGCCGCCCGGATCATGGTCTCGAACGTGTCCTGATCGGGGAACTTGCGGATGGATTCCACCAGGTACCGGTAGGGCTGGCCGTCCCCGGTCACCACCTTGCCGATTGCGGGCACGGCGGTGAAGGAATAGGCGTCATACAGCGTGTCCATCATGGGCACGGTCACTTGCGAGAATTCCAGGCACAGGAAGCGACCGCCGGGCCTCAGCACCCGGTGCGCTTCGGCAAGCGCGGCATCAATGTGCGTCACGTTGCGGATTCCAAAGGCGATCGTATAGGCATCGAAAGATGCATCCGGGAAGGGCAGTGCTTCGGCATTGCCCACCGAAAACCGGCAGCGCCGCAAGTGGCCCTGGCGCTTTGCGCGCGTGCGGCCCTCGGCGATCATGGCCGGATTGATGTCGCACAGTGTCGTGGTGGTGCCGCTGCCGCCCGCCGTCAGAATGCGGAAGGAAATGTCGCCCGTGCCGCCCGCAACGTCCAGAACGTCAAATGCCCGGTCCCCACGCGGCGGATTGAGCCAGGTGACCATGTCGTCCTTCCACAGGCGGTGGAGCCCGGCGGACATCAGATCGTTCATCTGGTCGTACTTGCCCGCAACCTTGGAAAAGACCTCGTTGACGCGCCCCTGCTTTTCGGCTTCATCCACATCCTGGAAGCCGAAATGGGCGCGGCGGCCCTCGGGCGCGGCGGCTGGTTTCGATCGCTCGTTCATATTGCAGCGCACACTATCCGATGCGGCCATGCGTTGCCACGCAATGTTTGTCGCAAAAGCCCGGGGAGCACGACGGAGCGTTAATGCCTGAATTGCCCGAAGTAGAAACCGTCCGCAGGGGGCTTGAGCCTTCCATGTCCGGCCAGAGGCTCGCCCGGGTGACCTTGCGCAGAAAGGATCTGCGGTTCCCTTTCCCCCGCGGCATGGCCCGGCGCCTCACGGGAAAGAAGGTGGAATCCCTCAGCCGCCGTGCCAAGTACATCCTCGCCCGGATCGAGGGCGGCGATTTGCTCCTGATGCATCTCGGCATGTCCGGCCGCTTCACGATCCTCCGCCCCGGCAAGGAAGACGCAGCCAGGCCGGGCATCTTCCATCATGAGGTCCAGGACGGCCAGCCCGACGGGAAGGGCCCGCACGACCACGTGGTGTTCGACATGGAGGACGGCACGCGCATCGTCTACACCGATCACAGGCGGTTCGGGGTGATGGATCTCTTCGCCGAAG
>JBCCEL010000508.1:0-3118 GCA_039030315.1 Pseudomonadota bacterium
ACGTTCTGCAATTGGATGATGGCGCTCGACATCCTGCCCGCCGCTGACTGTTGCCCCTGATCAGCTAACTGAACATGCAAGGCCGCGCAGCGCAATTGATCTCTTCGGTTGCAACTCGCGTCCCCAGCGGCAATGATGCCGCCGAATTTTGAATATGGGAGCGCTCAACAAATGAAATTCGTCAAACTCGTCATCGCCGCCGCGATTCTGGTGGCCGGGGCCTCGGCCGCCCAGGCCCAGTCTGCGCTGCAGGACATCCTGAACTCAGGCGTGCTCAAGGTCGGCACCACCGGGGACTGGAACCCCATGACAATGAAGAATCCGGCCGACAATACCTACCGTGGCTACGACATCGATGTGATGAACGAACTGGCGAAGGACCTGGGCGTGAAGGTCGAGTTCGTACCGACCGACTGGAAGACGCTGGTGAGCGGGGTGACGTCGGGCAAGTACCACATCACCGGATCAGCCTCCGTGTCGCCGGCTCGCGCCAAGGCCGCTGGATACTCCACGAGCTATTTCTCCCTCGCCACGGTCCCGCTGGTCCTTGCCAAGAACAAGGATCGCTTCAAGGACTGGGCCGACCTCAACAAGCCGGACGTGACCGTCGCGGCGACGTTGGGCACCACGCAGGAGAAGTACGTGAAGCAGTTCTTCCCCGACGCAAAGCACAAGATCGTCGAATCGCCAGCCCGTGATTTCCAGGAGGTTCTGGCTGGACGTGCCGATGCGCACATCACGTCGAACGTGGAAGCCTACAAGCTGGTGGAGAAGTATAACCAGATGATGGTCGTGCCGGTGTCCGCGCCGAAGGCGCCCACGCCGATCGCGATGCTGCTGCCGCAGGCCGACCAGGTGTGGATCAATTACGTGAACACCTGGATCTCGCTGAAGCGGGAGCGCGGCTTCTTCGCCGGGCTCGGCAAGAAGTGGAAGCTGTCCAACTGATAGACCTCGGGGTGGGCACTTGCGCCACCGCCACAGGAGCTTGCCGTGCTCAAGATCTACACGATCCCGGTCAGCCTCTATTCGGCAAAGCTGCGAATCCTGCTGCGGCACAAACAGCTGCAATGGGAGGAGCTTCCGCCGCCGGGCGGCTACGGATCGGACGAGTACAAGAAGACCGTCCCGAGCGGAAACCTGCCGGCCCTCGTTGACGGCGACCTTCTGCTGGCGGATTCGGAAGTCATCGCCGAGTATCTGAACGAGAAGCATCCCGCCCGCCCCTTGCTGCCGGCCGGCATCGCCGACCGGGCCAAGGCGCGGGAGCGTTCCCGTTTCCACGATACGCGCCTTGAACCGGAGCTGCGCAAACTCTTCGGCTTCCTTCCCCCCGAAACGCCGCCTTCCGATCTCGTTTCCGCCCAGTCGCAGGCGATATCCGCAAGGCTGATCCAGCTGGCGAGAATGCTGCCGTCCAAGATCGACCGGGCTGAATTGTCCCTTGGAGATTGCGGGTTCCCCGTCACCTTTGCATGGATTGATGCGCTGAGCCCCGTCATGGGCCTTTCCGTCGACATGCCCGACAGAATTCTGGAATACCGGAGCTGGCTGCAGAAGCAGCCGGCCGTGGCTGCGGAGCTGAAGGAATACGGGCCGCAGCTTAACAACTGGCTTGAGCGGGAGCGCGCTGCGCACAATCACCGCTGACCGCTCCAGAGCGTGACCTGGCCCGTAAGTTTTCCTTCACCTTTACCTGTCTTTAATCGTTCCCAGAGCATTCAGATCGTGCACGACCGTTGGGAAGGATGCACCATGAACACCGACGCAAATTTCATTCGCAGCACGCTTGCCGGCCTCGGACTCCTGGGCTTTCTCGCCCTCGCTGGAACAGGCGGTATGGTGACGAGCGCCCAGGCCGCTGGCGCAACCGTTCAGGTGCCGATCGACCAGGCGCGGGTGGTCGAACTCGCCGGTGAACCAGGCACGATCGTTGTGGGCAATCCGGGCATTGCCGATGTCAGCCTGCGCAACGGCAACCTGCTGATCGTGCAGGGTAAATCCTACGGCACCACGAACATTATCGTCCTGACGCGGGACGGAGAGCAGATCGCCAACATGGACGTGCTGGTCCAGGCTGGAAACAAACACGCTCTTTCCGTTTTCACGAGCGCTGGACGCCTGTCCTATCGCTGCCGGCCGTTCTGTGAGAGCGAGCTGAACGCAGGCGACAACAAGGACTACTTCAACACCATCAAGGAGCAGGCGACCGGCAAGGCCCAGGTGGCGACCGGCGCGGCAGCCACCGATGGTGCCGGCGGCGGTGGCGGCGAATAACCGGCGCACTCTCTGCAATATCAAACTGGAACGCGCGAACGGCGGTTCGCGCGTTTTGTTTATGGTGCGTTACCGCACAAGATAAGATTTGATTCAAATCCGAGCCCGCCGCTCAAATCTTTCCAAACCCGACTTTGATATCCGTGTTCCTCCAATGCGCGTCCAGGCGCGCGAGCAGGGTATGTGGATGTCAATGGGGAACGAGATGGAAAAGGGCAAGGCGAAAGCGGAAAAGCCACAAAAGAGCTCCCGCTGGTTCAGTGCAACCAAGAGATTCAGGAAAGACCGCCGAGGCGTTGCCGCGATCGAAATGGCGATCGTCACCTGGCCGTTCTTCGCAGTCATGTTTGCGATCCTGGAGCAGGGCGTAGTGTTCTTTGCGGAATTCGTGCTCGAGCACAATGTCGCGGAAGCAGCCCGGCAGATCCGGACAGGGCAGGTCACCAGCACCGATGTCTCGGCATCGCAGTTCAAGGCGATGGTTTGTCCGGGTTCCACGCCCGGCATCGAACTCATCTACACCTGTAGCAATCTTAATGTGGACGTGCGCACCTTTGCGCAGTTCGCCGATATTGCAACGGGACTGCCTGCGCCGGTGGATAACAACAATGAACTCAATCCGCTGAACAACTTTGCGACCGGCGGCGAGCTTAGCGTGATGGTCGTCCGGGCCTTCTACGAGTGGAACACGCTGACACCGGCGGTGTTTACCCGGATGGACAATCTCGGCAACGGCAACCGTCTGATTGCAGCCACCACAACATTCCGCAACGAGCCGTTTGGCGAATAGGACGGATCGCCGCCTGGCGGAGTGGGCCAGCGGCAGATCGCGACAGGACAA
>JBCCEL010000509.1:0-3117 GCA_039030315.1 Pseudomonadota bacterium
TCGTTCCATTTGAAGCCGCCGGCCTTCATGGCCCGGTTGAAGGCGCGGATGCAGGAGGTCAGGGGTTCCGACAGCGATCCCAGCAAAAGGGACATGTCGTCAGGCAGCTTGTAAATCTTCGTGCCCGGCAATTCCTCCAGGTCCACGTAGACGTATTCGGCCCAGCCGCCCCAGAGATGCGGCGGCTTGTCGAAGCCGAGATAGCGTCCGTAATAGACCGGTGTGAGACACTTGTTGGCGGTTTCGGGGTAGTGCAGACACCAGTCGCAATGGCCGCACGGCATCAGCGGCGGCAGCATTAGCTTGGAGCCGACTCCGATGGGCTTGCCCATGAAGTCCGTCTTCAGCTCATCGCCGATTTCAACGATGACGCCCGCCAGTTCGTGGCCCAGGGTGAACGGCCAGGGCAGTTCCTTTGGCCAGTGGCCCTTGAGGATGTGCTGGTCCGTGCCGCACACGCCGCACGCCCCGATCTTGATCAGCGCACCCTTTGGCGGAACCTTCGGCCAGGGAACTTCGTTCATCACCGGTTCGGCCCCCGGACCGGAATGTGTGGTGACACGTATCGTGGCGGGATGGGACATTGCAGTGACCGTTGTTGCCGGTGTTATAGTTGGACCGTATATGACCTGAGCCCGACACGGCTTGCAATGGGGCCATGACCGAAGTTCTGTTCTACCATCTTGAGCGCCGCCCGCTGGAGCAGGTGCTACCGCAGCTTTTGGAGAAGACGCTGGAGCGCGGCTGGCGCGCGGTTGTGCAGACGGGCAGCGAGGAGCGGGCGCAGAGCCTGTCGCAGGCCTTGTGGACCTACCGCGACGAGGCCTTCCTGCCCCACGGCTCGGCTCAGGACGGAAACGAAGCCCTGCAGCCCATCTACCTAACGTCGGATGAAAACAACCCGAACGAGGCCCAGATCCGCTTCTTCGTGGATGGCGCCTCGGTTGACGATGTCTCGTCCTATGAGCGGGCGGTGTACATGTTCGACGGCAATGACCAGGATGCCGTCGCGGCCGCGCGCGAGCGCTGGAAGGCGGTGAAGGCACAAGGCCACGACATCACCTACTGGCAACAGTCGCCGGAAGGCCGCTGGGAGAAGAAGGCGTGAGCGCGGACGAGAAAGAGGATTTCGCAACCCGCCGCGCGGCCGCCCGGGAGAATGCCAAGTCTGTGCTGAAGCCCTATTTCGATGCCGGCGACGGGCAGGGCTGGTTCGACGAGGTCTACAAGGCCGCCGCCGGCGATCCCGCCCGGGTCATGTGGGCCGACCTGGAACCGCATCCGGGCCTTGCCGAGTGGATCGGCCGCAGCGGCAATCTCTATGAGGGCCGGGCGCTCGATGTCGGTTGCGGGCTGGGCGACAATGCCGAGGCGCTTGCGCTCCTGGATTATGACGTCACCGCGTTCGACCTGTCGCCGACAGCGGTTGAGTGGGCAAAGAACCGGTTTGCCGGATCCCGGGTGGACTACCTGGCGGCGGACCTGCTGAACCCGCCGGCCGAATGGGACAACGCCTTCGATCTCGTGCACGAGACCTATACGCTCCAGGCCCTCCTGCCCGGTCGCGGCTTGCGCGAACGGGCGATGGCAAGCTTAGCGCGCTTTGTGAAGCCGGGCGGACTGCTGCTGGTGATCGCTCGCAGCCGGCCCGAGGAACTGCCGCCGGACGGTCCGCCCTGGCCGCTGGCCCGCTCAGAGCTTGAGCCGTTCACCGAAGCGGGTTTGCGTGAGCTCAACTTCCAGCAATTCATTGTCCGCAACGGCGATGAGGTGCCCCACATCAGAGCGGAGTACGTTAAACTCAAATGAGCGAAGACAAACCATCCTATAGGCTCCTCACCGGCCCGGACGATCACGCCTTCTGTGTCCGCGTCTCCAAGGCTCTGGAAGACGGCTACGTGCTCTACGGATCCCCCGCCCTCACATGGAACGGTGAGACCTGCATTGCCGCACAGGCGGTGATTCTGCCGGACCTTCGGCCGGAGTAGCCGGAATGCCGCGCGTTTCCCTCAAGGGCCATATCGACGTGCCGCCGGACCGGCTGGAGGCGGTCGCGGAGGCCCTGCCGCTGCATATCGAGCTCAGCCGTGCCGAACCCGGCTGCATTTTTTTCAACGTCGATCCCTGCCCTGCGGTCCCTGGCCGCTTCCTCGTCTCAGAAAGCTTCGTCGATCGCAGATCGTTCGACGCCCACCAGACGCGGACAAGGGCGTCGGCCTGGGCCACGGTCACCGCAGGCATCCCGCGAGAGTATGAGATTACCGAAGAGAGGTAATCAGACGGCATTTCACTCCGCCGGATACGGTTGACGAGTCGACCTGAGACGCCCCTAAGCCGCCGACAGGTCGTCTGCGCAGAGCACATCACAAGCTGCTCTGCCTGAATGCTTTTCCCATTCGCCCAATACTGCACGATCATGAAAAAATAGCTTGATTTTTCGATATATATTCTGTTGCAATGAGTTTTCGCTCAGATCAAACGCAAGAAATACCATGAAATTTAAATTATTCGAGAATACAGTATCGTCTATTCGATTCTTTGTCGTGAATTTTCTGATAATTCTATCTTTGGTTGCGCTAATTCCATTGATATTGGGGGAAATTACCAGCAAAAGCGTCATCATAGAAAAGATCGCAGCTCCGAAAGCGCTGACAGAAGTGGGCATGACTGGTGAGGCTTTGGCCCACCGACTGTCCGATTCCATAGATTTGATCTTGGCGGGCGCCAAGATAGGCGACATTCGGGAGAGTGCCGGATTTACCCCGAAATCCAGAAAGCTGAACATTTCCATTCCGGAGACTGGGATTTCACTCGAATCCATCTCCCAAATCATCCGTCGCTTCTTTGGGTCTTACGAAACGCGGATTTCAGGAGAGATTCAATGCGCCAAGGCCAATTGCGAAGACGGCAGCGCGTTCCTTCGCGTGCGAATTCATCAAAAGGAGACAAGCACTTTTGATTCAAGCTTAGATCTCACCAAGATGTACAATGGCGAAGATTTCTTGACAAATGTTGCCCAGGACATCCTAAGAGAAATAGATCCATTTGCTTTAGGATTATTTTTTTTATTTGAAAATAAAATTGGTGACGCAGAGGAGGCTGCACAAATTTTGAGAA
>JBCCEL010000510.1:0-3102 GCA_039030315.1 Pseudomonadota bacterium
ACCACACGAGCGCGACGGGCTCGACGTCGATGATCTTGCCGACGAGCGCGGCCAGGCCGAAGAGGAGGACGCCTGCGTGGACGTAGGCGAGGTGACGCGCCCGGCTCAACCGGCGAGACGCGCCTTGACGGCGGCGGTGAAGGTCTTGGTGTTGCCGGTTCCACCGAGGTCGGGCGTCGTATCGTTGCCCGCAGCGATGGTGTCGCGCATGGCGTTCTCGAGCCGCGTCGCTTCCTTCGCGAAGCCGAGATGCCGCAGCATCAGCACGCCGCTGAGCGTGAGCGCGGTCGGGTTGGCGATGCCCTGGCCCGCGATGTCGGGCGCAGTGACGTGGATCGCTTCGAAGATCCCGATCGCCTCACCGTAGTTGCCGGACGGTGCGAGACCGAGTCCCCCGACCAGGCCGGCGGTCAGGTCGCTCAGGATGTCGCCGAAGAGATTGGTGGTGACGATGACGTCGAACTGCGTCGGACGCATCACGAGCTGCATCGCCATGTTGTCCACGATGCGATCCTCGAACTCGATGTCCGGGTACTGCTCGGCGATCTCCTTGCCGACCGTCAGGAAGAGGCCGGTGGTGAGCTTCAGGATGTTTGCCTTGTGGACGAGCGTGACCTTCTTCCGCCCGTGGCCACGCGCCTGGCCCAGCATGTCCTGGGCATGGCGGTCGCCGAAGCGTTCGATCTGAACGCTCTTTATGACGAGATCACGTCGTCAGAGACCTATCGGGACCTGACTTGGGAGATCTATGAGCAGGTGGTCGATTTCGTTGCGACCGGCGGGTATGCCCTTCGATCCTATGAGCGGTTTGCGAAGATCCGACGCCGCAAGGATGGCCTGTGGTCGATCACCCACCCCTCTGTGGCTCAGCAATATCGGCTCAATGTTGGGACAATCGTCGAGGTTCCGATGCTCAATGTCCGGCTCGGGCGAGCGCGGTCCAACCGGGACGGTCGACCGGGCGACGCAGCCGCCCCCATGCGGGGAGGTCGGGTTCTCGGGAAGGTCGAGGAATATTTCATCGAGACATTGACACCTGGCGACACATTCCGGTTTGCCGGGCAGGTCCTGCGGTTCGAAGGCATCCGCGAGAACGAGGCCTTTGTCACCAAGTCCAAATCGGAGAACGCCCAGATCCCGGCCTATGCTGGCGGCAAGTTCCCACTCACAACCTACCTCGCGGATGTTGTGCGCGGAATGCTCGCTGATCCGGCAAGCTGGGACCGGCTTCCAGGACAGGTCCGCGCCTGGCTTGAAATTCAGCAGCAGAAATCTGTCCTGCCGGGCCGTGATCAGCTGCTTGTCGAAACCTTTCCGCGCAGCGACAAATTCTATCTTGTCGCCTACCCGTTCGAGGGCCGGCTCGCCCACCAAACCCTTGGCATGTTGCTCACCCGCCGTCTTGAAATGGCCAGGGCGAGGCCACTTGGATTCGTCGCCAATGATTATGCTATCGCCGTTTGGGGTCTGCGCGATCTCGGCGCACTCTTCGAAAGGGGCAAACCCACACTGGCGGAATTGTTCAGTGAGGACATGCTGGGAGACGATCTCGAGGCCTGGATGGCTGATTCCTACCTATTGAAGCGGACCTTTCGCGGATGTGCGGTCATTTCCGGCCTCATAGAGAGGCGTCATCCCGGACAGGAAAAGACCGGACGACAAGTTACCATATCGACAGATCTGATCTACGACGTGCTACGCAGTCACGAACCCGACCACATTCTCCTTAAGGCAACCCGCGCCGATGCCGCTGCCGGCCTGCTCGATGTCAAACGCCTTGGCGAAATGCTCTCGCGTGTGAGGGGCCGAATCAGGCATCAAAGGCTGAAGAGAGTGTCACCGCTCGCTGTGCCGGCCATGCTGGAGATTGGTCGCGAGCCGGTTTTCGGGGAAGCCCACGAAACCCTGCTCGCCGAAGCGTCGGACGAACTGCTCTCAGAAGCCTTTGGTGATGAACGGCCAGGAGACGGACTGCTTGAGCGCATTGACCCAGGACACAGCCACACAGGCGGACCAGGACCTGACTGATACGCCCCTCACTCTTGCAGGCGAAACGCTTGTCCTGGATCCGGCCGGTGCGCTTTGGATTCCGAGCGCGCGCATGCTCGTGATCGCCGATATGCATCTGGAGAAAGCGGCATCTTTTGCCAGGCGCGGCCAGTTTCTGCCACCCTATGACAGTGTGGCCACCCTGCGGGCCCTTGCCGCTCTCATCGAACGACGCAATCCGCGCTCAATTCTGTGTCTTGGCGACAGTTTTCACGATCCGCGTAGCATGGACTTGATTCCGGATCCCATCCGCTCGCGCCTTACCGCGCTGCAGCGAGGCCGGGACTGGATCTGGGTCACCGGCAATCATGATCCGGACATTCCTGTCACACTGGGCGGCGAATGTGTCGCGGACCATCGTCTCGGCGAGCTCGTCTTTCGTCATATTCCAGCCGGTTCAAGCAGGACCGCGGAGATCGCCGGACACTTTCATCCGGCCGCCAAGATCCGGCAGCGTGGTCGTTCGGTCCGCCGCCCGGCCTTCGTCACCGACGGTGTTCGCCTGATCCTTCCAGCCTTTGGCTATTTGACCGGCGGTCTCAATGTGCTTGACGCGGCGATTGCCACGCTTTTCAGGCCCGGGGCCATGCGCTCCTACGCACTTGGCACCCGGCGGATCTATCCGATCGCGCCGGCCATGTTGCAGCCCGACCGCTTTTCCAGATTGGCCTCCTGATCGAAACGGATATTCTAGCTTCTCC
Organism: Pseudomonadota bacterium; assembly: GCA_039030315.1. Lineage (GTDB taxonomy): Bacteria > Pseudomonadota > Alphaproteobacteria > Rhizobiales > CAJQND01 > JAAEUE01. The sequence goes on from JBCCEL010000510.1 coordinate 2,751, forward strand.
GGAACACCACCCCGCCGAGCCAGCCGGTAAAGACCGCGATCAGAACGGACAAAAGGCCATAAAGCAGCGATTTGTGAACCGCGAAGCTGGCAACGCGGTCAGAAAAGCCGCTCTTGGCAATGGTCAGGGTCTGAGTCTCGCCGGCCAGAAACGTTTGGTCACGGAACAGGAAGACGCTGACCTTGTACTCACCGGTTGGCACAATGGCCGGCAGGAAGAACGTTGTCCGGAAGACGTCCGGCGCCAGGAAGGTGATGGCGTCGTGGCGTTCCTCATAGAGCCCATCCTCGCCCTTGAGCCGCAGAAACTCCCTGACGAACTCCGCACCACCAGGACCGCGCTCCTGAGCCTC
>JBCCEL010000511.1:0-3097 GCA_039030315.1 Pseudomonadota bacterium
GTCCTCGGGCTTGACCCGAGGACCCAGGGCCGCGGATGCCGAACCATACTGCCCTGGGCCCTCGGCTCGGGGGCCGAGGGCTGCAAATGGGTGAGTTTTGGGAAAGATCAACATTCGGGCTGTCCGGCTTCAGCAGTGCCGTCCTCGGGCTTGACCCGAGGACCCAGGGCCGCAGACACCGAAACACGCAACCCTGAGCGCTCGGCTCGGAGGCCGAGAGCGGCATGGGGTTGATGCGCGGACGCGGTGCTCATTGACTAGTCCATCGTCACGACGATGTTGCCGACATGCTTCTTGTTGATGAACGCCGTCTGGGCTTCGCGGAGGTCCTTGAGCGGGTGGGTCTCCGCCAGGAGAGGCCTGATCTCGCCGCGTTCGATGTAACCGACCAGATCGGCGAAAACGCCAGGCGGGACGATCGTGGCTCCGGTGAAGGTGAGGTCGCGCAGGTAGAAGGTGCGCAGGTCCATCTCCACCATGGGGCCGGCGATGGCCCCGGCGCAGGTATAGCGGCCCCCGCGGGCGAGAACATCGATGAGGGCTGGCCACATATCGCCGCCGACGACATCTGCCACGACCGTAACCGTTTCCGAACCGATCGCCTCTTTAAGGGCTGCCTTGAGGTTCGACGGTGCTCTCGGCAGGATCGCATGCGGCCCGACTTCCCGGACCATCTCGTGCTTGCTCTCGCTCGCCATCGCGATCGTCTTCGCGCCGCGCCGGTTGGCCAGCTGGATAAGGGCGGACCCAACGCCGCCCGATGCGCCTGGAATGAGGACCGTGTCCCCTTCGGCGACGTTTGCCCGGTTCAGCAGGTTTTCCGCCGTAATGGAGGAGGTGGCGAAGGTGGCGAGTTCCGCCGCACTCAGATCGCTCACCACGGGATGTACGTGTCGCTGATCAATCTTCGTGTAGTCGGCAAATCCACCATCTGCTTCCGACCCGTAGTAGCCGCACTTGTCGAGATTCATGGGATCGTCCCAGTCCCGCAACCAGGTATCGACCAGAACGCGCTTGCCGATGAGGCCCGTGTCGGCGCCTTCGCCTACTGCTGCTACGGTCCCTGCGACATCGGCACCCTGGATGCGGGGGAAGGTGATGGCCGCCCCGCCCCAGGTCGCATCTTCATCGTCTGCTCCGTCAAGAGAACCACCGGTCGTTTCGGCCTCGTTTCCTTTTGAATACCACGCCGTCCTTGTGTTGACGTCCGTGTTGTTCAGACCACAGGCCGAGACCTTGATCAGCACCTCGCCGGGGCCGGGCTGCGGGGTTGGCCAGTCTTCGTGGTAGACCAACTGGTCTAGATCGCCATGGCCGGTGAGGACAACGGCGCGCATCGTTTCAGGAATAGATTGGGACATGGATCAGGCATCCGTTCTGGGCAGGAGACTTTGAGGGTCGTAGGCGGGTTCGCCAAGGATCCGAGCTTTAAGCTCTTTGCCCATGATCACAACCTCCAAATCCGTGCCCGGCGCTGCGGCCTCCGGTTTTACGTAGGCAAATGCCAGGATGTCGCCAACGGTGTGGCCGTAAGCCACCGAGCTTGTCGTGCCGACAACCCTGCCGTCCTTGAGCACTGCTTCGCCGCCGTGGCCGTCCTCTTCGCCATCCGCATCGATCGAGAGGTAGGCACAGATCCAGGGCAGCTCGGCCTGCATGCTGATCAGCGTCTTGTCCTTGCCGACGAAGGCCTCCTTGTCGAGCTTCACGAAGCGCATGACATCGGCTTCCGGCAGGGTGACTTCGTTGGTCAGTTCGCCGGCGCCCTTGAAGCCCTTCTCCATCCGCATGGCGTTCATGGCAAAGGAGCCGTAGTCAGCGACACCATGCCCTTCGCCGGACGCCCACAGGGCGTCATAGACGGCCAGCATGTCTTCGGCGGGGCCGTGGATTTCCCAGCCCAGTTCGCCGGCATAGGACATGCGGAAGGCCCACATGGACTTTCCGGCAATCGGGATCTCCTGTGCGCTCAACCAGCGGAAGCTGGCATTGTCGAGTGCAGCGTCCGTATTGTCCGCAAGGACATCACGGGACCGCGGACCCTGGACGGCGAGCGCGGACCAGGATGTGGAGCGGTTGATGATTTCTATGTCTTCGGTTTTGCGGCGCAGGCCCAGATGATCCAGCAGGCGCTGTTCGAAGAAGGCCGCGCAGACGAGATAGAAACGGTCTTCGTTGAGGCGCACGATGGTGATTTCGATCTCGATACGGCCCCGCTCGTTCAGCAGGTGGGTCAGAATGATGCCGCCCACCTTCTTCGGCAGCCTGTTGGGAATGAGGCCGTCCAGGTAGGCTTCGGCATCCGGCCCTGCCACTTCCACCTTCGTGAATGCCGAGATGTCCATGAGGCCGACGCCGGAGCGCACAGCCCTGGACTCATGGCCGACCATTTCATGCACTTCGTTTCGCCGGAAGGAGTAGTGGTCCTGCTGCGCCACACCGTTCCGGGCGAACCACCGGGGCCGCTCGTGGCCGTAGACTTCCTCGAACACCGCACCCTTTTCCTTGAGGCGCTGATAGAGGGGGCTCGGCTTGATTGGCCGGCCCTCCAGGCGGTTGAAGTGGGGGAAGGGGATCTCGTGGCGCAGACAATAGTCTTCCTTCGCCTTGGTCACCTGCCAGTCCTTCACCGCGTAGTCGCCGAAACGGCGCGGATCGAACTCGCGCATGGAGATGTCGGCAGCGCCGTGAACCATCCAGCGTGCCAGTTCGCGCGACAGCCCCGGACCCCAGCCGATGCCGATCTGCGTGCCGCAGCAGCACCAGTAGTTCTTCACCCTTGGCGCCGGACCGATCATCGGGTTGCCGTCGGGTGGATGGCTGATGGCGCCATGCACACTGCGGGTGATCCCCAGCTCGGCGAAGATCGGCATGCGCTCCATGGCCTCTTCCAGCCAGGGCATGACGCGGTCGAAATCCGGGTCGAAGAGCTCGTTCTCGGCCTCCCAGGGGCAGGCATCCTCCCAGACCGAGTTGGGATTCTCCTTCTCGTAAATACCGATCAGGCCCTTCTTCTGCTCCATGCGGATATAGCCCGAGACCTTACGGTCGTCGCGCACCACCGGCAGCTCTTTGCCCAGATCCTTGAATTCGCCGA
>JBCCEL010000512.1:0-3090 GCA_039030315.1 Pseudomonadota bacterium
GGCATCAAGGACATGATCGCCAAGTTCAAATGACCCTGGCGACGCTCTCAGAAGTTTTGCAGCCGGCCTCGACCGAGGGCTATGCGGTTGCCGGCCTGGTCGCGCTCGGCTGGGAGGATATGCGGGCCTATGTGGCCGCGGCAGAAGCGGAAGATCTGCCCGTCATTCTTCAGGCCGGCCCCGGGTGCCGGGCGCATACGCCCCTGCCCGTGCTGGCCGCCATGTTCCGCAACCTGGCGGACCACGCTTCGGTGCCGGTCGTCGCCCATCTCGATCATGGATACTCCCTTGATGAGTGCCGGGAAGCGCTGGAGTGCGGCTTCACCTCGCTGATGTATGACGGCTCCCACAAGCCGCTCGAGCAGAACATTGACGAGACAGCGGAGATTGCCGCCCTGGCCCATGCCGCCGGCATCTCCTGTGAGGGCGAGATCGGTGTTGTCGGCTATGCCGGGGGCGAAGCCTCATCGCGCACCGACCCGGAGGAGGCCGCGCGTTTTGCGCGGGAGACCGGGATCGATGCCATGGCCGTGTCGGTCGGCAATGTCCATCTTCAACAGGATGCGGGGACCGAGCTGGACGAGGTCCATATCGAGAAGATATCCGCCCTGACCGATGTGCCGCTGGTCATCCATGGCGGCTCCGGCGTGCCGGTCACCCAGCGGGCCAGGCTGGCGGCCAGTTCGAACATCTGCAAATTCAACATCGGGACCGAACTGCGGCAGGTCTTCGGCGATGCCTTGCGAGCGGCCGTCGCCAGAGACCCGGACCGGTTTGACCGGATCGCCATCCTCACGGAGACAGAAGAGCCGGTCATGAACGCGGCCCGCACGGTCCTGCGCACAATCGGACGCCCGGCTTCCATTAATCGCTAGAGCAATTCTCACTTAGGGAAAGAGCCGCAGCAAAAACAGCGTAATGCCGGGGAAGGCGAAGAGGATGATCACCCGGACAAAGTCGCTGGCCAGGAAGGGCAGAACGCCGCGGAAGGTGTCGGCAATTCGAACATCGCCGGCCATCTTGTTGATGATGAACACGTTGAGGCCGACCGGCGGTGTAATCAGCCCGACCTCCACCACGATCAGGGTCAGGATGCCGAACCAGATGGCCACCTCCTCCACCGGCATGCCGAAATCAAGGGTGATGACGACCGGGAAAAAGACCGGGATGGTCAGCATGATCATGGCCAGACTGTCCATCAGGCAGCCAAGCACGACATAGAGGGCCAGGATGCAGGCGACCACCAGCAACGGGGAAAGCTGGTTGTCGACGACAAAGCTGGCCAGCTCATTGGGCAATCGGGTCAAGGCGATGAAGGCGTTGAAGAACTCGGCCCCAAGCAGGACCAGAAAGATCATCGCTGAGGTCACGGCGGTGCTGAGAATGACATCGACCAGGGACGACCAGTTGAAGCTCTTGCGGGTCGCGGCGATCAGGCCGGTCCCGGCCGCACCGACGGCGGCTCCCTCTGTCGGCGTGAAATAGCCGAGATAGATACCGCCGATCATCACCACGAAGATCAGGATCACATGCCAGATCTCGCCGAAATACTTAAACCGCTCGCGCCAGGCGACCCGCGGTGTGCTCGGACCGGCATCCGGCACGAAGCGCACGTAAAGGGCGATCGCCAGGAGGTAGCCGAGCGCGGCCAGAATGCCCGGAATGAAGGCCGCCAGGAACATTTTTGCGATGTTCTGCTCGGTCAGGATGGCATAGATGATGAGGATCACGGAGGGCGGGATCAAAATGCCGAGCGTGCCGCCGGCGGCCAGCGCACCGGTCGCCAAGGACCCGGAATAGCCAAGCCGCCGCAATTCCGGCAGCGCCACCTTTCCCATGGTCGCAGCGGTTGCCAGCGATGAGCCGCAAATCGCCCCGAACCCGGCACAGGCGCCCACCGCCGCCATGGCGATGCCGCCCTTGCGGTGGCCGAGACAGGCGCCGGTGAAGCGGAACAGGGCTGAGCTCATGCCGGACTTGGTGGCGAAATTGCCCATCAGCAGAAACAGCGGAATGACCGACAGGGAATAGTTGGAAAAAAGGTGCCAGGCGCTGGTCTTGACCTGCGACATGACGGGCAGCCAGCCGGCGAGATAGGCCGTCCCTCCGGTCCCGACCAGGAGCATGGCCAGGCCGATTGGAACCCTTATGGCGAGGATCGCAAACAGAATGGGAAAGGCGAGAACGCCGAGCGTGACCCGATCCATCGATCAGGCGTCCGCCGCAGCGGCTTGTGACGCGGAAACATAGGCCGTGTAAAAGCTGCACAGGCTCAAGAGCAGGAACGAAAACACCACCGGGATGAACGGAATCCAGACCGGGAACTGCAGCAGCATGGTCTCTTCATTGTAGGTGTACATATCCTGGGCGCCGTAAAACATGCGCCAGGTGAAGAAGGCCGCGACAAGGCCGAAGACAATGGCGCTGAAGGAATCCAGGACCTGCCGCCAGCGGTCGCTGAGACCGGAGGTGACGAAGTCGACAATGACATTTCCGCGTTTGAGCTGACACCAGGGCAGGAACGATGAAACCGCCACCGCGCAGCCCAGTTCGACCAGTTCGAAATCGCCCAGGAGCGGTGCGGAAAACAGTGACCGGCCCAGGATCGACAGGAAGTTGATGCCGACAATGACCAGCAGGACCAGCCCGCCAAAGAGCGCCAGGACCTTGGCCATAAGTGTCAAAACGCGCCCGATCGGATCGCTCGGGCGCGCCTCGTCTTCTGAGGTTTCTAGCTCGACACTATTGCTCATATTTCTTGATGAGCTCGCGGGCTGTCTCAACCAGCATTTCGCCATCAAGTCCGTCTTCGTTGGCCTGAGCGATCCACTCTTCGATCACAACGTCGCCAGCGGCCTTCATCTCATCCAGCTGTGGTCCGGACAGTTCGTGGAAGCTGCCGCCTGCGTCCGCAGCAAGTTGCCGGGCCGGGGCTTCAAAGCCATCCCAGAGCTCGCCGGCCAGCTGGGCAAGCACCATACCCGAATTGTCGTCGATGACTTTCTTTTGTGCATCGGTCAGGGACTCATAGGCGTTCTTGTTCATCAGGAACAGGAACGGTGTTGTGTAAAGTCCGCGATCGCCGGCAAC
>JBCCEL010000513.1:0-3064 GCA_039030315.1 Pseudomonadota bacterium
GACGAATTCGCGATGACCGAGTGCCTCTGCCGCCGTGTTGCGGCCATTGGCGGTCCGCACGATCATGTCGATCAGCGCATCTCCGGCCTGGTCGATCGTCATGTCGCGGCGCAGAACCCCCGACACGTCGACATCAATATGCTCACCCATGGTGCGGATGGTGCGCGGATTGCCGGAAATCTTGATGACCGGGACAATCGGATTGCCCACCACATTGCCCTGTCCGGTCGGGAATGTGTGGATGACATACCCACCCGCCGCCATCAGCGTGACGCATTCCGCCGCCGCCGAAGATGTATCCATGAAATAGAGGCCTGCGCCCTTCTCCGGCGCAACCGCCGGTCCGAGCGCATCGATATAGGTCGAGGTGCGGCCGATCTTTTCCAGGTTGCCGAGCGCCTTTTCCTCGATAGTGGTCAGGCCACCTTCGATATTGCCCTTGGTGGGCTGGCTTTCCGAGAGGTCGGAGGTTTTGAAGGGCTCGATCACCTCATCCATATAGGCCTGCCATATGGTCATGAAGGCCTCGCCGGCTTCCGGCGTTGCCGCCCGGGCCTTGCACAGGTGCTCGGCGCCGGTCAGTTCAGAGGTCTCGCCGAAGCAGCCGTAGATACCTTCCGGCAGCAGCTTGTCGTACATGTTGCCGACTGTCGGGCAGGAGCCGAGGCCGGTCGTGGTGTCGCTCTCGCCGCACTTGGTGGACACCCAGAGATCGGATATGTCGCACTCTTCGCGCTGCAGCTCGGAGGCCCAGTGGACGAACTCCTTGGCCTTGCGCGATGCGGTGGCGATCGTGTTGATGTCGCCGTGCTGCTCGATGGAATAGGCAGCCACCGGCTTTCCGGTTTCGGCAATGCCGTCGGCGATCCTCTGGGTCCAGCCCGGCTCGATGCCGATGACGATGCAGGCGGCCACGTTCGGGTTGGCGCCGGTGCCGATCATGGTGCGGAAATGCAGCTCCAGATCTTCACCGAACTGCAGCCGGCCGTACGAGTGCGGCAGCGCCATGGTGCCCTGGATGTTCTTCGCGACCGATTCGCAGGCCGCGTTGGAGATATCGTCGACCGGCAGGATGACGACGTGATTGCGGACGCCTACCCGGCCGTTTTCCCGGCGGTAGGCCATGATCTTGCTGGATGATGCCATGGTTCAGGTTCCTTCCTACCAGCGCTTCGTCTTCAGATTGTGGACGTGGACGTGACCGCCCTTCTCCACCGATGCGACCATCTTGCCGATGTCCTCACCGTATTTGACGATCGTGTCGCCCTCATTCAGGTCGGTCAGCGCGACCTTGTGCCCGATCGGCACATCCGCTTTGGCGGTCAGCTTGAAATCGCTGTCATCATGGGTGACGACACAGAGCATATCGGTTCCGGCCGTCACGCCTTCGATAACGACCACACCGACATTGTCGTCGTGGTCATGCACCAGCAGGTGGGGGATGGACATTCAGGTTCCTTTCGCAAGTCTTGAACGGGAGAGGGCGGGGCTCAGGGTCTGAGCATAATCTTGGGGTGGGCGGCTTCGCCGGCGAGAATATCAGAAAAGGCTCTTGCGCCTTCACTTAGCGGACGCTCCTCGACCCAGTCGAGAGCGCCGAGGCGGCCGGATGCAATCGCGTTGAGGGTCGCGGCGAAATCGGCCGGCGTGAAGGTATAGGTGCCGATGAAGGTGAGCTCCTGGAGAGTTACCCGGCGGGCATCAAACCCACCGTCGCCGGAGGCAAGGCCGATGTGGACGATCACGCCACCAGGCTTCGCGAGTGCGCAGGCTGCCGCCCGGGTCGCATCGCCGCCAAAGGCGTCCACCACGACATCCACGGTTCCAGCATCCAGGGAGTTGCGCCCCAGCGGGTCGAACACCTTGAAGTCGCCGGCCCGTTCGAGCAGGCCGTGACGGCGCGTATTGGTCTCAGCGATCCAGATATCGTGGCAGCCGAAATCTGCAAGCGCGAGGGCCGCTCCCAGACCAATGGCGCCGCCGCCGAGGACGACCGCGCGGCATTCGGCCAGCGGCCGGAAGCTTGCTTCAGAAGCCAGCCGGACGGCATGATAGGAGCACGCCAGCGGCTCAGTGAGCGCGGCGTGTCCGAACGGCAGGTCTTCCGGCAGTTCCAGGACGTTTGTCTCCGGGATGCCGACCGCCTCGGCAAACGCTCCTTCGCGTGGCGGCATGGAGATGATCTGGCGTTCGGGGCAGAGATTTGCCCGGCCTTCCCGGCAGGCCGGGCAGACCCTGCAGGTGACCAGCGGGTTGATCGTCACACGCTTGCCCAGGCCCGGCCCTTCGACAATCGTACCGGCCGCCTCGTGGCCGAGGATCAACGGCGCAGGCCGGCGCTCGTCATGGCCGAGATAGGCATGCATATCCGAACCGCAGATACCGACCGCATCAATCTTGACGACAACGCCGTCATTGCCCGCTTGCGGGTCCGCGGCCTCGCGGAACTCCAGCTGTTCTGGTCCTGTGTAGACGAGTGCCTTCATGTGGCGAGATATCCTCCATCCACTCCGATCACCTGGCCGGTCACATAGGCGGACGCCTGCGACGCCAGGAACACGGCGGTGCCGTCAAGATCGGCCATCTCGCCATTGCGCCCGACCGCCGTGGCAGCCGCATGGTGCGCGCTCAGGCCGTCATCTCCAAAGACCGGGGCGGTCAGTTCCGTCGGAAAGAAGCCGGGTGCGATCGCATTCGCGGTGATGCCCCGCGCCGACCATTCCTTGGCCATGGCCCGGGTCAGCTGGGTCACCCCGCCCTTGGAGGCGCCATAAGCCATGCCCCGGTCGAATGCGCGATAACTCTGCAGGGACGCTATGTTGATGATATTGCCATGGCCGGATTTCAGCATGCCGGAAACCAGCGCACGGGCCAGGAAAAAGGGGACGGACAGGTTCAGATGCAGCGTGGCGTTCCAGCTCTCCGCCGTGATCTCGTCGGCAGGCTGCCGGAAGTTCACGCCGGCCGCATTCAGCAGGATCGTGGGAGCGCCGAAGCTGGCGGATACCCCGGCTGCAAGACCGTCATAGTCCTCAACATCGGAGAGATCGGCCTCGAAGGCCGC
>JBCCEL010000514.1:0-3050 GCA_039030315.1 Pseudomonadota bacterium
AGCCGTCCGCCTCAAGACGCCTGGAGAGCGCGACCAGGTATTGCTCCATCAGGGGCTTCACATAAGCATTGGCGACCGTGGTGCAGAGGCGGTCGAACTCGCGGATCTCCGGGCTGACCTCGCAGGACAGGCTGACAGAGATATCGGGACGCAAGGTTCTGATCCGCTCTGCCAGCTCCAGCTCGTGGGAGGGATTGGCATAGGAGTGCAACAGGCAGATCGCCAGGCTCGTCACGCCTTCCGCATCCAGCGCCGCAAGGGTCTCGTCGAGGCTGCCGGTTTCAAGAGGCGTCAGCACCTCACCCTTCGTGTTCATCCGTTCCGGAACGGTGAAGCAGCGTTCCCGCGGGACCAGGAGATCGGGCTTCTCGATGTTGATGTCGTACTGGTCGTAGCGCCGCTCGTAGGCGATCTCCAGAATGTCCCGGAAGACTTCAGTCGTGATGACGCCGACCTGCGCACCCTTGCGCTCTATCAGGGCATTGGTGGCGAGGGTTGTGCCGTGGATGAATCCCCCGATATCGGCTGGCGAAAGACCGGCGCGCTCCAGCGCCAGGGAGACGCCGTGCATGGCGCCGGCGACCGGGTCGCCGGGGGTCGTGGGGCACTTGGCGGTTATGAAACGCGAACCGGAACCTGGCAGCGCGATCGCGACATCGGTGAAGGTGCCGCCGATGTCGATGGCCAGTCGGGCTTTGCCGGACAGCTGCATGATGACTTCTTCGAAAAATTGGGAAGGGGAGAAGCGATGCGCCGCTGCTTGAGCCGGCGCGGGTCAGCGGTCAGATCTCAGGGGACGAGATCGGTCTTCTCATGGCGGCGGCCGACCCTGCGGTCGGAGACTTTGGGTGTCATGACACGGCTCCGCTGCGATATCTCCAGGTTCGCTCTTAGGGGGCGGGCATCCCCCCGGTCAAGCGAGATTTCTTCACGCCCCGTTGACGATATCTGAGTTAACAGAATCAAAACCCTTCGCGGTCACGATCCGGTCATCGTATCGCCCCGAAATTGCGGTGGGTCTTGCAATGGGTCGGGCATCCGGAGGGTAGTTAGTAATGCGTATCGTGTATTGTGCCGCGGCTGCGGCGCTCGTGCTTGGCGGCTGCGCTGGCGGCGCCGGCCAGGGTTACTCCGTTTCCGATGAACTGACGCGTTCAAGCAAGGGCCTGTCGCTCTCTCGCGGCGGCTGGGATGCTTCCGAGCGTGGCTACAACAAGCGGCGATCCTACAAGCGCCGTTCCACGCGCCGTCGGCGTTACCGTCTTCCCAGCAGTGAAGAGAAGCGCGCCATTGTCACGGCCGTGAAGGCGCATGCCCGCAAGGCCGGCGTGCCGGAGCGCACGGGCCTGGCCGTTGTCCGCCAGGAAAGTGCTTTCAACAGGAAGGCCACCGGTGGCGTTGGCGAGATCGGCCTTATGCAGATCAAGTGCGAAACCGCCCGATCCGTGGGTTACTACGGATCATGCGCCGGTCTCTACGACCCGGACACCAACCTGAAATACGGCATGCGCTACCTGAAGAAGGCGCTGAACCGCGGCAGCGTCGGCTATTACAATTCTGGCATCCACGCAAAACGCCTGCCGCGCATGGCGCGGAAGTACGCCCGCGAAGTGCAGGCCAAGGAAGCGGAGATGGCCGGGCTCTAGGAAAGCACCCCCAATCCAGATTTGAATTGTCAAAGCCTCCCGTCATCCTTTCTAAGATGGATGAAGACGGGAGGCTCTGATGAAACTTGTCGTTTCGCTTTTCGCAGCGGCTTGTGCGCTGTTCACTCCGGCCCAGCTGGCGGCCGACACGGTCCAGATCGGCCCGCGGCCCTACTATCTCGTTGACCGGATGAACGACGGAGCTTTGAAAGAGAAGCTCAAGTCTTGCGCGCCCGGCCCGTTCAGGCGCACGCAGTTTTCCATCGGCCACCGCGGTGCGCCGCTCCAGTTTCCCGAACACACGGTCGAGTCGAACCGCGCCGCCGCGCTGATGGGGGCTGGCGTGCTGGAATGCGATGTGACCTTCACGGCAGACAAGGAACTGGTCTGCCGCCATGCCCAGAACGACCTCCACACCACCACGAACATTCTGGCCACCCCGTTGGCGTCAAAGTGCGTGAGGCCATTCAGGCCGGCGGGCGGCGGCGGCAAGGCGTCTGCCGAGTGCCGCACCAGCGAAATCACCCTGGCGGAGTTCCGCACCCTTCGCGGGAAGATGGATGCGGCCAACAGGAACGCAAGGACGGTGGAAGAGTATCTCGGCGGCACGGCCTCCTGGCGCACGGATCTCTACGCCGGCGAAACCGGAACCCTGATGACACACACAGAATCCATCAGGCTGTTCAAGGAACTCGGCGCGAGGTTCACCCCTGAGCTCAAGGCGCCCGTGGTCGAGATGCCGTTCAACGGCTTCAGCCAGGCGGACTATGCCCAGAAGCTGATCGACGAATACAAGGCGGCCGGTATCCCGCCTGAAGATGTCTGGCCCCAGTCATTCAATCTTGAGGACGTGCTCTACTGGATCAGGAATGAACCCGCCTTCGGCAAACAGGCCGTCCTGCTGGACAAAAGCTACCGGGACCGCAGCTTTGACCCGATGAAGCCTGAGACCTGGCGCCGCAGGATGTCCGATCTGAAGGCTCAGGGGGTCAACTATCTCGCCCCGCCGCTGTGGTTTCTGGTGACCGTGGAGGGCGGCAGGATCGTGCCGTCGGTCTATGCCAGGCAAGCCAGGGCCGCCGATCTCAACCTCATCACCTGGACGCTCGAGCGGTCAGGCCCGTTGAAGAATGGTGGAGGCTGGTACTACCAGAGCATCAAGGATGTAACCGACGGCGACGGCATGATGTTCGAACTGTTGCACGTCCTGGCTGAGGATGTCGGAGTAGAGGGTGTCTTCAGCGACTGGCCGGCCACGACGACGTACTACGCAAGCTGCATGGGGCTGAATTAGTCCTTACATATCTTCTCTTGGGCAAGAAGGGCTGCCTAACGCGGCAGCTCCGTCGTCCCCATGAGGAACTTGTCGATCGCGTGGGCGGCCTGACGTCCTTCGCGAATGGC
>JBCCEL010000515.1:0-3047 GCA_039030315.1 Pseudomonadota bacterium
GCGGCGACGCGGGAGGTGTTGCAGGCCATCAGCCAGTCGCGCGACGACGAGCAGCCCGTCTTCGAAGTGATCCTTGAGAACGCGGCGCGGCTCTGCAATGCGCCGCATGCCGGGCTGCTGTTGGTCAACGACGACGAAAGTCTCCTGCAGCTTGTGGCCTCAAATTCCGCGACCTCCCGGTTCATCGAGCAGCTGAAGGAAAATCCTCACTCGCTAACGAAGGAAGATTCTCTGGCGGCGCGAGCGATCCGGACCCGTCAGATCGGCCACTATCCCGACATTGCGGACGATCCCGAGGGCAGCGTGTCGCCGCAGCACAAGGCGGCTGTCGAAACCGAGGGCATGCGAACCGCCTTGCTGGTGCCTCTGCTGTTGAACGACAGCGCAATCGGAACCGTCTTTCTCTACAAGCGACGGGTGGAGCCGTTCCATGACGATGAGATTGCACTGGTCGAAACCTTCGCCGCCCAGGCGGTAATCGCGATCGAGAACGTGCGCCAGTTCCGTGAACTGCAGACCAGGCTCGAGAGAGAGGCGGCGTCGCGGGAAATCCTGCAGGTCATCAGCAGGTCGCGGGCGGACGAAAAGCCCGTGTTTGACGTGATTCTCGAAAGCGCTTCCCGGCTTTGCAGTGCGCCGCTGGCATTTCTCTCCATGACCGATGAGGCCCGGCAAACGGTAACTATCCCGGCCCATCGTGGCGCGCGTTCGAGCTTTGCAGACATCCTTGAGAACTTCAGTGAGCCGCTTGAAGGCTCTCCGCTCGTGGCAACCATTCCGATCCGCGAAGGCGAGGTTATTCTCAGTGATGATCTGGGGGCGGACGAAAGGTATCCGACGGATTCGCACCGGCGCCATCAGCTTACCGTTGTCGAGGGGGCCCGCAGCCTGTTGGCGGTACCGTTAATCAGCGAAGAAAAGAGCATCGGGGCCATAATTCTTTATCGCCGCGAGGTTCAGCCCTTTTCCGAAGACGACGTGGCGCTTGTGCAGAGTTTTGCGGCCCAGGCCGTGATCGCCATTGAAAACGTCAAGCAGTTCCGGGCGCTGGAAGCCAAGACACAGGAAGTCCAGGCGCTGAACGAAGGGCTTGAGGCCCGGGTCGAGGAACAGGTCGGCGAGATTGAGCGGATGGGACGGCTCAAGCGGTTCCTGTCGCCGCAGGTGGCCGATGCCGTTGTCTCATCCGGCAGCGACAAGCTCCTCTCAAGCCACCGTGCGCTGATCGCGACACTATTCTGCGACATCCGCGGGTTCACGGCCTTCTGCGAGACGGCGGAGCCGGAGGAAACCATCGAGGTGCTGCAGACCTATCACGAGGAGATGGGCAAGCTGATGAGCGCGCACGGGGCGGGTGTCGACCATCGCATGGGCGACGGGATCATGGTGATCTTCAACGATCCACTGCCGTGCGATGACCCGGCGGGCGATGCCCTGAAGCTTGGCATGGCCATGCGGGACCGGATGGCCGAGTTGGGCAGCCAGTGGCGCAAGCTCGGGCACCGGCTGGGCTTCGGTGTCGGCATCTCGCTCGGCTATGCCACGGTCGGTATGGTGGGGTCCGAAGGACGCTACGAATACACAGCCAACGGCACGGCGGTGAACCTGGCCGCCCGGCTGTGTGATCGCGCCGCAGATGGCGAAATCCTCCTCAGCCCGCGCGCCTACACGGCCGTGGAAGAACTCGTGGAGGCGGAATCTTCAGGCGAGTTCGAACTCAAGGGGATCAAGGCGCCGGTCGAGATCTACCGGGTGCTCGGCCTGAAGGCCTGACGCCGGCTTGAGGCCCGGGCTGCGACACCGGAGCATGCGGCACATCCTTCGAGACAGGTCCTTCAGACCTTCCTCAGGATGAGGTCCGGTGGCGATCCACCGCCACTCGTCATCACCGGGCTTGACCCGGTGATCCAGGGTAGCTTGCTCGATGACGGCTGACCAAACATAATGTGCTGATTCCAAGAGATAAATCTGCTTCGTCCTCAACCGCTCTGGATTGCCGGGTCAAGCCCGGCAATGACGATGATGGGGGATTTTCAACTTAACCAGACAGCAATGGATCAAGCCCGGCAATGATGATGAGCTGGGTGTCTTCAGGTTAACCGGACGGCTCTGGGTCGAGCTCGAGGGTGGCCCTTTGGGTAGGTCCGATTGGTTAGTCCGAATGCCCTTGCGGCGGCTCGGCCTGAGACCGATGCGCCTCAAATCTCGCCTTCCACGAAGCGGATGCTGTTGCCGGGGAGGAGGTGATAGTAGGGGATCTCGAGGTTGCGCGGTGCCGGGCCCTTCCGGACGCGGCCGGACACATCGTAGTGCGTGGCATCGCAGGGACAGAACCATCCGGCGAAATCGCCTTTTCCGCTCCACAGGCGGCAGCCAAGACGGGTGCAGACGGGTTTAACGATGATGTAGTTCCCGGCTCCGGCAACAGACCGGTGTTCATCCAGAGCATTCTCGTGGGGAAGGAAGGGGCTGCGGGACCTGGGATCGCGGAACTCGGCCCATTCCATGGCCTGCTTCATTTCCACCGGTGTGCGGTGCCGGATCTCGACTGGGATGTATCCCCAGAGGAGAAACTCGAAGCTCGTGCCGGGTGAGATCGTGTTGAGATCGTACTCCACCGTGGACAGCTTTGCGTCCGGGCCGGGGGCGAGACTGCGCGCCAGGGGATAAAGAGCCAGTGCGGCGCCGGCGGCAGCGAAGGCCGCCGTGCCCGTGAACAACGCGCTTCTGCGCGTCGTTGCTGTCGCTGCCCGGTCCATCGCTTTTCAACGTGGTAGCTGAGACCGGGCGCCGCAACGGTGGCGGTGTCGCAGCCGTTCCCGTCAGCCGTGCGTCTTCGACTTCTGGGGATCGTAGACGGGTATGTCCACGATCGTCGCCGTTGTGTCGATATCGCCGCCGTTGACCACAAGCGTGGTGCCGGCCGCCGCGGCGTCGGGCTGGACATGGCCAAGCGCCAGGGACTTGCCCAGGCGGTGGGAGTAGCAGGGGCTGTTGACGACGCCGACCTCTTGCCCGCTCAGCGAGAGGAGCTCTTCGCCGTTGAC
>JBCCEL010000516.1:0-3046 GCA_039030315.1 Pseudomonadota bacterium
CCCGAGGGTTTGGCCGGACTCATCCAGCGCGAGAAGGGTTCCCGATGTCCCATCGACCGAAAGGGCGCCGATCAGCGCCGGGTCAACGTGCTCGAACAGCTGTTCGAGAGCCGCCGCAAGCGTTCGTTTCCAGACCTCAGGGTCTCGATGATCCGGACCATGGTCAGCCATCCTGGCGGCTCCTGATGCCAGGACATCGCCGGTGGCCGACAGCATGGTTGCGCGGGCGCCGGAGGTGCCAATGTCAATGCCGAGGGCGTGCTGGGCACTCATGGCGCGCCACTCGCGGCATTGCGCTCGGTCCGGGCTTTTTCCAGGGCCTGCCGGTAGATCTCCGCGTCCCAGCCCAGAAGGTCGGAGATGTCGCTGTCGCTCAGGCGGGTCAGAGTTGCACCATCCGGAATGCGAAAGACGACCTCGCCAACCATCTCGGCAAGGGCCACTGTCGCCGGGGAGGCGTCCGGCGCGACGGCAGCGCCCAACCCCGGAAGAATGGCAAGGCTTCTGGTCGGGCCTGATTGCCGGGCAAGAGCTGCCGGAAATGTCTCCCCATCCTCCGGTACAATCGGTGCAGGACCCAGAAAAATCGCCTGGTCCGGGTAAAGGGCCGGACCGGCGCCGATGGCCCGTCGTTCATCGTCGAAGGCCAGTGCCGTCGTTGCGCCACCGCCCAGGGGGCGCCAGCCGGTTCCCTCCAGCGCATCGGCCAGGTTGGAGTCCGGATCTGCCGGAGCGACCGAACCGGTGTCGAAACGCGCGGCGACGTCCCGCACGATCCTCTCTGCCTCGGCAACAGTGTCGGCGGCTGCGATCAATCCGTGATTGACCAGAATGGCGCCGCGCGCGCCGGTATGCCAGGCGTCCAGCAGAGCCCGGGCGAGCTTGATGCCCGGCATCGCATAGGGAACCACCGCCAGGCCGAGATCACGGCACGCCGCAGCGTGCCCGGCAACCGACTGGGCGATCGTGTTGACACAGTGCGTGTGAAGGACGACAGGTGCATCGAGAGCGGCGTGAAACGAGGTTTCGATCGAGGGGCGCAATCCCTCGCCAACGAGAAACGTTTGCGGCGTGTCGGCGCGCGGATCATCGGCAAGCAGCGCGGCCTTGAGTGCCGCTGAATCGACCGGCGTGAAGACATCCTCTTTCTCAGCATCGGCGAGCCATGTCCCGGACGCCTTGACCAGCATGTTGCCGTCCTGCTTCAGGGAGACATTGCCGCCGGGACCCTGAATTTGCAGAGGATCGCTCCCAAGGCGGGCGGCGACATCACGCAGCGCTGAAAACGCAGCGCTCTGTCTCAGACTGTCGAAACTCACGCGGCCATTTCGGATGCGAGAAAATCGCCAACCGCTTTCTTCTCTGCCTCAGACATGAAGAGATAGTGCTTTGTTCGCCGCGTCAGAATATCGTCCGCCGTCTGCGCCCACTCCCGGTCCATGAGCCACTCGACTTCCCGCTCATACAAGAGGCCGCCGAAATGCCGTCCAAGATCGGGCAGGGACGCAGCGCCCGCCAACAAGGGTTCGGCCTCCGTCCCATAGGACCGCCCATAGTGCCGGGCGAGCGGTGTCGGCAGCCAGCTGTGGCGGGACTGAAACCCGTCGAACCATGCCGCAAAGTCGCTGCCCGGCATGTCGCCGCCGGGAAGAGGCGCGGCATCGGTCCAGGCACCGCCCATGTCGGGAAAGTGCGGGCCCAGCCGTGTCAGGGCCGCCTCCGACAGTTTTCGGTAGGTCGTCAGTTTGCCGCCGAACACTGACAGAAACGGCGGGCGCCCGTCGCCACCGTCAAGCTCGAACGAATAATCGCGGGTCACCGCCGACGCGCCCTTGGCGCTGTCATCGTCAAAGAGGGGCCGAACGCCTGAATAGGCCGACAGGACATCCGCGCCGGTCAGGTCCGTGCGAAAGTAAAGGTTGAGGATCGACAGGAGATAGTCCGTCTCACTCTGGTCAATGGCGGCATCTTCCGGCCGGTCATCAAAGGGGATGTCCGTTGTGCCGACAAGCGCAAGGTCGTCAAAGTAGGGATTGACGAAAATGAGCCGCTTGTCCGGTGCCTGGAGGACATAGCCGTGA
The DNA here is from genome assembly GCA_039030315.1 of Pseudomonadota bacterium. GTDB lineage: Bacteria > Pseudomonadota > Alphaproteobacteria > Rhizobiales > CAJQND01 > JAAEUE01. Next base: position 2,082 of record JBCCEL010000516.1, read on the forward strand.
TCACCGTCCCACCATCGCTTCAGGATGATGTGGGATCCCTTGACCAGGCGGATGTTCTTCGTCGAATTGACCCCGGCGACGTTGCCGATCACTTGCTCGACCCACGGGCCGGCCGCATTGAATATCGCCCGCGCTGTGATCTCGCGCTGTCCGCCATGGCCACGAAGGGTGACGCGCCACAGCTCGCCATCGCGGCGGGCCGAGACCACGGCCGTACGCGTCAGAATTTCAGCACCGCGACGGGCCGCGTCGACCGCGTTGAGGATCACCAGGCGCGAATCATCAACCCAGACGTCGTAATAGGTAAAGGCCTGCCGGTAATTCTCGCGCAGCATCGCTCCTTCGGGCGACCGGTCAAGACGAATGGAGCGGCTGCCGGGAATGCGTTTGCGGCCCCCGAGATTGTCATACAGGAGCAAGCCGAGGCGGATCAGCCAACGCGGCCGTTGCTCCGGGGAATGGGGAAGGACGAGCCGAAGCGGCCAGGTCAGATGCGGGGCCGACTCCAGCACGACCTCGCGTTCAATCAGGGCCTCGCGAACGAGGCGAAATTCGTAATATTCAAGGTACCGCAGCCCGCCGTGAATATATTTGCCGGATCTGGACGATGTGCCCTCCGACAAATCATCCTTCTCCGCCAGAAGCACCTTGAGGCCGCGACCTGCTGCATCGCGTGCGGTACCGACACCGTTGATGCCGCCGCCGATAACCAGCAGGTCATAGGGTGCGTCCATGGTCAGGCTCCGGCCGCCTTTCTGGTGCGAGCCCGAACCGTCCGACCACCGGCCTTGGGCTTCTTGGCAGCACTCGTCTTGGCGGGCGATTTGCGGGCCGGCTTGGCCTTGCTCGTTGACGGGCTCCGTTTGGCAGGCGCTGCCCGTCTCGCCGCCTTGCGGGCCGGTTTGCCGATTTTCTTGTGGTCGTCCTGAACGCCATAGCTGCCGAAGGCCTTCGCCGTTGTCGCG
>JBCCEL010000517.1:0-3045 GCA_039030315.1 Pseudomonadota bacterium
CAACATGCAAACCTATTTCTGCGATGCCCACTCGCCCTGGCAGAAAGGCGGCGTTGAGAATGCCATCTCCAGGCTCCGCCGACCGCTGCCGCGCAAGACAGACCTGACAGCGCTTGGGGCCCATGGCCTTCAGGCAGCGGTCGAAAACTATAACTCCACACCCCGCAAGTGCCTTGACTTCAAAACCCCGGCCGAGGTCTTTGCAGAAAACCTCCAAGCGTTGCACTTCAACCGTGAAAGCATCCACCCGCCTTCGCGGGCGTGACGATGAGGGTGTTCAAGTGTCGGGTTTGAACCAGTTGAAGGCAAGTTGGAAGGCCGGTGAAATGTGCGAACTGTTCGCGATGTCGTGTTCCAGGCCCTCGGCGGTGAGCTACTCGCTGACCGAGTTCGCCCGCCATGGCGGGCACACCTATCAGAACAATTCCGGCTGGGGCATTGCCTATTTCCAGGACCGTGAGGCGCTGGTCGTCAAGGAGGCGGAACCTGCGAGCGACAGCGCCTGGGTGCGGTTCATCGCCGAACAGGGCCTGGCTTCGGACTGTGTCATCGCCCATGTGCGGCTGGCGACCGTCGGAGAGCCAGCTCTTGAGAATACCCATCCGTTTCGCCGCGCCCTTGGCGGAAGGGTGCATATCTTCGCGCATAATGGAACGCTGAAGGGGCTGCGTGACAGGCACCCGGAGCGCAGCCTCGGCCGCCAGCCGGTCGGCGAGACCGATTCGGAACTCGCATTCTGCGTATTGCTTGAACGCCTGCAGCCGCTCTGGGGTAATGACAGGAGCATCCCGGATGTCATGGAACGGTTGAGGGTGTTCGCCCGGTTCTGCCGCGAGATGAGGGATCTGGGTTCGGCCAACTTCCTCTATTCGGACGGTGATGCTCTCTTCGTGCACGCACACCAGCGCATCTATGAGGAGAACGGCGGTTTCTCGGAGCCGCGGCCGCCGGGTCTTTCCATGCGCAATTGCGTGTCCTGCCAGCAGGGGCCGGAATGGAGCACGGACGGCTGCCGCATCCGTCTGGGCGATCAGCAGACCATCCTGTTCGCGTCCGTGCCGCTTGATGCCGACGGCTGGGTGTCCATTCCCAAGGGCACCGTCCTGGCGGTGCGCAACGGCGAGGAAGTCGGCCGCATCAGCGGCCAATAGCATTGGCCCCCTGAAAACACTTTGCGCCGGTCTCTGCCGTCCTCGGCCCCCGAGCCGAGGACCCAGGGCAACAACGCTCAGAGCCCGGCAGCCCTGTGCCCTCGGGTCAGGCCCAGTGCTGTCCGGTTAAACATTTGCAATTCCGAGAAGCTCAATGAGGCCAATGCATTGCGGTCCCTTACGGCAGAGGGGACACGTTTCAGAATCTAAGAACTATCCACCCCACTCGTCATCACCGGGCTTGACCCGGTGATCCAGGGCAGCTTGCTCAATGACGGCTGACCAAACATAATGTGCTGATCCCACGAGATAAATCTACTACGTCCTCCACCGCTCTGGATTGCCGGGTCAAGCCCGGCAATGACGGTGAGGGGATATTTTCAGCTTAACCGGACAGCAGTGGGTCAGGCCCGAGGGCGACAGTGTGGGTACGCCGTGCAAATCCTTTGAAACAGCATCACGCCTCGGGCCGGACTGCTTCTGATCCGGCGTTGATCCGCTGCATGATTTCCGACAGGCGCGACCAGCCCTGGAGTGTGGCGGGCAGGATGATGGCGGCTTCGACGAACTCCCAGGAATAGCTGATGATGGAGAAGATGCTGCCCACGGTGATGTTGATATGTGTCGCCGCGAACCACAGATTGAACACGATGAACGACAGCAGAACGAAGAAGATGAGGCCGTAGACCACGGCCTCGGTGTCGGAGATCCTCACCTCGGTGCGGCGCAGCCGGGAGAGGTGGGCCAGCAGTCTGGCCGGCGAACCGGCAGCAAGGATCGTTACCTGTCTTTCCGTCTGCCGGTTGAGCTCGCCGTTCAGCCGGAAGAAGCGGCGGTGCGAGATGGCATAGACCACCAGCATCAGGAGACCGGCGCCTGCCGCTGCACCGAATAGAACCGGGTCAAAGGTGTAGAGAAGGACGAGCGCCACGGCGAGCTTCACCAGAGAGCTCAGCAGTTCCGGAACCTGCTCCTCGAGGAAGTCCACAAGCTCCCGTCCCATGCCCAGCCTGGCATTGGTGGTCGACACTGATCCTCCAGCAGCGCGGGCGGCCAGCTCCCGCCCGAGTTCGACCCGGATCGTTCCATAGGCGCGCGTGTCATAGACCCTGCGGCCCACCGCGACCACCAGAATGGCGGCGAGGAGCAACGCAAGGTTCATCAGAGCGCCCGTGTCCTTTTCCAGGAGGCCGTCAATAGCAAAGCCGATGAACAGCGGAACCAGGGCCAGCAGGGTGGTTTCGCACAGGGTCAGAAGCCAGGTGACCGAAATCGGCCCGGTGAACTTTCTCAGCAGGGAGCCGATGGTGAGCTGCGATTCCGAAAGGGCGGAAGGCCGTCTCCAGAGTTTCATGAGATAAGTGGCCATGGGCTTTATCCTGGTTCCTGGTCCGGACGGACGGCAGCCAGTCCGCCGGTGAGTGTGCGCCAGGCGAGATCGGCGGCCTGGTTCGGGGTGATTTCTTCATCGCGCACCATCGCCCAGGCCGTGAAGATGAGGCCCTCATAGGCTTCCGCGATCCACCGGGTCGGCACGGTCGGATCAAATGTCCCTTCCGCCTTTGCCGCATCGACCGCCGCGCACAGTGCTTCGTGATCCGATCTGTAGGCGGCCTTGATCGCCGGATCCTGCATGACCGGTTCGTGGGTCAAGAACCACTGGCGTTCCGCAAGGGGGATGGCGGCGGTCAGGATGCGCCGCAGGGCGTCGGTGTGGCTTTCCGCGTCCGCTGCCGCCGCCTCGATGGCGGTGTCCAGCTCCTCCATCGCCGTGCGCGCCAGCGCCAGCATCAGTGTTTCGCGCGAACTGAAATGCCGGTGCAGTGTTGCACGGCCCACACCCGCGAGTTTGGCAACCTCCGCAAGGGAAGCGCCGGGGTGCTTGCCGAAGGTC
>JBCCEL010000518.1:0-3025 GCA_039030315.1 Pseudomonadota bacterium
AACGGCAAGATCATTACGACAGGTGTCGGCAAGGCCGGAGAAGTGGCTGGCAAACTCGCCAAGACCTTCTGCTCCACCGGTACGCCTGCGATATTCCTGCATCCGCTGGAGGCGGTGCACGGTGATCTTGGTGTCATTGCCGAACATGACATTCTGCTGGCGTTCTCCAACTCGGGCCAGACGCGAGAGATTCTCGAGCTTATCGGACTGACCCGGAGGTTCGTATCGCATATGCCGATCATCACCGTGACGGGCCATGACAATGCGCCGCTGGCAGAAATGGCCGATCATGCGCTCTTTACCGGCGGCCAGCCGGAGATCTGCCCCCTGGGGCTCACGCCTACGACATCCACCACGGTCATGTCTGTTATCGGCGATATCCTGGTCTGCCTGCAGCTGAAGCGGAACCGTTTCACAAAGGCAGATTATGCGGTGCGCCATCATGGTGGCTATCTCGGCGCCAAGGCGGTCTATGCAATCGAGAATGGCGAGGACGGTTAGGCCGGTTCTCTGCCACCGAGACACTTAAGAGGATTGGCTCATGCCACGTTTCAATCGCATTCTGCTAACCGGCGCGGCGGGTAATCTCGGACGTGTGCTGCGCGAAGGCCTTGCTCCGCTGGCAACGACCATCCGGGCCTCCGATCATCTCGAGATGGCACCGGCCGGTCCGAACGAAGAGGTGATGGTCTGCGAGCTTGGCGACTTTGACGCGGTCATGAGGATAGTCGAGGGCTGTGATGCTGTGGTGCATTTCGGGGCGGCGCCGGTGGAGCGGCCCTGGGAAGAGATTCTGAACGCCTCGATCATCGGCGGGTACAACGTCTATGAGGCGGCCCGACGGCACGGCATCAGGAGGGTCGTCTACGCCAGCTCCATCCATGCGGTGGGTTATGCCCGCCGGGAAGATGGCGCCGATACGGACACGCCCCACTGCCCGGACACGCTTTACGGGGTCTCGAAATGCTTCGTTGAAGATGTCGCGCAGATGTACTTCCGGAAGTTCGGCATGGAGAGCGCCCTGCTCCGCATCAACAGCTGCTTTCCCGAGCCCGCCGACCGGCGCCATCTGTCAACATGGCTGAGTTTCCGGGATCTGACGCAACTGGTGACGCGCTGTCTGGTCGCCGAACGGATCGGCTGTTCGGTCGTCTACGGCATCTCCGACAACAAGGAGCGCTTCTTCAACAACGACAAGGTCCGCCACATCGGATATGTGCCTCAGGACAGTGCGGAAGACTACCGCGAGAAGGTCGAGGCTGCGACGGATCCCGGCGATCCGCACGACCCTGGCGTTGAATTCGTGGGCGGCGCCTTTTGCAATCTCGGACATCCTGACGACGATGATTTCGTCGATCCCAGAGGCTGAGTGCTATTGCATGAGGCTGGGCAGCCGTTCGTTGAAACCGGCGGCTTCGCGCATGAAGAACTTCTTTAGGGGGCTTAGGGCATTGACCGCGCCGATTCCCAGGTCCCGCGCGACTCGCACCAGTTGGTGGTCGTTTGAGAACAGTCGGTTGAGGCCGTCCGACATGAGCGCCACCTTGAGATTGTCGAACCGGCGCCAGCTCTCATAGTTTTCAAGAACCGCCTCCGAGCCGATGTCGAGCCCAAGCCTGGACTGGTCCTGCAGAACATCGGCAAGGGCCGCGATGTCCCGCAAGGCGAGATTGAAGCCAAGACCGGCTATGGGATGGATGCCGTGGGCTGCGTCTCCAATGAGGGCAAGGCGCGGTGCGATGTAGCTCCTGGCAAGGTGCATGGCCAGCGGGTGGCTGAACCGGGGTCCGACGGGCATCACCTTTCCCAGGTGGGTTCCGAAACGCCGTCTGAGTTCAGCCGCGAAACCTTCGTCATCCTGTTCCATGATCTGCGTGGCCGTCCCGGCATCTTCTGTCCACACGAGGGAGGACCGGTTGCCCGCCAGCGGAAGGATGGCGAACGGGCCAGCCGGCAGGAAGTTCTCCTCCGCCACGCCGTTATGGGGCCGCTCGTGTTCGACCGTGGTCACGATCCCGCTTTGCGGGTAGGACCATTCGACGGTCTGAATACCTGCCGCCTCCCGCAGCGGGGAGCGGCGGCCGTCGGCGGCAATCAGAAGTCGCCCGCTGACACTGGTTGCGCCGTCCAGTCCGACCTCGGCATGCGTAGTGCTGAACTCGAAACTCGTAGCTGTCTGCCTTGTGAAGAGTTCGACATTCGACAGTGACTGCACCTTCTTCCAGAGCGCGCCGTACATGTGGCGGTTTTCGATCATGTAGGCCGTAGGCTCGCCCGGCAGATCTCTCTCACCGAACTTTAGAAGTGCAGGCCGCCGCGCCGCGTCCAGCTTGCTGTCGGTGACCACGATCTTCTCCATCGCCTGGGCGTGTGGCGCGAGGTCCCTCCAGATGTCCAGGGCCTTGAACATGCGTCTTGAGGTGGCCGTGATTGCGCTTGCCCGGCCGTCGAACTCGGCCTTACGGCGGGTTGCCGGATCGTCGGCGTCAATTAGTGCGATCGAGAACGGCATGCCCCTGGGCTGAACGCTGAGCGCCGCCGCTGCGGCAAGGCCGCTCAGCCCGCCGCCGACGATCACAATGTCCTTCCTGTCCATGCCCGCTCAATAGCATGGCGTGCCGGGTGATGACCAAGGACAGTCTGAAGCAGACGTTTTGGTCTTGCGCGGGACCTGCCCCGGTGTAGATTGCCGCGGCGCGATTCTGCGCACAGCCCGGAGCAACAGCGTGTCGACGTCATTCCGCCAGAACATGGTGACGGCCACTGATGGCCGCTTTTTTTATGGCTGGGTGATTGTCGCTGTCGGCAGTCTTGGAATCCTGACAAGCGGGCCCGGACAGTCCCATACCTTCAGTGTCTTCCTCGATCCCATCGGCCGGGATCTCGGCATCGACAATGCGACGCTGGCGAGCGCCTATGGCCTGGCGACGCTGGCTGCCGCGTTTGCGCTTCCCCACATGGGAAAACTGATCGACAGGTTCGGTGCACGCAAGGCGCTCATGCTGATCGTGGCCGGTCTCGGCCT
>JBCCEL010000519.1:0-3014 GCA_039030315.1 Pseudomonadota bacterium
GTCGGGTTGTGCCCGATCAGCATGAGACTACCCACGTCCGCCGGAGCGGCTCTGACAAGTGAAAGATAGGAGCTTCCGGCGGAAAACTCATAAAGGCCCTCCTCGTAGCGCACAGGCGGGGCTGCATCCCATTCATCCGCCATCCGCTGCAACGTTTCGCGCGTGCGCGTTGCCGGAGAGCACAGAACAAGATCGGGCACGAGGCCGCGCGAGTGGACGAAGCGGCCGACCTGGCTGGCCGCGTTACGCCCCCGTTTGTTGAGCGGCCGCAGCCGGTCGCTCAGCGTTGCATCCGACCAGCTGGATTTTGCGTGGCGCAGGAGATACAGAGTTTTCATGGTCTGGCCCCAAATTTGAATGTGTGCCGGCCAACCCCAACTGACCGATACACGCAGCCTAGCACTGCCCTTTGCCCGGACAATGGATTATCCCAACACCTTTTATGCCGCTGAGATTGACGCAGGAAAGCCGCCGGAGCCGCTGACAAGGCACCTGCAGGCGGACGTGTGCATCATTGGCGGCGGACTGGCGGGAATATCGACAGGACTGGAACTGGCGCGGCGCGGGCAGGGGGTGGTGATCCTGGAGGCACACCGGGCCGGCTGGGGGGCTTCCGGGCGCAACGGCGGCATTGTCAGCTCCGGATTTGCGTTGGAATCGGAACAACTCTTTCAGACCGCGGGCAAGGACGACGCATGGAAACTGTTCGGCCTTTCCGTGGCCGGGCAACAGTATGTCCGGAGCCAGATTGAGCGCTTCAACATGAACGGCGTGATTCAGGGCGAAGGTTGCTACCTCGTCAGCCGCCGCCACGCCCTTGATGAAATGCAACAGCTCGTCGAGTTTTATGGCCAGAATCTGGGCAGAGAGCTGACATTTGTTCCAACCGAACTGGTGAGGGATACGCTCGTCACCACGCGCTACCATCAGGCCGTGTATGATGCCTCCGCCTTTCACATCCAACCGCTCAAGTATGCTCTGGAGCTGCTGCATCAATTCGAGCTGCTTGGCGGATTTTTCTTTGAGCAGTCCAGAGCAAACGGGATCCGCCAGGATGGTGGGCAGTGGCGCGTGTACACGACTAACGGCAGTGTGAAGGCGGGACACGTCGTACTGTGCACAAGCGCCTATGACCTGTCGATCTTCCGCAAGGCGACCCGCGCGGTGCTGCCTGTCTCAACCTATGTCACGGCGACGGAGCCCGATGACGGCTTGCTTGACGAAGCCATCAAGACCCGGGCAGCGGTGGTGGATACCCGCAGGGCCGGAGACTATTACCGCCGGCTCGCTGACGGACGTCTGATCTGGGGCGGCCGGATCAGCACCCGGACCGAGCCGCCGAGCCAAATGGCAGAGAAGCTTCTGGGAGATGCCTATGCGGTGTACCGCAAGCTGGGAACCCTGAAGCCGGCTTTCGTCTGGTCCGGGCTGATGGGCTATGCGCGGCACAAGATGCCGCTGATCGGGCAGCCGGAAGCCCGCATCTGGGTCGCTACGGCGTTCGGAGGTCACGGGCTCAACACCACGGCCATGGCCGGCCAGCTGCTTAGCCGGGCAATCGCGGAAGGTGACGACGAGTACCGCTTGTTCGAACGGTTCGGGTTCCTGCGCGCAGGCGGCCCGTTCCGCCGTGCGGCGGTGCAGGCGTCCTACTGGGCCATGCAGGCCCGGGACAAACTCGAAGAAACCTTCTGAACTCTTCAGCGTCCGTCCCGGCGGGACATGAACGCAAGGCGCTCGAAGAGATGAACATCCTGTTCGTTCTTGAGCAACGCGCCATGGAGCGGCGGAATGATCTTGCGGCTGTCCGTCTCGCGAAGCGTCGACGGGTCGATGTCCTCGTTCAGAAGCAATTTGATCCAGTCCAGCAGTTCCGACGTTGAGGGTTTCTTCTTGAGGCCTGGAACCTCGCGCAAATCGTAGAAGACATTGAGTGCTTCGGAAACGAGCCGGCCTTTAAGGCCGGGGAAGTGCACTTCGACGATTTCCGACATGGTCTCCTTGTCGGGAAACTTGATGTAGTGAAAGAAGCAGCGCCGCAGGAAGGCGTCCGGCAGTTCCTTTTCGTTGTTCGACGTGATCATCACGATCGGACGCTGCCTGGCCTGAATCGTCTCCCCGGTCTCGTAGACGAAGAACTCCATACGGTCGAGTTCCTGCAGCAGGTCGTTTGGAAACTCGATATCCGCCTTGTCGATTTCGTCGATCAGGAGGACCGGGCGTTCGCCTGCGGTGAACGCTTCCCATAGTTTGCCCCGCTTGATGTAATTCGCAATGTCATGGACGCGTTCATCGCCGAGCTGACTGTCCCGCAGGCGGCTCACCGCGTCGTATTCATAGAGCCCCTGTTGCGCCTTTGTCGTCGACTTGATGTGCCATTCCAGAAGCTCGGTGCCGAGCGCCTTGGCGACTTCATGCGCCAGCACTGTTTTGCCGGTTCCCGGTTCGCCTTTGACCAGGAGCGGGCGCTCAAGCGTGATGGCCGCATTGACGGCGATCCGGAGGTCATCGGTCGCCACGTAGTCTTTTGTTCCGTCAAATCGGTTCACGCGCCTGTTCTCCTGGGAGCCTAAGGGAAGAGGAAGACCGTCTCGGGTCGGGAAAGCGCCGGGACCCTAATGTCATCGTCGGGCGAATTCAAGCCGGACGTCATGGCGGACACCGTAACGGCGGCTGAATGATGAAAATTATTTGCCATCGGGTTTCCCCGGGTGCCGCCTTCTTGAAGCTGTCATTGAAAACCGTTTGAAAGCAAGACGATGATCGATGGATGCAGCGCGGACGCAAAGATTGAGTTTGTCTTCATTCTTGGCTTGTGGCTGCCATGCCTCGTCGATATAAGAGCGCCACGTTGAGCGTGGATTGGCGGTTCATTCGAGGTTGGTGATGGCAGCGAAGACGAAATCCGGCAAGCCGAATGGCAAGACAAAGAATGGCGCGTCAAAGAAAGCAGCCAAGTCTAAGGCGGGTGCCTCAGAAATTTACATTCCATCGGAAGACGAGCCGTTCATGAA
>JBCCEL010000520.1:0-2980 GCA_039030315.1 Pseudomonadota bacterium
GATGCCGAGTTTCAGAAGAGCTCCGACCACGCTCTGTTCGAGTTTCCCGCGGGCGCGACCTGGTTCTGCTTCACCGACCAGGCGCTGCACGCGGCCCTGGAAGGGGCTTATTGCCTGGAGCAGACCTATCAGTTGAACGTGGAGCAGATGGCCGTGCAGGAGAAGTCGCCCTTGCGCGTGCTTGAACGGCTCAAGGGGCGTGCGCTGGTCTGAGGCCTTGCAACGGCCTGCTGTGCGCCCGCACGGCGACCGGGAAGTGCTCCAGAACGGGGGCAGGCATGACCGTCGAAGTTCATATCCTGAACGCAAAAAACCGGCTGGATCCCGGGGTCTCGGACGCTATTCGCAGCGGTATTGCGGCAGCGGTGAAGATGCTGTCCGAGCATGTCCGCGTTGACGGTATCGACATTGTCGTACAGCTCCACGAAGGCAGCATCTGGGGCCGCACGTATGGACCGGAAAGCCTGACGATCTATGTCAACCCGGAAGATCCGGACCTGAAGAGGTGGACGAGCGAGCAGTTCACTCACCTTGCCATGCACGAACTTCATCATGCTTTGCGCTGGAAATCGCTTGCGATCGGCAGTTTCGACGACTGGACGCCGGGAGAGGTTCTCGCGCTTGAGGGGTTGGCAACCCGGTGCGAGCTGTTTTTTGGCTTGCCGAGTTATCCTGCACTGGAAATCGATGACACTCTGATCGACCCGCTCCTGGAGAAAATTGCTTCTGACATATCGGCCAGATATGCGAACGCCGGTTGGATTGATGAGCAGTGCGGCCTGCCGGTGGATGGGGTGCGTGCCGCCAGCGCGATGGGCCATCTTCTGGTGGGGCGCTTCCTGAAGCGGACAGGGGAGACTCCGATAACGGCCTTGCAGGTTCCCTGGGCAGAAATCTGGGACAAGGGATCGGTGCGATAGGTTCAGCCGCTGCGGAATTGGAGCCCCTAACACGAAAACGCCCGCACAGGGCGGGCGTTTCATGAATAGTGGCTGGACCTGCCAGTCTAGTGCTCGACGTCGCGCCAGAGCTTGAGCTTGACCAGATACATGAGGACGCAGAGCAGGAAGAGGTAGATCATGACCATGAGGCCGAGCTGCTTGCGCTCTTCCATCTTGGGCTCCGCAGCCCAGGCAAGGAAGGCCGAGACGTCTTTTGCCATCTGATCAACGGTGGCCTTGGTGCCGTCACCATACTCGACGCCGTCCTCGGCGAGCGGCGGAGCCATGGAGATCCACGGGCCTGCGGCATAGTACTCGTTGTACGACTTGCCTTCCGGCGCTTCGGCAGCCTTGTCCGCAGGCGGATCGGTATATCCGGTCAGAACCGCGTGGACATATTCCGGGCCGCCATTGCCGGTCCACATCTTGATGAAGGGCGAGACATACCAGGGATAGTGGAAGCCTTCGCGTGCCTTTGTGATGAGGGAAAGATCCGGCGGCAGCGCTCCACCGTTCGAGGCGCGGGCCTCGTTGTCGTTGGAGAAGGGCGAGACGAACTTGTCCGACGGGCGGGCGGGACGGTCGAACATCTCGCCGTCTTCATTGGGCCCGTCATTCACTTCGTTCTCGGCCGCTATGGCCTTGACCTGGGCTTCGGAGAACTCCGGGCCTCCGGGTTCGCCGAGATTGCGGTAGGAGAGCAGGCTTGCCGAATGGCAGGCCGCACACACTTCCTTGTAGACTTGATAGCCGCGCTGAAGCTGGCCGCGGTCAAACTTGCCGAACGGGCCTTCAAAGGAGAACTCGATGTCCTTCGCGTTCTTCGCTTTGCCCGCTGAGAAGGCCGGCGCTGCCATGAGCGACAGGGCGAGACCGGCGGCGGTGATGACTTTGGTGAATGTCTTCATCTTGTGATGTTCCTTGGATATCCGGATCGCCTCAAGGTCACTCTGCGGGCTGTGCCGCAGGAGCGCCCCTGTTTTTCTCAAGCACCGATTCGGAGATCGACGCAGGCAAGGGTTTTGGATTCTCCAATAATCCCACCAACGGAAGGATGATGAGGAAGTGTGCGAAGTAGTAGAACGTCGAGATCTGGCCGACGGTAATCCACCAGCCTTCCGGCGGGTTTGCCCCGACGATACCGAGAATGATCACGTTGATGATGAACAGCCAGAAGAACTGCTTGTAGATCGGCCGGTACACTGCGGAGCGGATCCGCGAAGTGTCGAGCCAGGGCAGGAAGGCCAGGATGACGATGGCGCCGCCCATGGCGAGCACGCCGCCGAGCTTGTCGGGAATGGCCCTGAGGATCGCGTAGAACGGCAGGAAGTACCATTCCGGCACGATATGCTCCGGCGTCTTCAGCGGATCCGCGAGTTCGTAGTTGATCGAGTGGCCGAGATAGTTCGGCTGGTAGAACACGAAGAAGCACAGGAAGAGCAGAAACACGAGGGCCGCGAACAGGTCCTTCATCGTGATGTAGGGATGGAAGGGAACCGTGTCCGATCCAGACTTGACCGTCACGCCGGTCGGGTTGTTGCTGCCGGGCACGTGGAGGGCCCAAATGTGAAGGGCAACAACACCCACGATCATGAACGGCATCAGGTAGTGCAGCGAGAAGAAGCGGTTCAGGGTCGGGTTGTCGACCGAGAACCCGCCCCAGAGCAGGGTCACGATCGAGTCGCCGACAAAGGGGATCGCCGAGAACAGATTGGTGATCACCTTGGCGCCCCAGAAGCTCATCTGGCCCCAGGGCAGCACGTAGCCCATGAAGGCGGTCGCCATCATCAGCAGCAGGATGATCACGCCCAGGATCCACAGAACCTCGCGCGGCTCCTTGTAGGAACCGTAATACATCCCACGGCAGATGTGGATGTAAACCGCGATGAAGAAGAAGGAAGCACCGTTGGCGTGAATGTAGCGGATCAGCCAGCCATAGTTCACATCGCGCATGATGTGCTCGATGGAGGCAAACGCCATGTCCACGTGCGGCGTGTAGTGCATGGCCATCACGATGCCGGTGATGATCTGGATCGCCA
>JBCCEL010000521.1:0-2970 GCA_039030315.1 Pseudomonadota bacterium
ATACACACTGGAAGGTTCTTACTTCAGGAGCTGTCCACGCTGCCAGAGCCGTTTCGATGTCCTTCGAGAACTTTGGAGGATACTGATGCTCCGCCTTGTCCCTTGGAGTTCAAACCGAACGATTGGGGCGTCAGCTGCGAAGATGTTCTGGTTCTCAACAGCTATCAAATTCTCAAAACTGGAGAATACGAACCGATACCGAACCCAAGCAAATCCTATGGGTATCTTCGCACTCCGGAATTTTCTTTGCTCGTGAAATCCTTTCTGTCAGATTGAACGGAAACAGTGTTGATGCTCCAAAAGGCCTCCATTCAACCATTGGCTCGGTGATCTTCCCCCACCTCCCGCGCCGCAGCCGCCACCACCTCCGCAATCACCCGGCAGTCCTCCTCGTCGAACGTCAGAGGGATGCGCATGTCGCACATGGTGGAGAGGACCTCCAGGGTGCGCGGCAGCTCCGGCACCTCCATGTAACGCCAGCTGTCGAAGCGGCTGGTGTAGCCGTTGGGGTCGGGGTTGCCGAACCATTTGAGTTCCACCCCCCGTTCAAGACACAAGGCCAGGAGCCGCTGGAACTGTTCGGGCGAGAACGCCGGCAGAGAAAACTGGATGGAGCTGGCGACATAGCCCTCCTTGGCCGGCCTCTCCGGAAGCCGGATTTGAGGATGGTTGCGCAGGCCCTCTTCGAGGACATGGTAGAGCGCGTTCCAGCGCCTGCACTGGTCATCGAGCCGCGCCAGTTGCGGGCGCAGCATGGCGGCGCGCAGATTGTCCATGCGCCCGCTCATGTTGGGCACCTCAAGCCGCAGCTTGTCGAACACCTCCGGGCCCGGCCCTGCCCCGTGGCGTCCGTACAACATGTACGAGCCGGAATAGATCGTCGCGCGCGCGGCAAGCTCAGGATCGTTCGTGGTCAGAAACCCTCCCTCCCCTGAGTTCACATGCTTGTAGGTCTGTGTGGAAAAGCAGGCCGCCTTGCCGAAGCTCCCGCTCTTCCGGCCGTCCCAGTCGGCTCCCATGGTGTGGGCGCAGTCCTCGATCAGGGTGAGGTCGTACCGTCCGCAGATCTCCATCACCCGGTCCATGTCCACGATGTGGCCGCGCATGTGGGACAGAAGCAGAGTGCGTGCGCCGGAGGCCGCGGCCTTCGCCTCAAGATCATCCAGATCGATGCAATAGTCCGAAGCCGTCTCCACCAGAACGCTCTTCGCTCCCACCGCCTCGACCGCGCCCGGCACGGGCGCCAGGGTGAATGCGTTCGACAGCACCGGGTCGCCCGGCTTGAGGCCTGCGGCCCGCAGAGCGATCTGGATGGCGTAGCCGCCTGAGGTCACGGCCAGGCAGTAGGACGCGCCCATATAGGCGGCGAACTCGGCTTCCAGCTTCTCGGCCTCGGCGGTTTCGTCGGGCAACACATTGTAGCGGTGCAGACGCCCGGAGCGCATGACGGCGACAGCCGCCTCGATGGCATCCTCAGGGATCGGCTCCTGCTGGGTAAAGGATTTTGAAAACGTGGTCATGGCAGGCGAACCTGCCCGCAAGGCCCCCGTGGCGCAAGAGCCAATTCAGCGCCTTTTCAGCCCAGCCGGGCCGCTCCGGCCCGGCCTCCCGGTATAATCTCCAGCGCGCCCTTACGAGGTCGCTGCGGACTTCATCTTCTTGTGGCCGAACGGGCAACCGCCATCGCCTGATCCGTACTCGTACTTGAAGTCGCTGGCCGGAGCAGGTGCGCTCTGCGGCGCGGTCGCCGCCGGCTGCGTGCTCTGCTGGGTGTTGAGCGCCGCGGGCGCCGTGGTCGTCACACCTTCGGCATGGGCGGCCAGGGCAAGCGTGGACACAAAGGCTGCGGAAAGAACGATACGCATCATATGGGTAGTCCTCCAGTTCGAGGGATACGGACGCGATACTGCCACAAATTCAGGGATTTGTCACCGGGCAGGCGAGGTGCCCCCGAACCATCCCGCTTCGGAAAACATACCGTCGCCGCGCTCGGCGTCCCTTCAGAGGGCGATTGTGACAAACTCATAAGCAAAGAAAATTCGCCAACCGTTTGTTTCAAGTATTCCATTTCAGCGTCTCTCATTGCAGGGTCAGAATCCGGAACAAGCGTCTCACCGGCGAATTGATTATTGAGAAAACGGTCCCCAGCAACTTGATCCACAACGAAGAGGCACGATGAACGATCACTCCCAACTCAAACCGGTTTGCTTCATGGTCATGCCCTTCCGCAAAAGACAGGTGGCCGGCCCGGTCCGTGGTGACGCGCCCAAAGAGATCGACTGCGATGCGCTGTGGGACAAGGCGTTCAAACCCGCGATTGAGAAGGCCGGCTATCTGGCAATCAGGGCCGACTTCGATACTGGATCCGTAATTGTCTTGGACATGTTCCAGCGCCTCGCCTTTGCAGATCTTGTGCTGGCCGATGTAACTTTGCCGAATGGCAACGTTTACTATGAGTTGGGCCTGCGCCATGCCGCCCGGGAAACCGGCTGCATCATGCTGGCGGCGGAATGGTCGAAGCAGCTGTTCGACATCGAACAACTTAGAGCCGTCCAGTATCCACTCGCCGATGGCAATGTGCCGGATGAGCAAGCCGCGGCAATCTATAAAACGGTGCTTGGCCAGATCAATCACAGGAAGGACAACCTGTCACCATGGCACGAGCTGATCTCCGGAGTTCGTAACGACGATCCCAGCCGCAGCGCTTTCCGCGAGTCCGCAGAGAAACTCAGTGCGTTCCAAGCCGATGTCTCGACGGTACGGAAGATCGAAGACAAGGGACGCAAGAGGGAAAAACTTGCAGATTTGCGGAACACACTGAGTGATTCAGCTCTGAATATCAAAGAGGTTGCGATCGAGATACTTTACCTCGTACGCGACGAGCTAGGTTGGCAGGAAACTGTGGAGTTTATCGAATCACTGCCGAACAGCATTCGCGAAATCCCATTGATTGAGGAACAAAGGCTGCTG
>JBCCEL010000522.1:0-2950 GCA_039030315.1 Pseudomonadota bacterium
GACCGGGGCGAAGGCCGGCTCGATGACCCTCTCCTGATCGTCTATACCTCCGGCACTACCGGCCGGCCAAAGGGGGCCGTGCTGAGCCAGCGAGCACTGGTCAGCAACGCAGCCGGAAGCATCGACATGCACGCCCTGTCGGCGGACGATACGGTTCTCGTCGTGCTGCCTCTCTTTCATGTGGGCGGGCTGAACATCTCGCTGACGCCGGCTCTGTCCGTTGGCGCGGTGGTGCACCTTCACAGCAGGTTTGACCCGGTGGCCACGCTTTCGGCGATCCAGTCGATCAAGCCGGATGTGCTTGTGCTGGTGCCGGCCACCCTTCAGGCCCTTATGGCCCAGTCGGACTGGGCGGATGCGGATTTCTCCAGCCTGCGCATGCTTACCACCGGCTCGATGATCGTCCCCCTGCCGCTGATCTCGGCCTGGGAGGAGCGGGGCGTGCCGATCGTCCAGGTCTACGGATCGACGGAGACCTGCCCGGTTGCCGTCTACACGCAGCCCGGCGAGGGCACATCCAACCCGCGTTCAACAGGCCGGGCCGGGTGCGAAACAAAGATGCGGATCGTCGATGCCGGCGGCAGTCCCGTGGCGGCGGAAACCGACGGTGAGATCGAGATCAGGGGCGCCCATGTCATGGAGGAATATTGGCAGCGGCCGGAGGAGACGGCCGCGGCCTTCCGCAAGGATTGGTACCGGACCGGAGACATTGGCGCCGTCGATGAGGAGGGAAACCTCTATTTCAAGGAGCGCTCCAAGCACATGATCATTTCAGGCGGAGAGAACATCTATCCCGCTGAAATCGAGCGGGTGCTGGCCGCGATTCCGGGTGTTGCGGAATGTGCCGTCTGCGGCCTGCCGGATGAGAAATGGGGCGAAGTGCCTGCCGCGGCCCTCGTCTGGAAGGATCCGGCAGAGACGCCGGCCGACGAGGAGATCCGGGCTGCTCTGTCGGCGAACCTCGCCCGGTTCAAGCACCCCAAGATGATCCGCACCCTCGATGCACTGCCCCGCAATGTGATGGGGAAGGTGGTGCACGATGATCTCCGCCGCGTGCTCCTTGGGAATTGACCTGATCTGGTCCATAGTGATCATCAGGATTGCAATTAGTTACAAGTGGAACTAATTTCCGCCTCATGTTCAAGGCTCATCAGGGAGGAGTACCCAACATGAAAGTCACCCGCAGGATTGCCACGGTCCTGGCCGCTTCGGCCGTGGCGGCAACCTTCACGTTTTCCGCTGCGCAGGCGCAGACCAAGCTCATCATTTCAAGCTGGGCGCCGCCCACGCACGGCATCAATGCCAAGCTGTGGCCCCGCTTCATCGAGATGATCGAGAAGGCCACCGATGGCCGTGTCACTGCGGAAATCAAATACAAGCTGGGCTCGCCGCCCGCGCAGTTCGACCTGATCCAGGACGGTGCGGCCGACTTCGGCTGGATTTTCCACGGCTACAATCCCGGCCGGTTCGTCGCGACCAAGCTGATCGAGCTGCCCGGCTATGAAGGCAGCGCCGAAGCGGCCTCGGTGGCGTACTGGCGGGCCTATGAGAAGTTCCTGAAAGGCGCCGATGAGCACAAGGGCGTCAAGGTGGTCGCCATGCACACCCATGGTCCGGGACAGCTGCACAGTGCGACGAAGGTGACCAAGCTGGACGAGATCGGTGGCATGAAGCTGCGCCTCGGCGGCGGCGTTTCGGGCGATGTTGGAACGGCTCTTGGCGCAACAGGCATCCGCGTGCCGGCGCCGAAGGTCTATGAAACCCTCGCCTCCAAGGCGGCCGATGGCGTGATGATGCCGATGGAAGGCAAGAAGGGCTTCAAGCTGACGGAGGTTGCAGCGCACACCTTCCAGATGCCCGGTGGGTTCTATCGCGGCTCGTTTGCCCTGATCATGAACCAGGAAAAGTTCGACAGCTTGTCTGACGCGGACAAAACGGCGCTTGAGACCGTGTTCGGAGAAGCCGCCTCGAAGATGTCCGGCGGCGTCTGGGACGAGATCGACGCCGACGGCACGGCGGCCACCAAGGCGGCTGACAACAATTCCATCACGGTTGCCTCGGACGGCGACCAGGCCAAATATGCGGCAATCGCCAAACCGATCAGCGAGAAGGTGAAGAAGGAAGTCTCGGCGAAGGGAATTGATGCGGAAGCGGCAGTCGATTTCATCGCCAAGGAGATGTCTTCCTACGGCAAGTAACAGCCTCGCCTTGTGACCGGTGCAATGACCGGCGACAGTGAAACACTTCCGCAAAGGGCCGGCCGCTGGCTGGCCCTTCTGCCATCCCTGCTGGCGGCGGCGGTTCTGTTCGCCCTGATGATGATGACGTTCTTTGACGTCATCCTGCGCTCAACCATCAACGATCCGATCGAATCCGCGACCGAGCTGACGCGGCTCTTCATGGGCATCATGGTGTTTGCGGCGCTGCCCGTCATTTCCTGGCGCGGCGAACACATTGTCGTGGATCTGTTCGATCCCCTGTTTGGCGAGACGGCCGCGCGGATCCGCGATGCCATCGTCAACCTTGCCTGCGGGGGCCTCCTGTTCTGGCCGGCCATACGGGTCTGGGCGCTGGCCGAGCGGGCGAAGAACTATGGAGACGTCACCGAGTATCTCAACATCCCGCAGTTCTACATCGCCTATTTCATCGCGGTCTCGACCTTCGTCACGGCGGTGGCGCTGGTGGCCCGCGGACTGGCTTTCCTGCTGGCTCCGGGCCTGGTCTACCGGAAGCCGCCGGCAGATGCGGCCATGACCACCATTGCAGGACCTCCAGCGCACACTACACCAAGGTCCAAGCCAAAACCAAAGCCAGAAAAAAGGTTATTCTTGACTTCGAACCTTTTGTAAGACTTAGATAAATTAAAAATGGAACACTTGAAACCCAAGCCATGACTTCAATACTAAAAGTCATGTGAGTAAGGGCCATGGTAAATACTCCAATTGCGAGA
>JBCCEL010000523.1:0-2941 GCA_039030315.1 Pseudomonadota bacterium
CTTTCAGGCAAGGAAGACTACGAGATCACCGAAGGCTCGATCACCTACAAGGGCGAAGACCTTCTGGAAATGGAAGTGGACGAGCGGGCGTCAGCCGGCGTGTTCCTGGCTTTCCAATATCCCATCGAGATTCCGGGCGTGCCGACGATGACCTTCCTGCGCACCGCACTCAACGCCCAGCGCAAGGCCCGGGGCGAGGAAGAGCTGACCACGCCGGCCTTCATGAAGCTGGTGCGCGAGAAGGCGCAGATGCTTAAGGTGAAGCAGGAGATGCTGAAGCGGCCGGTGAATGTCGGGTTTTCGGGCGGAGAGAAGAAGCGGGCCGAGATCCTTCAGATGGCGGTGCTTGAGCCGAGCCTTTGCGTGCTCGACGAGACGGACTCAGGCCTCGATATTGACGCGCTGAAGATTGTCTCCGAAGGCGTGAACGCCCTGCGCTCTCCGGACCGCGCGATGATCGTTATCACTCACTACCAGCGCCTGTTGAACTACATCGTGCCGGACAAGGTGCACGTTCTGTCCCACGGCAGGATCGTGAAATCCGGCGGTAAGGAACTGGCCCTTGAGCTGGAAGAATCCGGTTATGCGGATTTTACCGATCAGGCCGCTTAGGGAGAGCAGACACTCATGAGTACTGCGCCCAACAGGACGCCCGCCGAAGAGGCCTACATTTCCAGTTTCGAGGATGCACAAAGCGGCTGGCTTGCATCGAAGCGGCGAGAGGGGCACGCGGCCTTTGGCGAACTTGGTCTGCCGCACCGGCGGATCGAAGCCTGGAAGTTCACCGATTTGCGCCGTCTTGTTGACGGTGCCTATCCGCCGCTGACCGATGCGTCCCTTGTCGATGTCGATCAGGTTCAGCAATTGGCGAAGCAATCCATCTTCTCCGGTATCGAACGGGCGACGGCAGTGTTCGTCGACGGCCGCTTCCGCCGCGAGCTGTCCAAGCTGCCTGAGGACGAGGCGCTGGAGGTTTTCTCCATTGCGGACAGCCCGGATTCGGCTCCGTCGTGGATCAGCGACAATCTGGGGCAGATCGTTCCGCAGGCTGATGATGCGGTTTCCGCCCTCAACATCGCTTACATGATAGATGGTGCGGCGATCCGGGTTTCCGGGCAGGCCAATGCGCCGCTGGAACTGATCTTCATTCAGACCGGTGCAGAAGCCCGAACCATCACCACACGAAATCTCGTGATTCTCGACGATAATGCCGCAAGCGAAATTTATGAGAGCCATATCGCTCCGGCCGGGACCCGGTACTTCAACAACATCGTCACCGAGGTGAAGCTGGGAGATGGGGCGAGGCTCGACCATGTGAAAGTGCAGGCAGAGAGCGCGGAAGCCATTCACCTCTCCAATCTGCATGCACTGCTGGGTGGGGATGCGAAACTGAACAGTTTCACCGCGACGGTCGGGGCGCGGGTCAGCCGCCAGCAGGGCTTCATCGAGTATGCGGGCGAAAACACCGAGGCGCAGGTCTCGGGCGCCTATCTGCTGGCCGGCAAGCAGCATGGAGACACGACACTGGTTGTGGACCACGCAGTACCGAACTGCACCAGCCGAGAGCTCTTCAAGATCGTGTTGGACGACTACGCCCGCGGAGTCTTTCAAGGCAAGGTCTGTGTGCGGCCCCATGCCCAGAAGACCGACGGCAAGCAGATGGCCCAGGCGCTTCTGCTGGCACCGGACGCGGAGTTCGACAGCAAGCCGGAACTGGAAATCTTTGCTGACGATGTGGTGTGCGGCCACGGTGCGACCGCCGGCGAGCTCGACGAGGATCTGCTGTTCTACCTGCGCGCCCGCGGCATTCCGAAGGATGAAGCCATGGGATTGCTCGTGGCGGCCTTTGTCGGCGAGGCGTTCGAGGAAGTCGAAAGCGAGCCCGTGCGCGAGGCGCTCGGCGAAATGGCAGCAAGCTGGCTGACGTCCCACAAGAAAGGTGCGTGATGCTGAAGCAGGCCACACCCTACGACGTTGAGAAGATCCGCCAGGACTTTCCAATTCTGTCGCGAACAGTCTACGATAAGCCATTGGTTTATTTGGATAATGCAGCGTCGGCGCAGAAGCCGAAAGTGGTGCTGGATGAGATCCATAAGGCGTATTCTGAAGAGTACGCCAATGTCCATCGTGGCCTCCACTACCTCTCAAACACCGCGACCGACAACTATGAAGCGGCGCGTGAGACGGTCCGCAAGTTTATCAACGCGCCGTCCGTGGAGGAGATCACCTTCACCCGCAACGCGACCGAAGCCATCAATCTCGTAGCCCAGTCCTATGGCGGCGATGTCATCGGAGAGGGCGACGAAATCGTCATCTCCATCATGGAGCACCACTCCAATATCGTACCCTGGCACTTCCACCGGGAACGGAAAGGTGCGGTCATCAAGTGGGCGCCGGTTTCGGACGAAGGCGAGTTCCTGCTTGAGGAATACGCCAAGCTGCTCGGCCCGAAAACCAAGATTGTGGCGGTCACCCATATGTCCAACGCGCTTGGGACGGTGACGCCTATCAGGGAGATCATTGCCCTGGCCCATGAAAAAGGTATCCCGGTGCTTGTGGACGGCAGCCAGGCTGCGGTCCATCTGAGCGTCGACGTGCAGGAACTGGATGCGGATTTCTACGTTTTCACCGGCCACAAGACCTACGGGCCCTCGGGCATCGGCGTGCTCTACGGCAAGATGGAACTGCTGGAGAAGATGACGCCGTACCAGGGCGGCGGCGAGATGATTCTGGACGTGCATGAGGAGGAGGTGACTTATGCGGCACCGCCCCATCGTTTCGAGGCGGGAACGCCGGCGATCGTTCAGGCGATCGGTTTGGGACACGCCCTCAACTACATGATGGATGTCGGGCTTGAGAACATCATGGCCCATGAAGCCGCGCTCCGTGACTATGCTGACCAGCGGCTGAAGCAGATCAACTCGCTTAAGGTCGTTGGCAA
>JBCCEL010000524.1:0-2908 GCA_039030315.1 Pseudomonadota bacterium
CACCAGCGTGGTCATTGCTGGCGAAAGCAAGGCTATCCAATCCATTCTCCTCGGTTGTGAATCTAAGACGGACCCGCAAAGGTCTGCCAGATATTGGTTATGACGCAAGGGCCTAGCATGATGCCCATGGCCGCCTTCACGCCGAGCGGCGCTGCCATGAAAGCCAGCGCCACAGGCGGAAGGCCGAGGCCGGTTGCGCCCTTGATGAAGCCGCCAACCAGAAATGTGATCGTCACCAGGGTGACGGTTTCAATCGTCCACATAGGGTTTCCTGCCGGCTAGGCCGTGCCGGCCGCCGGAGCTTTCACGGCACGATAGCCGAGGAGGGCTGAAAGTCCGAGCGCAATGATCGCGAGTCCCGGCCGGACTATCCCGCCCATCATGAAGAGGGGCACGGACACGGCTGCGAGCAGCGCTGGTGCGTAGAACACCACCCATCTGCGGCCTTCCAGGCGGGCTTTCTGGAAGAGTGGGAAAATTGCCGAGAACACCGCGATGGTCAGGAAGAACAGCGCCCAGGGCCGGGTAAAGAACAGGGTGTAATCCGTCGAGATCGCCAGGGCGCGCGAGAGGTTGAGTTCGGCAATGTTCCCCAATACGACGCCCAGAATCATCGGGGCCAGCGGAAAGCCGAATTGGCGCATCAGAAAGCCGAGGACACCGAACCAGAAAAGCGTATTGAGGTCGTCCAGCGAGTTATTCAGGGCGAAGACGCCGATGGTGGCAAGGCCCAGGATCACGGCCGCCAGCATGTACATGCGGATCTTGGTCACCAGCACGAAAACCCGCAGCATGCCGGATTGCATGCCCAGCATGATGAAGTTGGCGGCAAAGAAGGCGATGAAGATGGAATAGACCAGAACGGGCTCTTCCTGGATGAATGTCGGACCCGGAACGATGTCGTGAATCAGCAGCGCACCCAGCATGATCGCCGCGGTGACGTCGCCCGGAATGCCAAGCGAGATGAGCGGTGTCAAAGCGCCGCCTTCGACCGCATTGTTCGAGGTCTCAGGTGCAATGATCCCTTCCGGATTGCCCTTGCCGAACTCGTCGGGTTCCTTCGACGCCTTCTTGGCCTGGTCATAGGCCAGGATATTGGCAATTGATCCTCCGGCGCCCGGCAGGATGCCTGTGAACATCCCGATCAGGGCGGATCGGATGACAACCAGCTTTCGCCGCCAGAGTTCTGCGAGCGCGCGGCGGTGCTCGATCCGGATCTGGACGTTGCCCTGGTCCGTCAGGGCCTGACGCGCCTTTGCCGGATCGCGCACGTCCGACAATAGCTGGCTGAAGGCGAACAGTCCGATCAGAACGGCGATGAAGTCGAAGCCGCTCAACAGGTAGTCCGAGCCGAAGTCGAACCTGCCCACGCCGACGGCCTCATCCTCGCCGACGGTTCGGACCAGAAGCCCGAGTGCTCCGGCGATCAATCCCTTGATAAGATTCTCCCCCGCCAACGAGGCGGTCACGGTCAAGGCGAAGATCACCAGCATGAAGAAGTCCCAGGGCTGGAACTCCAGCCCGATCTTTGCGAGCTGCGGCGCGAACAGCACCAGCATCATGGCCGAAATCATGCCGCCGAAGAATGAGGACCAGACCCCGAGGCCAAGGGCAAAGCCTGGTTCGCCCTTCCGGGCAAGCGGGAAACCGTCGAAAGTGGTCGCCACGGAGGATGGCGTGCCGGGGATGCCGGTCAGGATCCCGGACATCAACCCCCCGGACAGGCCTCCCACCAGGACCGAGATCATGGTCGCGAGCCCTTGTGCGGGCGGCATTGAGAACGTGAACGGCAGGGTCAGCACCACCGCCATGGCGATGGTGAAGCCGGGGATTGATCCGGCAAGGAGCCCGACGCCTACGCCGGTGATCATCAGGAGGAGTGTCTGCCAGTGGCCGATCTCGCCAAAGGCAAGGAGTATGTTGTCCCAGACCACGTCCTAGAATCCCGTCAGTTCACCGCGCGGCAGGAACACCCGCAGTGCATGGGTGAACAACAGCCACATGCCACCGACGGAGATCAGTGCGATGGCCCCGTGCAGGATCAACGGGCGCCAGCCGCCCAGGGCGCAGAGTACGAAGAAAACGAACAGCACCCCCCCGACCAGCATGCCCAGATAGGGAATGCTCAGCAGATAGGCGCCGAACAGCACGAAAACCCAGATGACATTGCGCCAGTAGGCGAAGAACTCGGCTGCCGTCTTGGGAGCGTCGGGGTTGGGCGCGTCCGGCCCCTTGCGCAGGGACTGGATCAGATAGAGCAGACTGAGCCCCGCCATCACGGCAACGATCAGCCGCGGCCATGTGGCAGGCGAAAGCTGACCGTAGTTCGGCTCACGGATATCGAGCGATGCCCAGGCCAATCCGCCGCAAACCAGTAGCAAAAAGACGGCGACGATCGTATCGCGATTGAGGGTCATGGGTGCGTTCAATCTTGCGCTGACAGACTATTGCCTCGTGTCCATCATCGTCGCACCCGCGAAGGCGGGTGCCCAGGGCGGCGAACGCCGGTAGCCGTTGGTCGATCCCTGGATTCCCGCCTGCGCGGGAATGACTGCTGGTTAGGCGGGCCTGGCGTGTCCTTTTGGTTTGTATCTTGAGGGCGGGGCCGTGCCCCGCCCTTGAGTCCCGAAAGGCTCGACTATTCCTTGTACATGCCGATCGCGACAGCGACCGCCTTGTAGTCGTTGAACAGACCATCGGCCCAGGTGCGGTAGTCCGCCGGGCCTTCCCATTTCACGTCAGTGCCCTTTGCTTCCAGCTGCTTCAGCAGGTCCGGGTTCTCGGCAGCGGCCTTGAACACCTTGCTCCACATCTCGATGACATCAGCTGGAGTGCCCTTAGGTGCCACGATGCCGCGTTTCAGGGCGAACTCCATGTCGACGCCCAGCTCCTTCAGGGTCGGCATGTC
>JBCCEL010000525.1:0-2900 GCA_039030315.1 Pseudomonadota bacterium
CGCAGGGCGATGCGCAGGCTGAGCCGGAGCTGTGCCAGTGCGCCGTTTCCGGCCAGGGTCTGCGGGGTTGCAAGCTCCGGATAGTCGCGGGTGGCCGAAATGCTCATGCCGGCTCCAGCGCCCGCGCGCCGTTCTCGATCTTCGAAATCATACCGTCGGCGATGTGGACGACCCGGTCACAGCGGGCGGCAAGGTCCGGGTCATGCGTAACGAGAATGAGCGTCGAGCCTGACTCTTCCATGGTGGAGAACATGAGCTCGATGATGCGCTGCCCGGTCCCCTGGTCCAGGTTGCCTGTAGGCTCGTCGGCAAGGATCAGGCTGGCGCCGGCCGCAAGGGCGCGGGCGAGGGCAACGCGCTGCTGTTCGCCGCCTGAGAGCTGGCCGGGATAATGATGCAGGCGATGCCCGAGCTCCACGCGCTTCAGCCGGTCCTCGGCAATCCCGAACGCATCGCGCTCGCCCTTGAATTCAAGCGGGATCGCCACATTTTCAAGAGCGGTCATGGTCGGGATGAGATGGAAAGCCTGAAAAATGATGCCCACATGGTCGCGCCGGAAGGTGGCGAGTTCGTCTTCCGACCGGCTGCCCAGCGGATTGCCGGCCACTTCGACGGTTCCGGACGTTGCCTGCTCCAGCCCGGCCAGAACCATCAGGAGCGTGGTCTTGCCGGAGCCGGACGGCCCGACGAGTCCCAGAGCCTCGCCCCGTCTGACCTCCAGATCGATGCCGCGCAGGATATCGACATCGCCGGCGCGGGACGGCAGGGTGAGATGGACGTTGCTCAGACGTGCAGCAGATTGGGTCACAGGAAACGGCCTCTCAGAACTTTGGCAGGGTACGCCGGTGGGCGTGGATATGGATCACAGCACATGAAGATCAAGAATATAGCAGCGTTTCTCATCACCTTTTCGTGCCTGTTTTATGGCTCCATGCCCGCCATGGCAGACACCCTACGCATCGTTGCGCTCGGCGACAGCCTGACGGCAGGCTATCAGCTCCCGCCGGACTATTCGTTTCCCGCCAGGCTGCAGATCGCCCTGAAGGCGAAAGGCCACGACGTTGAGGTCGTGAATGCCGGCGTCTCGGGAGACACTTCATCGGGCGGACTGGCGCGGTTCGGCTGGGCGGTGCCGGACGGGACGGACCTCGTTATTGTTGAACTCGGAGCTAATGACGCATTGCGCGGCATAGATCCGTCGCAAACCCGGAAATCCATCGACAAGATTCTGCAGAACATCGCTGCCGTCGGCGCGGACGCCCTCCTCACCGGCATGATCGCCCCGCCGAACATGGGGCCGGACTATGCCGCCAGTTTCAATCCGATCTATCCGGAACTCGCAAAGAAACACGGCGTTGCACTCTATCCCTTCTTTCTGGAGGGCGTGGCGGCAAAGCGGGACCTGAACCTTGCTGACGGCATCCATCCCAACGAGGCCGGGGTCGATGTGATCGTGGCTAATATCCTGCCTGCTGTCGAAAAGCTGATTTCCAAGCGAATCGCCAAGTGAGCGCTAAAAGAGCCAGGAGTGAGTGGCGCCTCGGAGGTTGAGCCGATGCCGCGTTTGTTTACCGGGATTGCGATCCCTGCAGATATTGCCCTGTCACTGTCCTTCCTGCGCGGCGGCATTCGCGGCGCACGCTGGATTGACCAGGAAAGCTATCACCTGACGCTGAGATTTGTCGGTGACATTGAGAACGACACAGCCGCCGAACTTGTTGACGCGCTGGGAAGTGTGACCGGTCCTCGGTTCGAGATGGAACTGCGCGGCAGCGGCCATTTCGGCAACTTGAAACCCCGCGCCGTTTGGGCCGCCGTCAGCGCACCGCCCGAGCTGACCGAGCTACAGACCCGGCAGGAGCGCTTGTGCCAACGTCTCGGGCTTGCACCGGAGCCCAGAAAATTCACGCCCCACGTCACACTTGCCAGGCTCAAAGGGCGTGTTTCGCCTCTTGAGGTGGAAGATTTCGAAGCCCGGCATTCCGGTTTCAGATCACCGCCGTTCGAGGTACGCGAGTTCGTTCTGTACTCCTCGCGCCCGTCGAAGGGGGGCGGTCCCTATGTGGTCGAGGAGACTTATCCCTTGCTCTGAATGTGATCCGCCAGGCCATGCCCGGCCCGCGTGATCAAATCGAACACATGATCAAAGCCGTCCGGGCCGCCATAGTAGGGGTCCGGCACGTCCCGCCCTTCTTCGCCGGCGGCAAAATCCAGGAACTTGCTGACCTTGTGCGCCCGTTCGGGCCCGGCCAGGCGCTGCAGTTTGGCGAGATTGTCGTTGTCCATGGCGATGACGAAATCGAAACTGTCGAAATCATCCACACTCACCTGGCGTCCCTTCAGATCCGAAATGTCCAGTCCCGCCTCGCGCAGGCGCGCCTGGCCGCGGTCATCGGGCGGCTCGCCGATATGCCAGTTGCTGGTGCCGGCGGAATCCACATCCGCGCTCATGCCGCGCTCTTGCACGATGCCGCGGAAGATCCCTTCGGCCATCGGGGAGCGGCAGATGTTTCCCAGACAAACGAACAGCACACGCATGAATCTTCAGCCTCAACTCTTTCGTGGAATGTGATCGCCGCCGCCCCTATCATGCCCGGCAGATCAGAGCGAGGAGTAAACCTGAGATGGCAGAAAAACTTGCCGGAGATGCACGGGCCGCAGCCCTTGCCGCGCTTGACGGCTGGCAGGAGGTGGATGGCCGCGACGCAATCGAAAAGACATTCGAATTCAAGAACTTCAATGAGGCCTTCGGCTGGATGAGCCGGGTGGCGATGACGGCGGAAAAAATGGATCATCATCCCGAATGGTCCAATGTCTACAGGACGGTGAACGTGACGCTCGCAACCCACAGCGTCGGCGGCCTCAGCGAGCTCGACATCAAACTGGCGAAAGCCATGGAC
>JBCCEL010000526.1:0-2883 GCA_039030315.1 Pseudomonadota bacterium
AGGCCGAGTTCCATCTCAACAAGGACATCCACCGCACCATCGTCGAACAGACCGGCAATCCGGTGCTCATCGGCATGTTCGACAGCATCTGGGGCCGCGGCGTCTCGCTCTGGCTGTTTGCGGCCACGCGAGCCAACCAGGCTCCGCCTGACATCGAGGTTCATCAGCAGCTGTTACAGCTTCTGAAGTCGGGAACGCCGGAAGAGGCACAGGCCGCCATGATCGACCATATCCGCGACGGGCTGGAGCGCAACCTCAGGGGCCTCTAATCTGGTTATTGAAAACCCAGTATTGACGATCCGTGGCAAATCATGTTGCTTTGGCTCATGGTCACCACGCGGGTAGCGGCTGAAATCATCGGCGTGCGCTATGAAGCGCTGCGAAACTGGCTGAAGCAGGGTCTGCTGCACAACGCCACTCCAGAAGCCCGAAGCTGGCGGAGGTATGGCGCAACCGACCTGTGCTGCCTCCAGCTCATGAAGGAAGGACTGGCGGCCGGTATCCCGTCTGATACACTGATCGATATCTGTAGCGATGCAGAGCTCCGGCGGATATTTGACCGGCTCAGTTCCGGCACATCAGGCACTTCATTCAGCCAGCCGCAGTATCTTCTCGTCTGGTCCACGCTGGCCGAGCCGCTCTTCATGTTGTCACCAGCCCGAAGCGTGGCAGAAGAGATCGGTGCGAACCCACATCCGGTAACGGTTGTTGATCTCACATACGTTCAAAGCACAATTGCCGACGAGCTGGCGCGGCGCGCTTGACAAGCCGGAGCAAAAGCTGGCGGGAATAGGAGAATGAATACGGGATGGCCCAGACATGTCCTTGCGTGAAGCCGATGAAGCGCTCCTGAGCGCGATCCAGGCCTTCGTGGCCGGAAGCAACGATCCCGAGATCGGGCGCTTCCGGGCCGGCATCCAGGACTGGGGAGAGGACTGGGCGCCGGCGGACCCGGTCCAACTGCCGGCCGCCGATACTCTCTCCACCACGCTACACTCTGGGACGGGAGAAACCCGCCCGCTCATGGCGGCGTTCGAGGAACACAAGGTCAGCCGCAAGTGGGAGCAGAGCTACTCCAGGGCCGACAATGTGGTGGGCGACGACATGCTGGCGGGCTACGGCTTTGCCGAGGTGATCGGCAAACACGGACCGTTCGTGAGCGAGCGCGTCCGTTCGGGCATCGGTGTCTGGGGCCCCGGCATCGATTATCCTTCCCACCGGCATGCCGCCGAGGAGGTCTATGTCATCCTCGGAGGCGCCGCCGAATTCCGCATGGACGAGGAGCCGGCCTCCGAAACGTTCGTGAAAAGGGCCGGCGAATCCGTCTACGTCCGTTCCATGCGCACCCACGCCTTCCGCACACTGGCCGAGCCGCTCTGCGTCTTCTACATCTGGCAGGCCGGTGATCTGCGCGAAAAATCCAGCTTTTCTGCGAGTGTCTCATGAGTTTTGTCCCTGCAAGCGATATCCTCTCCGACTACACCGTCCTCGACCTGACGCGGGTCCGGGCGGGGCCGACCTGCGCCCGCCAGCTTGCCGACTGGGGCGCCAACGTCATCAAGATCGAACAGCCAACGTCCGACACAGGCGGCGAGGACGGCATGGGCGGGCCCCGCGCGGGACCGGATTTCCAGAATCTTCACCGCAACAAGCGGGGGATCACGCTCAATCTGAAGCATCCTGACGGCATCGCGATCTTCAAGCGCCTGGCCGCCAAAGCCGACGTGATCATCGAGAACTACCGCCCGGATGTGAAACACCGGCTCGGGATCGATTACGAGACCCTGAAACAGGACAATCCCGGGCTGATCTACGCCTCGATCTCAGGCTTCGGGCAGGACGGTCCGCTGGCCAACCGGCCGGGCTTCGACCAGATCCTGCAGGGCATGGGCGGCCTCATGTCCATTACCGGCGAGCCGGGCCGCGGACCCATGCGGGTGGGGATCCCGATCGCGGACCTCTGCTCCGGGCTCCTCGCCAGCCAGGGGGTGATGCTGGCCCTCCTGAAGCGGGAGCGGACGGGCGAGGGACAGTGGATCCAGACCTCGCTCCTGCAGGCGCAGATCTTCATGCTGGATTTCCAGGCCGCTCGCTGGCTGATGGACGGCGAAGTGCCCGGTCAGGCCGGCAATGACCATCCGACCTCAATCCCGACCGGGGTCTACGAGACCTCGGACGGCTACATCAACATCGCCGCATCCGGCGGTGTCATGTGGGAGCGATTGCGGGATGAGCTGGGCGATGAGCGCCTGCATGCCACGGAGTTCGCCACCGGCGATGGCCGCAGCGACAACCGGCAGGCCCTGAACCAGGTGATCAACGAAGTCACGCGGCAGAACACTTCGGCACATTGGGTCGAAACCCTGAACACCGCGGGCGTGCCCTGCGGCGAGATCAACGATATCCGGCAGGTGTTCGAGAGCCCGCAGGTTCAGCATCTCGGCATGGCCTGGGATGTGGACAGCCAGGAACGCGGGAAGAGCCAACTCGTGGCGCAGGCGATCAGGATGTCGGGCTCGAGTTCATCAATCGTGCAGCCGCCGCCAACAGCCGGTCAGCACAACAATGAAATTCTTTCCGAAATTGGTTATTCAGAAACCGAAATCTCAAACTTCAAGCAGGAAGGCGTGATTTAGTGGCGCTGCAGGTGTATGCGGACGGCAAACTGCTGTGCGGCCTTGATGGCCATGCGGCAAAACTGGTTATCAATAACCCGAAAAAATTGAACGCGCTAAGCCTCGACATGTGGCGGGCGGGCGCCGAGGCCATGGCCCGCTATGCTGAGGATCCGGAGTGCCGGCTCCTGGTGGTGTCCGGCGAGGGCGGCAAGGCCTTTGCGTCCGGTGCGGACATCTCGAAATTCGCCGAGGAACGTGCAACCCC
>JBCCEL010000527.1:0-2873 GCA_039030315.1 Pseudomonadota bacterium
CTTATCGTAGCCGCTTGTAGATAGACTGCGAAAGTGAATTCGCAATAATCAGGCGACTATTCGGCATGTTTCATGTCTGGCTATTGTTTTTCGTCTTCCGCGCGCAGTAGATATCCAAATTCAACCGCACGCACAGTCCGATGGCCCGCTGCATGGGCCAACCGGCGTTTCGGGACCTCTCATCCAGAAGCGCTGCGTTATCCGTGATTAGATTCGCCGTAGAGCTGAATTGCTGTCCCGACACGGCCGGCAAGCTGTCTGAGTTCAGTTCCAATCTTCTTGCGCCGGCTTTCCGTGAAACGCCGCACGGGGCCAATGGCACCGACCGAAAAAGTAGCCCCGATGTTGCGGATTTGAACCGGTGCGGCCACGGACGATACACCTAGTTCAATCTCTTCGACGCATTCCGCATAGCCCTGTGCCTGGATCTTCATGAACTCGGCGCGCAGGGCATCCTCGGTGATGCGCGTGAACCGGGTGTAGGCTTTCATGGCCCCGGTAAGGATCTCCTCGCGGAACTGCGTTTCGGCAAAGGCTGCAATCGCCTTTGAGCAGGAGCAGGCATGCATGGGGCGGAACCCCAGGCCCGGGTGGATGTAGGAACGGGCCTTGTCGGATGGCGTTTCCACGTGAATGATCTCCACTCCCTTGTTGCGAAAGCGGGAGAGAAAGACCGCTTCGCCCAGGCTGGCGGCAGCATCGGACAATGAAGGGGCAGAGGCCTGGCAGACGTCAACATCGGTTCTGCCGAGCAGGGCGATGCGGATCAGACGTTCGCCCACGACGTAGCGAGAGTTCCCTTCCGGCTCATCCAGCAATCCCTGGTCCGCAAGCGTCTGGAGCAGACGGTAGCAGGTCGGCCGCGGCAGGCCTGTGGCCTGCTGGAGTTCACCGGCGGAGAGAGGCCGCCCGGCGACAGCTATCGTTTCGATCACGGAGATCAGGCGATCCAGATGCATGATTCTCACTTTACAGATATTTGTCTCATGTAATAAAACAACTTCTGACAACAGCCAAGCTGAAATTCTGATCTGACGGAGGCGACGACATGGGTGGGAACGGCAAGGTAACGTGCTGCGGCCCGGGCTACGCCTCACCGGCCGAGGCCATGAAAGCGCCGGCGGAGAAGATCCTCTATACGATTGCGATCTACACAGGCACCGGGATTCAGAAGCCGGACTATCTGGTCACCATCGATGCCGACCCGGACAGTCCCACGTACAGCCAGGTGATCAGCCGCCTTGAGATGCCCGACATCGGGGACGAACTGCATCACATGGGCTGGAACGCCTGCTCCTCCTGCCATGGGGATTCAGGCATGGAGCGCAAGTATCTGATCGTGCCGGGTGTGCGGTCCACCAATCTTCACATTGTCGACTGCGGCACCGATCCCCGGGAGCCCCGCCTGCACAAGGTCATCGAGGGTTCGGAGATCAAGGCCAAAACCAACCTCTCCGCGCCGCACACCGTCCATTGCCTCGGCTCCGAGATCATCATTTCGATGCTCGGCGATGCGCAGGGCAATGCTCCGGGCGGCTACCTCCACCTCAACAAGGACTTCGAAATCGTCGGCCGTTGGGAAAACTCCATGGGCGATATCAAGTTCGGGTACGACTTCTGGTACCAGCCGCGCCACAACGTCATGGTCTCTTCGGAGTGGGCTGCACCGAACACGTTCATGCCGGGCTTCGATCTGGAGGAAGTCGGCCATCTGAAATACGGGCGCGAGCTTCACTTCTGGGACTTCGAAAAGAAGGAGCCGAAGCAGACGTTCTATCTCGGCGAGGATGGCCTGATCCCGCTGGAAGTCCGCTTCCACCACAACCCT
The DNA here is from genome assembly GCA_039030315.1 of Pseudomonadota bacterium. Lineage (GTDB taxonomy): Bacteria > Pseudomonadota > Alphaproteobacteria > Rhizobiales > CAJQND01 > JAAEUE01. Next base: position 1,829 of record JBCCEL010000527.1, read on the forward strand.
GATTCCAGCCACGGCTTTGTCGGCGCCGCGCTATCGGCCAACATCATTCACTGGTGGAAGGATGACGCCGGCGAATGGCAGTGGGAGAAGATCGTCGATGTGGAGAACGAGCCCCATCCGGAATGGCCGATCCCCGTGCCCGGAGTCATCTCGGTCATCCTCCTCTCCATGGACGACCGCTTCCTCTATCTCTGCAACTGGCTGCATGGCGACATCCGCCAGTACGACATCTCCGACCCGCACAATGCAAAGCTGACAGGCCAGGTCTGGATGGGTGGTCTGCTCGGCAAGGCGCCGGAGGTAAATGGCGTCAAGGTGACCGGAGGTCCCCAGATGATCCAGCTCTCCCTGGACGGTAAAAGGCTCTACGTGACCACGTCCCTGTTCTCCACCTGGGACAACCAGTTCTACCCTGAGATCCGCACCAATGGCGGCTGCATGCTGATGGTCAATTGCGACACGGAGAACGGAGGGCTGGAGATCGATCCCGACTTTGTCGTCGATTTCGGCAAGGAGCCGAACGGCCCGTCGCGCTGCCACGAAACCCGCTATCCCGGCGGCGACTGCACCAGCGACATCTGGATATGAGCACGTTCACGATCACGCTTTCCAATCGCGACGGGGCAACCTACCAGGTGCCGCGCCACCGGCCACTGCTCGACAGTCTGCGCGACCAGGGGGTAGACCTTCCCTATGGCTGCAAATACGGCGGATGCATTACCTGTGCGGCCAGGCTGACGGATGGCTCGGTGGATCAAAGGGCGCAGGTGGCCCTCAACAACCGGCAGCTGGCAAACGGTTATGTCATTCTCTGCGTCGCCCGGCCCACCAGCGACTGCACTTTCGAAATCGGCGTGGAGAGCCACGGCAAGCTCTACCGCAACCCGTTTCTGGACCCCCTTGAACCTCACGAACTGAAAGCGGACATCGCCACGCCGCTGAAGGACCCGCAATGAGCGATACGACCTACATGGATCACGACGAGCCCTATTCGGACGACTATCTGCAGGGCATCCTGAAATCAGTGAAGACCATCGCCATGGTC
>JBCCEL010000528.1:0-2853 GCA_039030315.1 Pseudomonadota bacterium
GCCGCCTACGGCGATCTGCCGGCGCACGACGGCCTCTGGCAGGCCGCGGAGGAAACGGCGCACGATCTCCAGGCGCGGCTCGCCATCGTGCCCATGGTGCTGGAGGCGCGCAGCTGCCCTATGCGGTTTCAGAGAAGCTGGGCGCGCTCACCGGGTTGAACGTGACCGAGGGCTACGGGCTCAGCGAAACCATCGCCCCGACCCACCTGAACCCGCCGGATGCGCCCAAGCTGCAGTGCCTCGGCATTCCGCTCTTCGGCGTCGATTCCCGCATCATCGATCCGGAAACCCTGGAAGAACTCGGCCCGAACGAAACCGGCGAGATCATCAGCCACGGCCCGCAGATCTTCGCCGGTTACTGGCAGGACGACGCGGCGACGGAAGCCGCCTTCATGGAGCTGGACGGCAAGCGCTTCTTCCGCACCGGCGATCTCGGCTATTACGACGAGGACGGCTACTTCTTCTATGCCGACCGCCTGAAGCGCATGATCAATGTATCCGGCTTCAAGGTCTGGCCGGCGGAAGTGGAAGCCATGATGCACGAGCATCCCGGCATCCAGGAAGCCTGCATCATCGGCGCCACCGACCCGCGCCGGGGCGAGACCGTCAAGGCGGTGATCGTGCCGCGCAACGGCGGCGAGATGGACGCGCGCGAGATCGAGACCTGGTGCCGGGAGCGCATGGCCGCCTACAAGGTGCCGCGGCTTTACGAGTTTGTCGCCGCTCTGCCCCGCTCAGGAGCCGGCAAGGTGCAGTGGCGCGAACTGCAGGAGCGGGAGAGGAGCGGCTGAATGTTCGACATTTCCGGCAAGCGGGCCATCGTCACCGGATCCACCAAGGGCATCGGCAAGGCCATCGCCGCGGCCTTCGCCCGGGCCGGTGCCGGCGTGGTCATCTCCAGCCGCAAGGCGGATGCGTGCGAGGAGGTCGCGGCCGAGATAGCGGCAGACGGCGGCACCGTGCTCTCGATCCCCTGCCATGTCGGACATCGTGAGCAACTGGAAGAGCTGGTTTCCCGGACCGTGAGCGCCTGGGGCGGTGTCGACATCCTTGTCTGCAATGCCGCCACCAATCCGGTCTACGGACCCATGGCCGCCGCCAGCGACGAGGCCTTCGAAAAGATCATGCAGACCAATGTGCAGAGCGTCTTCCAGCTCTGCAATCTGGTGTGTCCGATGATGGCGGATCAGGGCGGTGGCTCAGTGATCGTGATCTCCAGCATCGCGGGCTTGCGCGGCAACGAGGTGATCGGGCTCTACGGCGTTTCCAAGGCGGCCGAGGCCGGGCTCGTCCGCAACCTGGCGGTGGAATGGGGCCCGAAAGGCATCCGGGCCAATGCCATCTCTCCCGGTCTCGTCAAGACGGACTTCGCCCGGGCCCTCTGGGAAGATCCGGTGCGGCTTGAACGGGCGGAAAACCGGACGCCGCTGCGGCGCATCGGCGTGCCGGAGGACATCGCCGGCGTCGCCCTCTTCCTCGCTTCGGATGCATCGGCCTATGTCACCGGCCAGAACATCGTTGCCGATGGCGGCGAGACGATCTGCTGAAATGGGCCAAGCGCTGGAAACAGTCGCCGTATTGCCGCAGCACAGGTTCGATGAGCCGCGGCTGACCGCCTATCTTGCAGAGCATCTGCCCTGGTTCGGCGCCGAGATCGAAGTCAGCCAGTTTCAGGGCGGGCAATCGAACCCGACCTTTCTGCTGACCGCGGGCAAGCACCGGCTGGTGCTGCGCAAGAAACCGCCGGGCAAGCTGCTGCGCGGCGCCCATCAGGTCGAGCGCGAGCACCGGGTCATGTCAGCCCTTGCCGGTACGGCGGTTCCCGTGCCTCGGATGCATCTGCTCTGCGAGGACGAGGACATCATCGGAACCCCGTTCTTCGTCATGGCTTGCGTCGACGGACGCGTCAGCGCCGAACCCCATCTGCCTGACATCCCCGAAGCATCCCGCAAACTGGTCTGGCTAGACATGGCGAAGGTCCTAGCCAACCTGCACACGGTCGACTGGCGTGCGGCGGGCCTGCACGGTTTCGGCAAACCGGAAGCCTATGTGGAGCGCCAGCTCAAGACCTGGACCCGCCAGTTCGAAGCCACCCGCACGGGCGACATGCAGGCCATGGACAAGCTCATCGAGGTGCTGGGGCGGAACCTGCCCGAGGAAGAGGCCGCCACCATCGTTCACGGCGACTTCCGGCCGGGCAACATGATCCTGGCCCAGGATGAGGACAACGTCAGCGCTGTCCTCGACTGGGAACTTTCCACCATCGGCCACCCGCTCGCCGATCTTGGCTATTTCTGCATGCCCTATGACGTGCCGGCGGACGAGCCCGGTGTGAAAGGGGTTGCGGGCCTCGATTTTGCCGCCGAGGGCCTGCCGGACCGTGACGAGGTCATTGCGGCCTACGCGTCCGCACGCGGGATCAGTCCGCCCGCCAATCTCGACTACTTCACCGCCTTCGCCCTCTTCCGCCTCGCCGCCATCGTCCAGGGCGTCTACGCCCGCGCGCTTCAGGGCAATGCCAGCCACGCGGACGCAAAATCGGTCGGCGCCCGCGCCAGCTTCCTGGCAGAATGCGGCTGGAACGTCGCCTCGCGGCTTTGACCGCCCCCTCCGTGGGCCAGGCAAAACTGTAAGTCCCTTCACGGCAAACCGGCCGTAGGCTCCGCCCGCGCGGGAGCGACGGATAGACTAATCTCGTCGTGCCCGCAAAGGCGGGCATCCAGGGCAGCACTATAGTCAGAATCGTATCGCCTCTGGGCTCCCGCCTCCGCGGGAGCGACGGATGGGCTCTTCTCGTAATACCCCCAAAGGCGGGCAACCGGCGCAGCACAATGGTCCCCACGAGGATCGCCC
>JBCCEL010000529.1:0-2833 GCA_039030315.1 Pseudomonadota bacterium
GTCTAGTGAAACAACGCTGACCGTCTGAATCAGTCCCGGACAGGGACAGGGACAGGGACCGGGCGCACGAGACTACTGTGGGAGGTCTCTTTCTCACTCCACCGAACAGAGGGCAACGCGCAATGCTTGCAAAGTCATTTATCTCGGGCTGCGAAGGCACGCGTCTCAGTGAAAATGAGCGTGCATTCTTCAGGGCGGAATGTCCCTGGGGACTGATCCTCTTCGCCCGCAACTGCGAGTCACCGGACCAGATCCGCGCCCTGGTGGATGATTACCGCAACGCGGTCGACCGTGAAAACGCTCCGGTGCTGATCGACCAGGAGGGGGGGCGGGTCCAGCGGCTGCGCCCGCCGCACTGGCTGAGCTATCCCTCAGGCGCGGTGCTCGCGCGGGCCTATGACAAAAACGAAGATGCCGGCCTGGAGTATGCGCGTTGTGTCGCAAGGCTCATCGCCGACGACCTTCTGGACCTGGGCATCAACGTGGATTGCCTTCCCGTGCTTGATGTGCCGCAGCCGGGTAGTCACGAGATCATCAGCGACCGCGCTTACGGTGATACGCCGGACCGGATTGCCGTGATCGGCCGCGTCATGTCCGAAACCCTGCTGGCAGGCGGGGTTCTTCCGGTCATCAAGCACCTTCCGGGCCATGGCCGGGCCACGCTCGATTCGCATGAAGACCTGCCGCGGGTCTCTGCCTCCTATGATGAACTGTGCAGGATCGACTTTGCCCCGTTCGCCAAGCTGCGCGAAATGCCCCTGGGCATGACCGCCCACATCGTCTACGACGCGGTTGACACGGAGCTGCCGGCAACTATGTCTCCGGCGGTCATTGATCAGGTGGTTCGCTGGCAGATCGGTTTTGACGGCCTCCTGATGACTGACGATCTCTCCATGAAGGCACTTGGCGGAACCTATCAGGATCGGGCGCGCGGCGCCCTTCAGGCCGGTTGCGATGTCGTGCTGCATTGTAACGGAAAGTTTGATGAGATGACGGCCGTGGCATCGGTGTGCGATGAACTCTCCGGCGCGGCGCGTGAACGGGCGGCGCGCGCGACAGCGCAGCTGACGCCGGCATCACCGTTTGACCGGCAGGCTGCGCTTGAGGACTTTCACCGGCTGTGCGCCTGACGCCCTTTTTTCCGGGGATAACTCTTCTGGCATCCTGTCCTGCCGGACACCAACTGGCCTGAATCACCTCGCATGATGTAGCCTGCGATCGCCTAAGACACTGGACTTGGGCGATTTCTTCGGGCCACATGGTGAGGCATGAGCGAGCAAAGCGAGCAAGACCAGGGCGAGATGCCCCTGAAGGACGCCGGCCAGGCATGGCCCGATGGCGGCGGTCCTCTGCGTCTTGAGACCAATTTCAAGGAGGACGACGAGCCCTCCCTCATTCTTGACCTTGATGGGTTTGAAGGACCGATGGATCTGCTGCTGGATCTGGCGCGCCAGCAGAAGGTGGACATCGCCAAGATCTCAGTGCTCGCGCTGGCTGACCAGTATCTCGCCTTCATTGGCCGGGCGAAGAAACTGAGGTTGGAGCTGGCGGCGGACTATCTCGTTATGGCGGCCTGGCTGGCCTATCTCAAGTCGCGCCTGCTTCTGCCGGACCCGGAACCGGACGAGGAGGTACCTGCCGAGGAATTGGCCGCCCGCCTGGCGTTCCGGTTGCAAAGGCTCGACGCCATGCGAGAGGCCGCCGCGCAGCTCATGGCGCGCAACCGGCTCGGGCGTGACGTGTTTGCCCGCGGCGAGCCCGAGCCCGTGATCGTCGATACCCAGACGGAGTATGCCGACAACCTCTATGACCTGCTTCGCGCCTATTCGGAACGGCGCTCGCGCAACCTTTCGCATCGCGAGTACACGGTGGTGGCGCGCAAGGTGTGGACGGTGAAGCACGCGCGGGAGATTCTGGAGCGACTCGTTGGAGAATTCGTAGAGTGGGGGCGGTTCGACAGCTATCTCGCCGAGTTTCTGGGCGAGCCGGAAGAGCGGGCGGGAATCGTTGCGACCAGTTTCACCGCGTGCCTGGAAATGGCACGGGAGGGAAAGCTGGAGTTGCGCCAGGAACGGGCCTATGGGCCATTGTTCCTGCGGACGCCGAAGAGTGAAGTATCCAGAGTTGGAGCGGAGCGTTAGGACATGACCACGCCGATTGAACCGGATGCAGCAGAAGTTCGCGAAGAACCTGCAGTGGAGAGTGTCGACGCAGCCGTCGAAACCGCAAATGTGGTGCCGCTCCACACGCGTGCCGATCCCGCCTATCAGAGGCGCATTGTGGAAGCCCTGTTATTTGCCTCCTCAGAACCACTCTCCGTGGCCCAGATTGAGGACTGTCTGACCGACGGCACCGATGTCGTGTCTCTACTGCAGGACCTTCAGGAGCACTACAAGGGCCGGGGCGTGACACTGGTCGAGGTCGCCCGCAAGTGGAGCTTTCGGACAGCGGACGACTTGAGCTTCTTGCTGCGCCGGGAAGCGGTCGAGCAGAAGCGGCTGTCCAAAGCGGCCCTGGAAACCCTTGCCATAATTGCCTACCACCAGCCCGCCACGCGCGCTGAGATTGAGGAAGTCCGCGGCGTTGCTGTCTCGAAAGGTACGCTGGACACGCTCATGGAACTGGGATGGGTGAAAATGCGGGGGCGCCGCCGCGTGCCGGGCAGTCCTGTCACCTACGGGACGACGGACGATTTCATGTCGCATTTCGGCCTGGCCGACATCAAAGATCTTCCAGGCCTGCGCGAACTCAAGAAATATGTTCAATTGAAGGCCAGCCGCATGTACTACACATTGACGTGCACAAAAGCTGGTCGAATGACGGTTTGTGGCAC
>JBCCEL010000530.1:0-2806 GCA_039030315.1 Pseudomonadota bacterium
CGACGGACGTCCCGGTGTCCAAGCGCCATCTCGACATGGTCCGTGCGCATCTACGCCTGTCTGACAAGCCCTATATGGGCGGAGTTACGTCCGGCGAGCGGGCGGAAGATTCCATCACGCTGACCGAGATCGTCTTCGGCGAGCGCTTCGTTGCCGAAAACTGCTGCGTCCTCGGCCTGATCAACGTCAACTCACCCCTGGTCCTCGACGGGACCATGCTGGCGGCATTGAGGGCTTATGCGGCGGCGGGACAGGGAACGGTCGTCACCCCGTTCGTGATCGGAGGGGCAGGGGGCCCGGTCACCCCGGCTGGCATGCTGGCCCAGGCGCTTGCCGAAACGCTCGTGGGGTTGGCACTCACCCAGCTTGTCCGGCCCGGCGCACCGGTGATCTTCGGCTATCTCTCCACCGGGCTCAACATGAAGACCGGAGCACCTGTCCGCTATGACGAGACCTGGAAGTGCTTCCTCGCGGCCGGACAACTGGCGCGCCGGCTCGGCGTTCCCTTCCGCTGCGGCTCGTCGACATCGTCATCCAAGCTTGCCGATTACCAGGCCGGGCTGGAGACGGCCCTGAACTTCGAGATGGCCCTGCTGTCCGGCGCCCATTTCATGATCCATGCCACCGGCAATGTGGAAGGCGGCCTCTGTCTTGATCTCGATAAGTTCGTCGTGGACTGCGACATGCTGGGCGCCGCGGCCCGCTTTGCCGGCGGGCTTGACACATCGGAGGGTGCGCTTGCCCTAGATGCGATCAGGGAGGCGGGGCCGGGCGGCATCTTCCTGGACACAGCTCACACACTGGGCCGATACCGAGACGCGTTCTTCCATGCGGATGTGTTCGACACGGCATCGTTCGAGCAGTGGCGTGACGACGGAGCCGTCGAAGCCCCCGAGCGCGCGGCCTTGCGCAGGCGGGAACTCCTCGCCAACTACCAGCCACCTGCTATGGAGCGGGCAATCGCCGAGGCTGTAGATGCGTTTGTGGAGAGCCGCAAGCGCGAGCTGCCGGACAGCTTCGCATGAAGAGGTCAGCTCCGGGCGTGCATCATCCTCCGCCGCTCGCGCATGGCCTTCGTCGCTTCCGGAGAGCCGTTGTGGAAGGTTCCGAACAGCTCATCCCAAGGCGTTTCCGATGAGCCATAATTGCACTCGTGATAGCGGTGATGCAGCTGGTGGAAAAACTCGCCCATATAGAGTCGGTTCTTCTCTCCGATCAGCAAACCTTCGTAACCGGAATGTGAGGTAATTGCGGTAAGAATCTGGATTTGCTGATAAAAGATAACGTGGACCGGGTGAGACGCAATGATCAGATGGACCATGACCGAACTCAGCCAGAGCACGTGCTCGACAGGATGCATCGAGCAGCCGGACCAGGGTCCGACATTGGAATTGCGATGATGCACAGCATGGGCCAGCCGGTAGAGCGGCGGCCAGTGCAGCAGCCGGTGGATCCAGTAAAACGAAAACGCCACCCAGAATGGCGACAGAAGGAAGAGCGCCGCGAACCACACCGGGTTGTCCGACCATTCGGTCAGAAATCCGTAGCCATTGGCGAAGCCCCACAGCAGGAGTGCTTCATAGGCCGTCCAGACAGGGACACAGCTGCCGAGGCTCCAGAACATGTTGTCCCGGACCTGGCTGTTGAATGTGAAGGTGCGATTGTTGTCCGCAAGGTCACGGTGGTCGTATTTCAGCGCCTTGCCCTGACCGCGGAACGTGTAGAGGTAGAGATGGAGCCCGCCGGCGACGATGATCATCAGCGCCATGTTGCGCACGAAGATCTCCGCAACCCAGTCCAGGGCGAAAACCCGGGCCCGCTCCAGTGACGGGGTCAGGTAGAGCCAGGTCAGTATCGAAAGCGCGAGCACCAGTCCGCGTTCGGTCACGGGCAGCCAGAGCCGGGCGAGCCATTTTGCGATCCGGAGTGGCCGGCTTGGCCAGTCGAAATAGGGCGCGGTCGAAATGGGGAGCTCTGGGTGGTGGTTCCATTCACCGCGCGTTTGCGTCTGTTGCGAACTCTGTGTTTCCTGCTGCATCGGATTGCCCTGCCGTCTCGCGCGCTTCATTCCAGCGCCCGGAGCCTACCCCACCAGGCCGCTCAGGAGCAAAGGCCAATCGGATCAGTCCCGCACAAGAGCCTGGAAGCAGATCTCGGGCTCGGCGTCCCTGATTTCCGGGCAATCGATGAACAACAGCTGCAGCCGGATTCTGTCCCGTCCGAACGTGGTCAGTACCGCTTCCAGCTCTTCCGGCGCGCCGCCCACCGGCGCGGACAGCAGGCAGGTGTGCATGGAGGGCTGCCATTGCCCGATGAGCTTCTGGTGGATCTTTCCCGACGCGCAGGGCGGGGTGTCGCCTACGGTGAGGCCAATGGGCAGATCTGCCTCAAGTGCCGCGGCGGCGCCGAAGCAGAACCGTCTGGCGTTCTCCAGCAGCCTCTCCTCAATCGGCACAAAAAGTTTTCCGGAAAAGGTCCGCCAGCCCGGCGGCGGCGCAAGCAGCCTCACGGCAAAGGTGATCATGTTTTCCCTCTCGTGATCACCCGATGCCGCGCTCAGTTTCAGCACAAACGGGTCCTGGCAAATGTGGGAAAAGTCACAACGGGCCCTCAAATCCGGGATAAATCACGCAACGTGAAAAACAAAAAAGACTTGACAATTATCCTAGTTCTTGATATGTTCCCCGTCATCTCTTCTCATGAGAGGGCACCAGCCATGGTCGTGCCTGGTAGTGGAGGGGAGATCGTGATGGCTTGCCTCTGACGGTGTAACGGCCAAGGGGGCTCGTACGGGCAATCGCACTGC
>JBCCEL010000531.1:0-2786 GCA_039030315.1 Pseudomonadota bacterium
AGTTTCATTCGTGCTTTGGCTAGATTCGATTTCTTTTTTTGTGTGTTTTTGCGGGTTTAGGGCGGTTGCAAAGCAGTAAAACTTTCATCAGTATACGGATTTTAAACCAGCATTTCCCCGCCATATCAAGGCGTTACGGCCAATTCAGAATCCGCTGCGCACAAGCACCGGGCTAGGGCCGCCCGAAGCTTGGAAATAGCGGAAACTTGCCAAAAAAACTTCAAGCGGAGCATATTCAGGTGGCGTCCTGAATCCACCAGCAGAGTCAACTGTTTGCCGGGGGTTCTTGACCTTCAAAACCGGATTGTGCGGACGAAGATTTCACTCCGTATACGGAACAATGCGAGTCAGATATTGCACTCTCTCGGGCCGCCAGTGTAGGATTTTTCCATCGCATGGGCAGAGCGGCGGCGGCAGTCGCAGCGGCTGGGTAAGTTGGCTACACATTACTCGAACGACCGGCAGTCTTGCGATGTATTCGCATTGTTCGGCAAGGACAATGTCAGGCTGGGCAGCCTCGGTGTTGGGTGCAAATCAGCTATAGGCGCTTGAAGCGCACGGCGATTGCGATTTCAAAGGCAAAACCGCGCGTTTTGCCTAACACTTGGGGTTTGCCGTGAGTCTGGCGACGGGGGCGGGATGCAGGGCCTGCAGCGATGTTTCGGTGCTTGAGGGCTGCTTCCTGTGAGTGGGTGCGGCAAAAAACCGGCCGATTGAAGTGAGTGGGTTTGGGGCTGGCGTAAGCCAGCGGGTATGGGCGTGCCGGACGGGGCGGGAAGAGGCAAAACTCCTGCAACCGCTGGTGAGCGGTGCCGGAGCTGAGGAGGTGAGGCCGAACGTTATCAAGTTAGTGACCAAGTGAGTTGGTGCCCCAGAAGTGGCGGGCAATTCTCCGCTTATTGCGGGGCACCATGACAAGCAGAACAAGAACAAACCGATTTCACTTTCACGGGCATTGAAAGATTATGAATACGAGCGGCGTAGGCGGGACGGGGAATGTGGGCGTCACCGGAAAGGACGAAAACAAGATCGAATTGAGGGACGTCTGGGATCGCGTGGTCGTCAGGCTGCGCGCCGAACTCGGCGAGGAGCTTTACGCCAGCTGGTTCGCGCGGATGGAACCCGAAGAAGTTGCGGGGACCACGCTGATCGTCTCGCTTCCAACCCGGTTCCTGCAGAACTGGGTGCGGACGCATTACTACGAGAAGGTCCTGAAGATCGTCGACCATGAGTTCGGCGGCATTGATGCCCTCACCATGAAGGTGCGGCCGCGCGGTGTTCCGGTCCGACCGGCGGTGAACGGCAATGAGGCCAATACGAATGCGCCGGCGCCGTTCACAGCGGCGGGCCGCCAGGATGCCGCAACCGGCGCCGCGCCGGGGCCGCGCAGCTTCGGCGGGGCCGACGAGCGTGGTTCCTCGCTGGATCACAACTACACTTTCGAGACATTTCTCACCGGTCCGTCCAACTCACTTGCGCACTCTGCCTCCAGACGGGTGGCGGATGCGGCGCCTGGCCTGCCTTTGAGTTTCAACCCGCTCTACATCCACGCCAATGCGGGGCTGGGCAAAACGCACCTGCTGCACGCGATCTCCTGGCGCATCCGCCAGGTGCATCCCGCCAGAAAGGTTCTGTACCTGACGGCAGAGCGCTTCATGTACCATTTCCTGGGTGCTCTGAAGGCCAAGGATGTCCTGCCCTTCAAGGACTATTTCCAGTCGGTCGACGTGCTTCTGATCGATGATTTCCAGTTCCTGCAGGGCACGAGCATGCAGCAGGAGTTCTGCCACACCTTCAACTCCCTGGTGGACATGAAGCGGCAGGTCATCATCGCTGCCGATCTCCCGCCTGCGCAGCTGGACAGTATCGACGGGCGCATGCGCTCCCGCCTGGCCGGCGGCCTCGTGGTCGACATCCAGGCGCCCGATCTTGATCTCAGACGGCGCATTCTCAGAACCCGTCTCGACGGGGCCATGCTGAAGGACGCGGCCATCACCGTCTCCGACGAGATCCTGGAGTTCATCGCCAACCGCATCACCGGCGGCGGCCGCGAGCTTGAGGGAGCACTCAACCGGATCATCGCAAGCCAGATTCACATGCGCACGCCCCTGACCGTGGATCAGGCGGCCCTCGCGCTCCGCGACCTGGTGCAGACAACGGACATGCAGCGCATCAAGATCGACGATATTCTCAAGGTTGTCGGACGCCATTTCAACGTACCGAAGGCCGATCTTCTGTCGCCCAGGCGTGCAAGATCAATCGTTCGCCCGCGGCAGATCGGGATGTACCTGGCCAAGACGCTGACCACCCGCTCCCTGCCGGAAATCGGGCGCCGGTTCGGCGGCAGGGATCACAGTACCGTCTTGCACGCCGTGCGGAAGATCGAGGAGCTGATGCATGCGGACGAAAAGATGTCGCGCGAAGTCAACATGCTGATCCGCCTGCTCGAGCAACCCTAGCGCCCGGCGGCGCCAATTATCCACAAGCATGCCTGAGGCCGCTGAAACCCGTCAGCGGTCTCTTGCATCTCAGCCACAGAAAAGCGAGATTGTGCGGCCCTGCGGCGGCTCGATTCGCCGTATGTTCCCTATCATATGAGCGGAGCGGCTTATGCGAGTGACCATTGAGCGCCAGGACCTGCTGCGGTCCCTGACCCACGTACAGAGCGTGGTGGAGCGACGGAATACTATCCCGATCCTCTCGAACCTCCTGGTCAAGGCGGACAATTCCGGCATCCAGCTCTCGGCTACCGATCTGGACATTGAAGTGGTGGAGACCTCTCCGGC
>JBCCEL010000532.1:0-2783 GCA_039030315.1 Pseudomonadota bacterium
CCGGCGCGATCATCCTCGGCGGCTCGCGCATCGGCGAGAGCGCTGTGATTGCAGCAGGCGCGGTGGTCAAGGGCGAGGTCCCGCCGAAGACCATCTACAAGGGCCTCGCAGCATCCTCAACGAAGGCTTAACGGCCGCGGCCTTAAGCTCCGGCCAATCTGAACGACGGCAGGCCGAACCCTTGTCCGAGGCAGTCCTCACACCACCTGCGCCGAAACTCGGGCCCCGGCTCGCCGCGCCCGCCGCACCCCTTCCGCTTGAACGGCAAGGCCTGGTGTTCTGGGCGTATGTTCATGTCGTCAGGAGCGGAATCTGGTTTCCCCTGATCGTGATTGCCTTGCGGCTTGCGGGCGGACCGGCTGTCTACGCCGCTTTCGGCCTCCTGCTGATCTACGCCTTTCGCGGACCCACCGAGAGCCTCAAGGCCCTGTTCCTCTCCTGGCTCCTGAGCCATCTCAACCCCGGCATCTCGTCCATGCCGCCCAACGTGGAACTGCTGCGGATCGGCGTGCTGCTGGCGGCGCTCAGCACCGTGCTCTTCGCCAGTCTGCGCGCACGTAATCCGCTCCTGCTGGGGCGAACGGTGTCCGCATTCGTGGTGTTCGGCGGCTTTGTCATCCTGCATTCCCTGGCGGTGAGCTATGCGCCGGACGTGTCGATCCTCAAGGCCTCGCTCTATCTGATCATGGGCCTGACCCTGGCCGTCGCATGGTTTTCCTCACGCGTGGACGTCGAGCGGCTGCAGGGCTGGATCTTCTTCTGGCTGGCCGCCATCGTCTTTGCCAGCGTCCCTCTGATGTTCACGGGGCTCGGCTACTTCGTGAACGCCAAGGGTTTCCAGGGCATCCTCAACCACCCGCAGGTGTTCGGCCTGACCATGGCGCTGACCGCGGCCTGGGTCGGCGGCAGGATGCTCCGGCTGCGGAGTTTCTACACCCAGGATATCGTGCTGGCCGGCTTCATCATGCTGTTCCTGCTTCTGTCGGAATCGCGCGGCGCCATGCTTGCGGCATCGTCGGGCCTGATCTTCAGCTTCGTGCTCGCCCAGAGCTGCAGGCTGAAACCGGTTCTCACCGCGTTCAGCAACCTCAGGCACAAGCGCGTCGGGTTCATGCTGGTCTGTGCGCTGTTCACCGGCGCCCTGTTCTTCGACAAGGTCAGCAATCTCGTTGAACGGACGATCTCAAAACGCACCGAAAATACATCCATCGCCTCCGCCTTCGATGCCTCCCGCGGCCGCCTGATCGAGGCGTCCATGCAGAATTTCTATGAGAACCCTGTCCTCGGCATCGGCTTCGGCGTCGCCACCAAGCCGGAAGAGCTCAAGGTCAAGCGGGACCCGTTCCTCGGGCTGCCGATCAGCGCGCCGATCGAAAAGGGCAACATGTACTCCGCCATGCTGGAAGAGGTGGGCTTTACCGGATCGCTTCTGTTCGCCGGCCTCCTGCTCACGCTCCTCGGCTCCATCATGCGCAGCGGCCAGCTGGAGATGATCTGGATATTCTTCGTCGCCCTGATGGTGAATGTCGGCGAAGCGGTGCTCTTCTCTCCAAACGGGATCGGCATGCTCGTGTGGATCCTGGTGCTAATGGCGACCTCGGCCAGGACGATGCAGAAACCGATCGCGCCGCGATGAGGATCGTGTTCTGGCAATCGATGGTCACCCGCCATCAGGCCGCGCTGGTGCGGGCGCTGAGCATGATGCCGGATGTGGACGTCACCTATGTTGCGGCGGAGGAAGTGGATGCCCGCCGCGCCGGCATGGGATGGACCGCACCTGACCTTGGCAAGGCAACGCTTCACATGGCGCCGGATGCAAGCTCCATCGCCAGGCTTGCCGCCGGGTTCGGCCCTGAGGACGTGCATCTGTGCCAGGGCTTCCGGGGCAATGGCGTGATCGAAACCGCCCTCCCCTCACTGGCAGCCCGCGGCGCGCGCATTGGTGTGATGATGGAGGCGGTCGATCAGCGCGGACTGTCAGGCTCAATCAAACTGCCGGTCTACTGGTCGCGCATCCGCAAGTTTCGCGGCCAGGTCCGGTTCTGCCTGGCTGTGGGACAGGATGCTGCCGCGTTCGTTGCCCGGTGCGGTTTTCCTGAGGAGCGGATCTTTCCGTTCACGTATTTCACTGATCCACCAGCGCCTGCGGAATCGCCGGAAACGGGCGGTTTTCGCCTGGTCTATGCCGGCCAGCTGGTGCAGCTGAAGCGAGTGGACCTGCTTATCGACGCCGTAGCTTCGCTGGACCGGCCCGACGTGAGGCTCTCCATTGCCGGCGACGGCCCCATGCTTGCCGAGTTGAAAACCCAGGTGGACAAGAAACTGGACGCACAGCAAGTGGAGTGGCTTGGCACGCTTCCTCCTGATGAGGTTCAAACGCTCATTCAGCGCAGCGATTGTCTGGTTCTGCCGAGCGAGTATGACGGTTGGGGCGCTGTCGTCTCCGAAGCCCTCCTGGCGGGAGTGCCGGCGATCTGCAGCGATGCCTGCGGCGCGGCAGAAGCCGTCAGGGGTTCACACCGGGGCGGTGTTTTCACCTCCGGCGACGCCGCAGACCTCGCCGGACTGTTGCGCCAGCAGCTCCAGGCCGGTGCCCCTGACCGGCCGGAACGCCAGGCCATTGCAGCCTGGGCGGAGGCCTCGTTGTCCGGTGCCGCAGGGGGAAAGTACCTCACAGACATTCTGACGTCTGCGTTTGGTCAGAGCCCTGCCCCGAAAGCCCCTTTGTTGACCTAACGTCCGCGCCAAAACCCTTGAAAATTAAGACTTTCGTGACCGCTTCG
>JBCCEL010000533.1:0-2782 GCA_039030315.1 Pseudomonadota bacterium
CAAACATGGGCTACCTCAGCACCATCCTCGATCCGGAAACCCGGGAGCGCCAGGGCCCCAAGAACGGGGCCATCTCCATGGCAACGGTCAATGTGGACGCCGTGGGCGCGATCAGCGTCACCGCCGACATCACCGTGCAGGGCCAGGGCCATGCCACGGCGCTCTCCCAGATCGTTGCGGACCGGCTTGGCGTGGATCCAGGCCGGATCACCGTCAACCTGGAGATGGACACCCAGAAGGATCCCTGGTCGATCGCCGCGGGCACTTATTCCTGCCGTTTCACGCCGGGCACAGCGGTGGCCGCCCACATGGCGGCCGGGAAGATCCGGGACAAGATCGCACGCATCGCGGCCAAACAGCTGAACACGCTCGCTGACGACATCGACTTTGGCGGCGGCCGGGTGTTCTCTAAACGCAACCCGGACAATTCGGCTCCCTTCGAGCGGATTGCGGGTACGGCCCACTGGTCACCGGTCATGCTGCCCGACGAAGATGAGGCTGGTTTGCGGGAAACCGCTATCTGGGCGCCGGAAGAGCTGACTCCACCGACCTCCAAGGATGAAATCAACACGTCGCTGACCTATGGCTTTGTCTTCGATATGTGCGGGGTCGAGATCGATCCGGTGACCATGGAGGCGCGGGTCGACCGCTATGTGACCATGCACGATGCCGGCAGCCTGATTAATCCGATGCTGGTGGAAGGTCAGATCCGCGGCGCATTCGTCCAGGGCTTCTCCAGCGCCCTGTTCGAAGAGTTCATCTATGACGACCAGGGAACATTCCTGAGCGGCACGTTCGCCGACTATCTGGTGCCGACCGCGCCGGAAATCCCGGATGTGGAAATCCTGCACATGGAATCGCCGTCTCCTCTTACGCCGCTTGGCGCCAAGGGCACCGCGGAAGGCAATTGCATGAGCACGCCGGTGTGCATTGCCAATGCGATTGCCGATGCGCTCTCGCTCAAGGACGTCGGCATTCCGGCGACGCCGAAGCGCCTGAACGATCTGGTTGCCGGTGAGGAACAGTCCGCTCCTGAAGGGCTTGCGGCGGATGAGCAGACCGCAGGGTCCGGGGCAGATGTCCCCGAACTGTCCGGCGAGGGAACGGTAACCGTTCCGGGCACACCTGAAGAGATCTGGACGGCGCTGCTGGATGCGGATCGGCTGCAATCGATCATTCCCGGCTGCCGGTCCGTGGAAGCTTCCGGCGAAAACGCCTTTGCCGCCGAAGTTTCGCTCGGCGTTGGTCCGATCAAGGGGAAGTTCCGGGCGAACGTGCAGCTCAGCGACATGGAAGAGAACCGGCACACCGCCATTGCCGGCGATCTGTCCGGTCCCCTGGGCAATGCGGATGGCGGCGGCGAGGTCTGGCTTGCGGAGAACGGCGATGGCACGGAGATCCGCTTCACTTACCATGTCAACGTTGGAGGCAAGGTGGCGTCTGTCGGCGGGCGCATGCTCCAGCGAGCAGCGCAACTGGTGATCGGCCAGTTCTTCGAGCGTCTGGCACGGTCCACAAGTGGCCCGGATCATCCGGACAAGAAGGGCGGTGTGCTGTCCGTCATTAAACGCACATTCGGACGCAAAGCATGAAGCCTGCTCCGTTCAGATATCTACGGCCAGAGACGGTTGAGGAAGCGCTCGATGTGCTGGCGGAGTACGGCGCCGATGCGCGCGTGCTCGCAGGCGGGCAGTCGCTGATGGCCATGCTGAACCTGCGCCTGACCGCGCCATCTGTTCTGGTCGACATCAGCCGGCTGGAAGCGCTGCGCTCCATCAGGATGGATGCGGGCAGCGTCGAGATCGGTGCCGCGGTGACCCAGGCCGAACTGGAAGCCTGGCCGGAGCTAGACGGCCAGCTACCATTCGTGGCGAGGGCTATCCCCTGGGTCGGACATTTCCAGACGCGCAACCGTGGAACGGTCTGCGGCTCCATCGCTCATGCCGATCCAAGCTCCGAACTGCCGCTCAGCCTTGCCTTGCTGGAAGGGGAGGTGGTCCTGCGCTCCGTGTCTGGCGAAAGACGAGTACCGGCCGCCGAGTTTCAGCAGGGCTTGCTGCAAACCGCGCGGCGTGACGATGAGCTGATCACGGCGGTCCGCCTGCCTGCAGGCGCAGGGAAATCCGGAACGGCGTTCAGGGAGATCGCGCGTCGCCATGGCGATTTTGCCATTGTCGCGATTGGCGTGATCGCGGCTGACGATGGAGCCGTGCGGATCGGCATTGGCGGCGTCGCGGACCGGCCCCACGCCGAAACCGTGCCGGCCGGCCTTGGCCCTGATGATCTCAGAGACTACGCGAACGCGCTGGCCTGGCAGCTGGGCGGCTATGACGATATCCATGCCAGCGCCCGCTACCGGCGTGACCTGCTCCGGCGCCTCGCCCCGCAACTGATCTCGGAGGTGAAGGCATGCGCAGCGTAGAGAGCGACGAGAAAGTGGTGGTCTCGATTAACCTGAACGGCGAGACGGCGAGCGGCATTTCCACCTCTCGAACCCTGCTGTCCGACTTCCTGCGTCATTCACTCGGGGCAACCGGTACCCATGTCGGCTGTGAACACGGCGTTTGCGGCTGCTGCACCGTGCTGATTGACGGCGTTGCGGCCCGCTCCTGCCTTACTCTTGCGGTCCAGGCGGAGGGGCGGAGCATCGATACGGTCGAGGGTCTTGCCCCGGAGCGCAAGGAGCTGAATGCGCTGCAGCGGGCCTTCAACAGGAACCATGCCCTCCAGTGCGGGTTCTGCACCGCGGGTATCCTGATGTCGGTGACAGATTTTCTTTCGC
>JBCCEL010000534.1:0-2778 GCA_039030315.1 Pseudomonadota bacterium
AACGGTTTTTGCCCTGGGAGGCGGAGCCGGACCCGCCAGTGCGGGGGCCTCTTCGAACCAGCCGCTGAAACTGAAGGCAGACGGCGTCCATTCCTGCGAAACGATCGATGCAGGCAGCCTGAAACGGCGGGCCCGCGACGGTAACGTACGCGCGCAGTTCATGCTGGCAAAACTGTTCCAGCACGGGCTGTGTGTCGAACGCGATCAGGTCGCCGCGCTTGGCTGGTTTCGCCGCGCGGCAGACGAAGGGCATGTGGAGGCGACATTCCAGGCCGCCATGCAGCTGATCAACAGCGCAGACGGGGAGGAGACCGCAATTACCTATCTTCATAAGGCGGCGGAAGGCGGACATCTCATGGCGCAACATGTCCTCGGATTGGCCTTGCTGTCTCCTGAGGCGACCATTGCGAGCCGGCATCAGGGGCTCTACTGGCTCGGGTCGGCGGCCAGTTCCGGTTCCGGTTTCACAGCACTGTCTCTGGGAATGCTGCATGAGCGCGGCCTCAGGGGCGTGCCCAAGAACGTTTGCCTTGCCATGGACTGGTATGAAGCCGGGGTGCTGATTGGCGACAGCGATTCAAAGCACCATTACAAGCGGCTAGCCGCAATTGTCGGCGACGATTGCTGAATCCGACTTTCAGCGCGATTTCCTGTGTCATCGTCTGCGCCGATTCAATCGGCGCACGGGCTCTTCTCGCGTCGTTTTCTGACTAGAAAAGTCGGAATTATCATATCGTGGGAATGTGATCGGCGCGTGCTTGCCAGCCTCTGACGGCAGAGTCATACTCCACATTGGAATTATTCCAATTCCAAAGAGAGCCCCTGGCTGAGAAATTCGGCTGAAGATCAATGGGCGCTGGGAAGGAACGCGAACCGCGACTATGGCTGCTGCAGAAGCCGTGACAAACGCTGTGTCCGAAGAAGATGTGCTGCGCGCACAGCTCTACCGGCTGCTCGCGCTCTACCTTCAATCTCCGCCGAAACAGGAAGCACTCGATCTGGCCGCCGGGCTTGAGGGTGACGACTCGCCGCTCGGGCAGGGCATCTCCATGGTGGCCCGGATTGCCGGAAAGGCCGAGGAAGCGACAATCCGTCAGGAATACAACGATCTCTTCATCGGGCTTGGGCGGGGCGAACTGCTGCCCTATGCCTCCTACTATCTCACCGGTTTCCTGAATGAAAAGCCGCTGGCCAAGCTGCGCAATTCCATGGGCGAGCTGGGCATGAAGCGCCAGGAAGGCGTCAAGGAGCCTGAAGACCACGCCGGAGCGCTTTGCGAGATGATGGCAGGGCTTGTGGAAGGCGATTTCGGCGATGGCTCTCTTGAGCAGCAGCGCAAGTTTTTCAGCGACCATCTGAGCGCCTGGATCCGGCACTTTTTCACCGATCTGGAGAACGCCAAGTCGTCCGTCTTTTACGCCGCGCTCGGCAGCGCCGGGAAGGCCTTCATGGAAATCGAGGAGGCTGCCTTTGACATGAGCTGAACGGGGAGGAACGAGTTTCCGGTCGGGGTGAGTGCGTCGCCCTGGCTGGATTTCAAGAGCAAGAAGAGCATTGGAAAGATGCCGCAAAATGTGCGTCACCGGGCCGGAAGGCCCAATCAACCTGACCGGCCCTAATCGCAAAGGGTCTGTCGAAACGGAGGAAACTCAGCATGTCTGACAAGGACATTGGGTCCCAACCCAAGGCTGGCCGCCGTGATTTCCTGAAGCTCACCGGGGTTGCCGCCATAACCGGCGGAACCGCACTTGCTGCTGGAAAGACGGAAGCCGAAGCCGCTGAAGTCGGCCAGGATGCTGGCGGGTATCGGGAAACCGAGCACGTCCGCACCTACTATGCGTCTGCGAGGTTCTAAGACCCTGAAGCAACTTAGCTGACTTCAATTCCAACCTCCCGGACCATCGGGAGTTTCGAAGCCCCCCAAGGGTTTCAAAAAAATGCCAGGAGAAAATCATGCTTAGGAAGAAGACAGGTGGGGTGGCGATAGGCCCCCGTTTGTCATCGGCCCTGACAGAGCTCACCGGCGGCGCCATTGACCGCCGCACGTTTCTGAAGCGCTCAGGCCTTGCCATCGGAGGATTGGCAGCGGTTTCGACGCTGAAGAACGGCATGGTGACCAAGGCCGAAGCACAGAGCGCCGCAGCGGCGATCGAGATCAAGAAATCAGTCTGCACCCATTGCTCGGTTGGCTGCACGGTCCTTGCCGAAGTGCAGGGCGGTGTCTGGGTGGGCCAGGAGCCCGGCTATGACAGCCCGTTCAATCTCGGTGCCCACTGCGCGAAAGGCGCCTCCGTGCGCGAGCACGCCCACGGCGAGCGCCGGCTGAAGTATCCGACCAAACTTGTTGACGGCAAGTGGCAGCGGATGAGCTGGGACGACGCGATCAACGAGATCGGCGACAAGATGCTGTCGATCCGCGAAAGCTCGGGCCCGGATTCGGTCTACTGGCTCGGCTCGGCCAAGCACAACAATGAACAGGCCTACCTGTTCCGCAAGCTGTATGCGTTCTGGGGTTCCAACAATGGTGACCACCAGGCACGTATCTGTCACTCGACCACGGTCGCGGGTGTTGCAAACACCTGGGGCTATGGCGCGATGACCAACAGCTACAACGACATCCACAACTCCTTGGCTTTGAGAACGTGCAGCAACGACACGGGGTGAGCTTCAGCCGGGTTACCGCCGATGATGAAGATCGCCTTGGAGTTGTGGATGTCGTTGTAGCTGTTGGTCATCGCGCCATAGCCCCAGGTGTTTGCAACACCCGCGACCGTGGTC
>JBCCEL010000535.1:0-2761 GCA_039030315.1 Pseudomonadota bacterium
CGCAGCTCGACTATCGGCACACGCCCTGCAATTTCGTGGAAATCATGCCCCGGCTGGACGAGCATATGCAGCGCACAAAGAGCTGAAAAGCCTGACCTGACGCAGCCGTGAAGCTTGTGCGTCACATTTCATCATCTTTTTGACATGAGTCGCCGTATATTCGCACAGCATGCTTTAACTGGAGGACTGAGATGACCGCTGACAGCACGACCTTTTCACGCCGAACCCTGCTCGCCGCCGCTGGTACAGGCGCCGCTGCTGCGGCCATGGGCGGACAGGTGAACATTTCCCACGCAGCCGCTGAAATGCTGGGTGCGTCGCGCCCGACGCATTTCCGGTTTAAGTTAGGTGCATTCGAGGTGACTACCATTCTGGACGGCGCCATCCAGGTGCCGACAGTGAACAAGATCTTCGGCCAGGACCAGAAGGAAGAGGACGTCAAGGCCCTCATGGCGGCCAATCATCTTCCCGGCGACAAGATGGAGATCGGATTCACACCTGTTGTGGTCAATACGGGCAAGGAAGTTGTCCTGTTCGATGCGGGCAATGGCGCGGCGCGCCGGCCCAAGGCCGGCAATCTGCTGGTCGCCCTCAGGCAGGCCGGCTATGCGCCGGAGAGCATCGACGTGGTGGCGCTGACCCACTTCCATCCCGACCATATCGGCGGCCTGATGGAAGACGGCAAACCGGCTTTCCCGAACGCGCGCTACGTGGCCGGCGAGGCGGAGTACAATTTCTGGACCAAGCCGGGCATGGATGAAGGTCCGCTCGCGCGGGTCGGCAAGCTGGCTTATTCCAACGTCAAGCCGTTGGCTGAGAAGATGAGCTTCGTGAAGCCAGGCCAGGACGCCTCTCCGGGGATCACCGCGGTCGATGCCTTTGGTCACACCCCTGGGCATACCGGCTATCACATCGAAGGCGGCTCCAGCCGGCTTCTGCTGATGGCGGATGCCTGCAACCACTATGTCGCGTCCATGCAGCGTCCGGACTGGCACGTGAAGTTCGACATGGACAAGGCGGCCGCCGGCGCGACCCGCAAGAAGCTGCTGGACATGGCTGCAGCCGACAAGATTCTCCTGGCGGGTTATCACATGCCGTTCCCGGCCGTGGGCTATGTGGATCGCCGCGATGTCGGGTATAGCTGGGTTCCGGTGACCTACCAGCTCAGCTTCTAGAGCCCGTTGCGCCGCCAGGCGAGATAGTCTGAAACCGTATCGACGTCGTCACGCTCCTCCAGCGTGGCGACGTTTTGCCTTGCCATATTGGACAACGTATCTGCGCGTGCGTGCGGGCCGGACCACCTGACGTCTTCAAAGATGTTGAGAACGCGCGGTCTGCGCCGCTGGCCGATCAGCCAGTATCCGCCGTCCGGCGCCGGGCCGATCACGCAGTCATAAGAGCCAAGTGCGCCGAACGCATGGGCGACCGAGGCCGCCGGAATATCCGGAATATCGGTGCCGATGATCACCACCGGTCCTCCCGGCAGTTGATCGAACACCCGCTGCATGCGCATGCCGAGGTCGCCGCTGCCCTGCGGCGTCAGGCAGACCCCGCGCGGCCAGACTCTTTGGGCGATTGCCGTGTCGGGCGCCACAGCGATCCAGGTCCGCCAGCGCGGGTCACGGCCCAGGCGGCGGAGTGTGGAGTTCAGGATGGTCCTGTAGGTTCGCGTCGCCTCGGCAACCCCGATGGAGCCTGCAAGGCGCGTCTTGACGCTTCCGGCCTTCGGCGCCTTCGCCATGATGACCAGATGGTTCATCGATAGATTCGCTCGATCCGCTCCGGCGAAACGCCCAAGTGCCAGAGGGTCAGGCAGCCCGCGTTGGTAAGCATGCGGCGAAGATAGCCGTCACGGCGATACCGGTCCGCGCTCGTGACGGCGGCGTGGTGCATGGTCGAAAGCCTCGCGCGTCCGATGCGCCGGATGAGATCCACATCCTCCATGAGTGGAATGGGATTGAATCCGCCTATCTTGCGGTAGTGCCGGCTGGAAATCAGAAGCCCCTGGTCTCCGTAGGGCAAAGACAGCAGCGCACAGCGCAGGGAAACAATCCGTTCCAGCCAACGGGCCGCCCGCTTGCGGTCGTTCAGCCTGAAGCGGAAATAGGCGGCCTGGTCTCCATCCCCTGCCGAATGAACCTCCTGGAGGAACTGATGTACTTCCAGCTCCCACCCAGGCTCCAGAAGCGTGTCCGCATGCAGAAAGAGGATCCAGTCTGATCTCGCCGCATCGGCACCAGCTGCAAGCTGCTGTCCCCGTCCGCGTTCGCTTTTGACGATGTCCGCTCCAGCCTCGTCAGCGATCTGCAACGTCGCGTCTTCGGACCCGCCATCCGCGATAACCAGCTGCGAAATCAAGCCACTCATCACCCCTGGCATGAGCGAGGCAAGGCAAGGAACCAGCCCGCGTTCGGCATTCAGGGTGGGGATAACGACAGAGACCATGCCGGCCTCATATCAACTGGCGCCATCACACGCCAAGGAGAAAAATGTTCTTGTAATGTTCTATTTCGTTTACTAACATTCTCATATGGTCACGGTTCACGATTTCACCGCACGCCACGGCATTGGCGCGCAAAATGCCCAGGCCCGGACCACCGCTGGCCGAATGGTGCGCGGCCGGGGTGCGCGCTCGAATGTCACCGGGCGTTTCGAAAACCACAAGCGGCTTGTCTTCGACGACGGCTGGCAGACACTTGAGGATGAGCCTGCCCTCAGAACGGAGGTGGTTGAGGAGCAGGCAAAGAAGCTGATCAACAAG
>JBCCEL010000536.1:0-2755 GCA_039030315.1 Pseudomonadota bacterium
GAGAACTATGGCGCCAAGTTCACTCTGCCCGACCGGGGACCGATCGGCGCCAATTGCCTGGCCAATCCGCGCGACTTCAAGACGCCGGTTGCGGCCTATGAAGACAAGGACTAACCCTGCAGCTTGACGGTCAATTGGTGCGGCAAGTTCTACACAGCCGAGATCGGCCACTCGCCGCTCGACGTGGTGGCCTGGCACGGCAACTATGCGCCATTCAAATATGATCTGAGGACGTTCTCGCCTGTCGGCGCCATCCTGTTCGATCATCCCGACCCATCGATCTTCACGGTGATGACGGCGCCGTCCGAGACCCCAGGCACGGCGAACATAGACTTCGTCATCTTCCCCGAGCGCTGGATGGTGGCGGAACATTCCTTCCGCCCGCCCTGGTATCACATGAACATCATGTCGGAGTTCATGGGGCTCATCTACGGGGTGTACGATGCAAAACCGGAAGGTTTCGTGAAGGGCGGCATGAGCCTTCACAACTGCATGCTGCCGCATGGGCCCGATGCGGAGGCTTTTGAGGGCGCAAGCAATGCGGACCTGAAGCCGGTCAAGCTGACAAACACCCTTGCCTTCATGTTCGAAACACGCTTTCCCCAGCATCTCACGCAATTTGCAGCGGAACTTGAGACCCTTCAATCTGATTACATGGACTGCTGGCAGGGTCTGGAACGCAAATTCGACGGCACGCCTTAAGGACAACGACAACCCATGAAACTTGCTACTCTCAAAGACGGCAGCCGCGATGGTCAGCTGGTGGTCGTCTCGACCGACCTGGAACGATACACGCCTGCCGGAGCCGTCGCCGGAACGCTCCAGGCGGCGCTTGACGGCTGGTCCGAGGCGGAAGCCGGCCTCCAGGACATTTCCGAGCGCCTCAATCTCGGCCAGATCGAAGGCGAGCCGTTCGATCAGACGCAATGCTGCTCTCCCCTGCGCCGGGCATACCAGTGGGCGGACGGCTCGGCTTACGTCAATCACGTCGAGCTTGTGCGCAAGGCTCGCGGGGCGGAGATGCCGGAGAGCTTCTGGAGCGATCCGCTGATGTACCAGGGCGGCTCGGACACGTTTATCGGGCCGAGAGACACGGTCCATCTCGGCGATGAAGCCTGGGGTATAGATTTTGAAGCCGAGATCGCCGTCATTACGGATGATGCGCCGATGGGCATCTCGGCGGAGAACGCCGCAGAGCACATCAAGCTGCTGATGCTGGTCAACGATGTTTCGCTGCGCGGCCTGATCCCGGCGGAGCTCGGCAAGGGGTTCGGCTTCTTCCAGGCCAAGCCGTCATCCGCGTTCTCTCCGGTGGCCGTGACTCCGGATGAACTCGGTTCAGCCTGGTCGGACGGGAAGGTCAATCTGCCGCTGCTCTCGACCTTCAATGGCGAGCTCTTCGGCAAACCCAATGCCGGGGAAGACATGACCTTCAATTTCCCGCGCCTCGTTGCCCATGCGGCCAAGACCCGGCCATTGAGCGCTGGCTCGATCATCGGCTCGGGCACGATCTCCAACAAGGGTGCGGACGGCTCGCCGGGCAGGCCGATCGGCGAGGGCGGGCTCGGCTATTCCTGCATCGCCGAAATCCGCATGATCGAGACCATCAATGACGGCAAGCCCACAACCTCATTCATGAAATTCGGTGACCGCATCAGGATCGAAATGCTCGACAGCGAAGGTGCATCGATCTTCGGCGCGATTGACCAGGACATCCAGAAATACGAAGGACCGTAACTCCCATGGCCAAGAAATTCGCCTCCACCGGCGATATGGAAGACAAGACGATCACATTCTCGGAGATCGGCAAGGACCTCTATGCCTTCACGGCGGAGGGCGATCCCAACACGGGCGTCATCATCGGCGATGACAGCTGCATGGTGATCGACACCCAGGCGACGCCGGCCATGGCCAACATGGTGATCGAGCGCGTGCGCAAGGTGACGGACAAGCCGATCAAGTATGTGGTGCTCTCGCACTATCACGCGGTACGCGTCCTCGGGGCTTCGGCCTACGGCGCCAGCGAAATCGTGGCCTCCGATGCCTGCCGCGCAATGATCTGCGAGCGCGGCCAGGAGGACTGGGATTCAGAATATGGCCGCTTCCCGCGCCTCTTTCAGGATGCTGAATCCATCCCCGGCCTGACCTGGCCGACCATGACGTTCTCGGAAAGCCTGACCCTCTATCTCGGCAAGCGCCGGGTGGATCTGATGGACCTCGGGCGGGCCCACACTGCGGGCGACATCGTTGCCTGGGTGCCGGACGAGCGGGTCATGTTTTCCGGCGATATCGTGGAGTACAAGTCCGCCTGCTATTGCGGGGATGGCCATTTCACCGACTGGCACGACACGCTGGCCAATGTCGAGGCCTTCCATCCCGAAGCCCTCATGCCGGGCCGCGGCGATGCCCTGGGCTCACCGCAGACCGTCGAGGAGGCGATCGAGCTTACCCAGCAGTTCCTCTCCGACATCTACGACTCCGTTGAGCGGGAAGTGGCGCGCGGGGCGTCCCTGAAGGACTGCTTCGACAAGGCCAATGACATCATGCGCCCGAAATACGGTGAATGGCCGATATTCGAACACTGTCAGCCCTTCAACATCTCCCGGGCCTATGACGAGGCCCGCGGCATCGATACTCCGCGGATCTGGACGGACAAGCGGGATCTGGAGATGTGGGAAGCGCTGCAGGACTGAGCGCAGTCTGGGCTATCGGAAGGATTTTAAGTGTCTTTGTGAACAAATTTCACTCCCATCCA
>JBCCEL010000537.1:0-2737 GCA_039030315.1 Pseudomonadota bacterium
GTTGGCGCGCCCGGCTCGTTGTTCGAGGCGACGGTCAACAACTTTGCCGAATGTGTCAACGGCGCGATGGCAGACAAAGTCGAGGTGCAGACCTTCGGATCGTCCCAATTGGGCAAGGACAAAGAACTGCTGCAAAAGCTGAAACTCGGTCAGATCACCTTCTCACTCCCGTCTTCCGTCATGTCGTCAGTGGCCGACGAGTTCGGTGTCTTCGAAATGCCTTACATCATCAAGGACCGCGCTCATATGCGCCGCGTCCAGGGCGAACTGATGGGGACCTTCCAGGCCGCGGTTAAAGCCAAGGGTTACAGGATCATCGGTCTTTTCGAGAACGGCTTCCGTCACATCACAAATAATGTCCGTGCGATCAACAAGCCTGAGGATCTGGCCGGCATCAAGCTCCGTACGCCGAAGGGGGCCTGGCGGGTGAAGATGTTCAAGCTGTACGGCGCGAACCCGACGCCGATGGCGTTCTCGGAGGTCTTCACCGCGCTGCAGACCGGTGTGATCGACGGACAGGAAAACCCCTACGCCCAGATCGCTTCGGCCAAGTTCCAGGAAGTGCAGAAATATCTCTCCATTACCGGCCACGTCTATACGCCGGCCTACGTTCTGGTCTCTGACAAGCACTATGCCAAATTGCCAGCTGACGTGCGCGCAGGACTGGAAAAGTGCGGCGCGGACACCCAGGATTTCGTCTACGAAACGGCCGCCAAGCTGGAGACCGAACTGCTGGATGTCATCAAGAAGGCCGGTGTTGCGGTGAACAATGCGGACAATGCCGCGTTCATTGCAGCTTCAAAACCGATCTATGACGAGTTTGCCAACTCGGTTGATGGAGGAAGCGATCTCATCAAGAAGGTCCAGAGCCTGGCCGCAGGTTCCTGAAAGCAACGCCCGGACCGGGGGAAAGCCGCCCGGTCCGTGGACTTCCGCACCTTCCGGTAGAGATCCGTAATGTTGGCTCACGCGAAGCGTATCATTGAGGCGTTGCTGGAGTGGCTCGTCATCGTTCAGATGGTGCTGCTCACGGTCGTGGTGATTGTTGCGGTTCTCTTCCGGCTCGCCGGGGATTCGCTCTCCTGGTACGATGAGGTTGCGGCTATCCAGCTCTCCTGGATCACCTATTACGGCGCCGCTCTGGCGGCTCTCAAGCGGCGCCACATCGGATTTGACAGTGTTCTGCTGTCTCTGCCGCTGCCGTTGAGGACGGCCGGATTGATCTTGGCGGAGATCATTGTTCTGGGCTTCTTCGTTATCCTGGCGATGACCGGTTGGCAGGTACTGGAGGTGCTGGAGGGTGAACGTCTCGTGTCTCTGACCTGGGTACCGGTGCAGCTCACGCAATCGGTGATCCCGATCGGCGGCGTGCTTTTTGTTCTCTGCGAGCTTCTGAGCCTGCCGGAGTACTGGCGGCTGACGCGCGCCGGCACCTCACTTGAGCATGCGGAAATCGAGGACGAGGTGGAGAGTGAAATGCAGAAGGCGGGGAACCGCTGACCATGCTCATCTTCCTCATCCTCGCCGCGCTCATCATCATGATCTGCCTCAATGTGCCGATCGCGGTGGCGCTGGCGGTCTCTGCCATTCTCGGCCTGCTCGCGACTGAAGGCACGGACAGCCTCGTGACCGTCGCGCTCGACATGTATGACGGCTCGACGAAATTCGCGCTGATTGCGATCCCCATGTTCGTCCTCGCCGGCGCCATCATGAACGCCGGGGGGATAACCGACCGGCTGATCAACTTCGTCTCCGCGATCATTGGCTTCGTCCGTGGCGGCCTCGCCATGGTCAATATCGGGGTCTCGCTCTTCTTTGCCGAAATATCCGGCTCCGCCGTGGCGGACGTAGACGCCCTGGGATCGATCCTCATTCCTCAGATGAAAAAGCGCGGCTATGGCGCGCCCTTGTCTGCGGCAGTGACGTCTTCTTCTGCCTCGCTTGCGATCATCATTCCGCCGTCAATCCCGATGATTCTCTACGCCACTTCGGCGAACACGTCCGTGGAGCAACTCTTCGTGGCGGGCATCGTTCCCGGCCTGATGGGAGCTGCGGGACTGATGTTCGTCGCCTATCTGTTTGCGCGCCGGTACGATCTGCCGGTGGAGGAGGCCTTCAACCTGAAACGGCTGAAGGAAACCTTCCTGGATGCTCTGCCGGCCTTTTCCCTGCCGGTGATCATCCTGGGCGGCATTTTCGGAGGCTTCGTCACCGCCACTGAAGCGGCAGGCCTTGCGGTGCTCGCCGCCTTTGTGGTGGGGCTGTGGTACCGGCAGCTGGATCTGAAGCACCTGAAAAGGGCGATGCTCGATGGTGGCATGCAAACCGCCGTTGTCATGCTGCTGGTGGCCGCCTCTGTCCTCATGGGCGGGTTCCTGACGCGGGCACAGATGCCTCAGCAGCTTGCCGCGAGCATCCTGGAAATCACCACAAACAAGTGGCTCATCCTGCTGATCCTGAACTTCTTTTTCCTGATCATCGGCTTCTTCCTGCATTCAGCAGCCGCGATCATTCTGGTCGTACCGATCGTTGTGCCGCTCATCACCGCGGCTGGCATTGACCCTGTCCATTTCGGTCTGGTCGTAACGCTGAACCTGGCAATCGGCCAGCAAACGCCGCCCGTGGCGAGCGTGCTCATCACATCGTGTGCCGTCGCGCGCGCCAATATCTGGGAGGTCTCGAAGGTCAACGTGTATTTCGTCGCCGTCCTGCTGGTCGTGCTCCTGATCTGCACCTA
>JBCCEL010000538.1:0-2731 GCA_039030315.1 Pseudomonadota bacterium
CAATGACTATGTGCCCCGAACTCTTGACACGACTGCGGAGGCAAGTGCATCGCGGGATCAGGCCGAGACCCAGCCAGGTAGCAGCCTGGGGTGTGGTCATGTCGGGCAGGTCGTCCAACTCTTCCTGCATAGAGACGGACAGTTCCTCACCTGAATCTTCCTGCCCCTGCACCAAACGGTAGAGGATGGCGCTGAGGCCCAGCAGCAGGAAAATTCCGTCTAAAAAGGACAGGTGGCGGTCGAACAGTAAGAAGATCGCCAGGAAAGTTGCGCCCAACAGCCAGGGTAACTCGGACTTACGCACCGTCGCGGAAAAAGGTAGGGGAGCCACCAGCGCGGTTATCCCCAGGACCAAACCGATATTGGCAATATTGGAGCCTATGGTAGTACTTCGCTTCAAGCGAGCGGACCAGAACGGGATTGCTCATGGTCTAGTCTCCCTTCTCTTCCCGGTAGATGCCTAGGGCATGGCGCCGGGCGTGGAAACGGTCGATATTGGCGATCACATCCGGGCTCGCATCGGCAATGACGAAAGCCATCAAGGTCTCAAGAAGAGCGCCCGTTGCAAAGATGGACGTAAAGAACTGGGGAGTATCGGTCTGCACGACGAACCCGTGCTCGGAGCCGGTGACGATGGGCGAAGCCGGGCTGTCGGAAATGCCGATGATGGTGACCCCCTGCCGGCGGGCGACCTCAACAGCCTCGACCACTTCGGTCCGGTAAGGCTTGAAGGTGATCGCCAGCAACACGTCTTCAGGACCCGCCCGGGCGATGTCGTCCACGGCTAGGCTGCCGTCCCGCGGCACGGTTCGCACATTGTCCAGGGCCATGTCCGCCAGGTAGGTGAAGGCGCGGGCCAGGTTGTGGTTGATCCCGACCCCCAGGATATACGCAGTGCGCGCCTCCACGATCGCATCGGCCGCAGCCTTCATCTGGCCGGCATCGCAGGCCGCATAGGTCTGCTCGATATTGGCAATCGCGCTGGCAGCCATGTCGGCGTAGAGCCCGTCAAGCTTGCCGCCCTTCGACAGGGACTGCAGCCAGCGCGCCCGGTCCGGGAAACTCACACCGCCCCGCCGGATCTCTTCGCGGAAGGGTTCCCGGAAGTCTTCATAGCCATCGAAACCCACGGACCGGGCCATGCGTACAAAGGTGTTGGGCTTCACATTCGCCGCATCCGCGATCTCGCGGATCGAGCTGACACCCACGTCATTGGGATTCTCCAGCACATACGCCGCCGCCTTGCGGGTCTCCGGCGTCAGGGACGTCAGATCGGCCGCCAGCGCTTCCAGCACATCGCGCGGCGCAAGGTGAGAAGAATTTGGTACAATCATGTTATTCATCGTTGACGTTTGTACGATCGTACTATTTAGCTGTCCATCGAAATCTTAACGCTCAGAGCCCTCTGGAGGGGTGAATAAGTGTCAACTGAGAACGGATCCAAATTGCCTGGTTCAGCCCGGGTGGTCATTGTCGGCGGCGGCGTCATGGGCTGCGGCCTTGCCTATCATCTGGCCCATGAGGGCTGGAACGACGTGGTGCTTCTGGAAAAAGCGGAACTGACGTCGGGCTCCACCTGGCATGCGGCGGGTCAGATCACCCATTCCACATCCAGCTTCGGCCTCGGCAAATGCGTAGACTACAATATCGGGCTCTACTCAGGTGCGCTCGAGGCCGAAACCGGCCAGTCAGTCACGTGGCATGGCTGCGGCTCTTTCCGCCTCGCCTACACCGAAGATGAGATGGACTGGCTGCGCCAAACCTTGAGTGTCGCCCGCTCCCTCGGCTTCAACATCGAGTTGGTGGGAACGGACCGGATCGCCGAACTCCACCCCTTCTACAACCTCGATGGCGTGCTCGGCGCCCTGCATACCCCGGATGACGGACATGTCGACCCCTCCGGCGTCACCCAGGCCATGGCCACCGGCGCCCGTCAGCTGGGGGTGAAGATCATCAGACGCTGTCGGGCCACCGACATCAAGCAGCAGCCGAACGGCGAATGGAAAGTCTCCACCGAACTCGGCGACATCACCGCTGAGCACGTGGTCAATGCCGGCGGCACCTATGCCCGGCAGATGGGCGAATGGAGCGGGCTGCAATTGCCCATGACCTCCATGACCCACCACTACTTCGTCACGGATACCGTTCCGCAGTTCCTGGAACTGGACTACGAGCTGCCGGTGGTGCGCGACGACAAGCTGGTCTCCGGCTACATCCGTATGGAACAGAAGTCAGGGCTCATCGGCATCTACGAAAAGGAAAACCCGAACGCGGTGTGGCTCGACGAGTGCCCATGGGATGCTGAGAACGAGCTGTTCGAAGCCGACTACGACCGCATCATGCCGTGGCTGGAAAACTCCATGGACCGGATGCCGATCTTCTCCGAACTCGGCATCAAGCGCGAGGTGCACGGCGCAATTTCTCATCCGCCGGACGGCAATCCGCTGATCGGCCCGGCGCCTGGCGTCAGGAACTACTGGTGTTGCTGCGGCACGCAGATCGGTATCGGCTGGGGCCCGGGCCTGTCCCGTGAATTGGCGCGCTGGATGGTTCACGGCGCAGCCGACATCTCCATGCGCGAGTTCGATCCACGCCGTTTCGGCGACTATGCGGTGAAAGACTGGCAGGTGACCAAGGCGAAGGAAGACTATTGTCTGCGCCACGAGATCCCCTTCCCCCACTTCAACCGCCTGGAGGGCCGGCCAATCAAGCCGAGCCCCCTCTATCAGCG
>JBCCEL010000539.1:0-2713 GCA_039030315.1 Pseudomonadota bacterium
CTGGTCGGTATGGATGTCGTTGAGGTCGCGCCGGCCTATGACCATTCCGGCATTACCGCGCTGGCCGGCGCCACCATTGCCTTTGAGCTGCTCACGCTCTACGGCTATCCGCACATCACCTCAGCATAAGGACGGCGACAGACCATGTTGTCCAATTCCGCGAAGGAGCTCTGGGAGCTCGACCGCAAGCACCATCTCCACCCCTGGACGCATTTCGACAGCTTCCGCGAGGAGGGCGCTCTGCTTATCGACAGAGGAGAGGGCTGCTACATCTATGGAGCGGAGAAGGGCGAGCGCTATTTCGACGCCGTCGGTGGCCTGTGGTGCACCCAGATCGGCCTTGGCCGCAAGGAAATGGCCGACGCCATCGCCGACCAGGTGATGAAGCTGGCCTATGCCAGCCCTTTCACCGACATGGGCAACTCGCCGGCGGCGGAGCTGGCCGGCAAGATCGCCGGTCTTGCACCCGGCAATCTGAATCATGTCCAGTTCACCCTCGGCGGCTCGGAAGCCAACGACACCGCCTTCCGCCTGATCCAGTATTACTGGAGCTGCAAGGGCAAGCCCAGCAAACGCCACATCATCTCACGCATCGGCTCCTACCACGGCACCACCCATATCTGCGCCTCGATCGCGGGCAAGGAAATGGACCGCCAGCCGGAGTTCGACTACATCACCGAGATCGTCCACCACATCTCCTATCCCAACGCCTACCGCGCACCGGACGGGATGGGTGAGCCCGAGTTCCTCGATTTTCTCGTGCAGGAGCTGGAGGACACGATCCTCAAGGTCGGACCCGACAACGTCGCCGCCTTCTTCGCCGAGCCGATCATGGGGGCAGGGGGCGTGATCGTCCCGCCGGAGGGCTATCACAAGCGCACCCACGAAGTGTGCCGCAAGTACGACGTCCTCTATGTCCACGACGAAGTGGTGACGGCCTTCGGCCGCCTCGGCCACTGGTTCGCGTCGGAGGACGAATTCGGCATCGTCCCGGACATCATCACCTGCGCGAAGGGCATCACGTCCGGCTATCTGCCCCTAGGCGCCACGATCTTCTCCGATGAGATCCACGATGCCATTTCGGAACCGGGCAAGGACCGTCTCTTCACCAATGGCTACACCTATTCCGCCCATCCGGTGTGCTGCGCGGCTGCGCTGAAAAACCTGGAGATCATGGAGCGTGAGGAGATCCTGGCTCACGTGATGGATGTCGGCGCCTATTTCGAGGAACGGCTTCATTCGCTGACCGACCTGCCAATCGTCGGCCAGGTGCGCGGGAGCAAGATGATGATGTGCGTGGAGAACGTCGCCGACAAGGAGACGAAGGAACTCTTTCCGGACGAGATCAATATCGGCAAGCGCATCGCCAATGCCTGCGATGAGATGGGCCTGATGGTCCGCCCCATCGTCCACCTCAACGTCATGTCCCCGCCGCTTGTGATGACGCGTGACGATGTGGATTTCGTCGTCGAGACGCTGGGCAAGGGGATCAGCAAGGTCACCGATGATCTCGTGGCCAGCGGCGAGTGGAACGGCTGAGTCGGATCTCCGCCCGAACAGTCAAGGAAAACGCTCTGAAGCGGCATAATTTACATATTCATGCGCATGGTGTATGCGCATGAATATAGAGGTAAAAGATGGCTGTCCCATCCAGTGTGAAGAAACCAACGAACCTGAGTATAGATCAAAGTCTTTTGGGGGAGGCTCGAAGCTTTGGTGTGAACCTTTCGCAGGCGGCGGAGGCTGGCCTCAGGCAGGCCGTTGCAAAAGCTAAATCTGAAGCCTGGAAGCAGGAGAACGCGGAGGCAATTGCAAGCTCCAATGAGTGGGTCAACAAGCATGGTCTACCGCTGGAAAAATACCGCCAGTTCTGATGGCGCGGTTTGAAGTTTTTGTCGATCCAACGGGTGAGGGGTACTTGCTGGATGTTCAGGCGGATGTCCTAGACGGGTTCAACACACGTATCGTCGTCCCGCTGCTTCCTGCCTCCACTGCGCCTGCGCCATCCAGGCGTCTTAATCCGGTGTTTGAGATTCAAGGAGCGACCTATGTGATGGTCACACAGTTTATGGGTGCTGTTCCTGTGTCTATCCTCAGGGAACCGGTTGCGACCTTGAAAGATCAGGATACTGAGGTAACCAGTGCCTTGGACATGGCTTTCTTCGGATTCTGATCCATCGTTTGCGAACGCGCGAGTATTCTTAGAGAGTGCGCATGCCTGAATTGAAAAGATATCTCGTTGCCGCGCTCTACAAGTTTGTTGCGCTGCCTGATTTCGAAGAACTGCAGGCGCCGCTTAGGCAAGTTTGTGACGCGAACGGTGTCATGGGCACGTTGCTGCTTGCCCTTGAGGGGATCAACGGTACGATCGCGGGGCCTGAGGGCGGTGTCCGGGCGGTGCTTGATCATCTTCGCTCCGATCCCCGTCTTGCCGATCTTGAACACAAGGAAAGCTGGGCAAGCGAAATGCCGTTCCTGCGCATGAAGGTGCGGCTCAAGAACGAAATCGTCACCATGGGCGCCCCGGAAGCGGACCCGACAAAGCAGGTCGGAACCTATGTGCGGCCTGAGGACTGGAATGAACTGATCTCCGATCCAGAAGTCGTGGTGATCGACACGCGGAATGACTATGAAGTGGAGATCGGCACGTTCAGGGGCGCGGTGGATCCGCAAACCGCGAGCTTTCGCGAGTTCCCGCAATGGGTGAAGGATC
>JBCCEL010000540.1:0-2698 GCA_039030315.1 Pseudomonadota bacterium
AAAAACTTTACTCATTTTCAGCACCTATCGTTAGATCTAAAATATAGCACAAAAAGGTATATACTTTTATGTATTGCTTCGATTAATCTATAAAGAAGTTTACGATGAACTCCAAGGGCGGCGGGCACTTCAGTGTGTTCGCACGCTGGCCGCCCGGCGTCCACGAAGCCTTTGAGACGAACACTGAGCCAATCGGGTGCCGCTCGAGACGCGAACGCATGCGCTTTTGCCTCGGAGTGAGGTTTTGGGTCTGTTCAAGCGCAACGCGCTTCAATCGAAATCGGCGACCCCAAACGGCCGCCCGCATGAATTTCTATCCCGCCGCCCTCAGCGTCGCCAGCTTAGCTCCGAAGCCGATGAACACCGCTCCGGTGACACCTTTCAACCAGCGCTGAAAGCCTGGGTTCCGCGCCGCCCCCGTCAGCCTCGCAAACAGCATCACCATGGCGCCAAACCAGAAGGCGTTGAGGATCGCGTGCGCGGTCACCAGCGTGAAACCCGCCGAGATGGCTGCCTGCCCGTCCGCCCCAAGCGGTATGAATTGCGGGAAGGCGGCGAGGTAGAACATGGAGACCTTCGGGTTGAGGGCGTTGGTCAGGAAGCCCTCCGCAAGAGCTGCGGACAGGCGCCGCTTGCGTCTTGCCGGCGCGACCGGACCGCTGTCCCGCTCAACTTTCCAGGCCGAATAGAGCGCACGGATGCCGATCCAGCAGAGATAGGCCGCGCCCAGAAGCTTCACGATCAGGAAGGCCTGGGCCGACTGGACCAGGATCAACGAGATCCCGAAGATCGACAGAGCCCCATGCAGATAGAAGGCCGCAACGAAGCCCGCCACATTGGCAAATCCCGCCGTCCGCCCGGATGTCGGCACGGTCTTGGCCACCAGCACGCCATTGGGCCCGGGCGACATCACCAGAAGCGCGGCCACGAAAACAAAGGCGAAGAGCTCTGCAATGGTCATCTTCTGGAGGTCCTGTCTCTTGTCGGGATCACTATGTCACCGGCTCCAGGCCGCACCATTCGGCGATGAAGAGGGCGATCGTCCCCGTCACCCGCTTGACCGAACTGAGGCTCACCCGTTCATCGAAGCCGTGAATGTTCTCTGAATACGGCCCATACACCAGGCACGGACAGTCATCGTAGAGCACGAACACCCGGCCATCGAGATAACCCGGGGTCACGAAGCTCTCCAGGGACTTGCCGTAGGACTTTGCGTGGGCACGGCCAAGGGTCAGCTCCGCCTCCGAGCCCTCTTCCAGAACATACCCCTCGGCGAAGAAGCCGTTCCACTCCACCTCCGGCAGGTTGTTGGCAAGGAAGCTGTTCGACCGCGCGGCATCCCGGATACAAGTCTCGATTTCGGCTGCCTTCTCCGCCGGGTTCCAGCCGGGATAGATCGAGATCCGGCAGTCGAACGAGCACCAGGCCGGCACCGACGAGGCCCAGTCGCCGCCTTCTATGCGTCCCACGTTGAAGTTGATGGGATGATCCAGCTCTTCAAAGTATTTCCGGCCGGCCTTCTCCTCGTTCCACCTGGCTTCCAGCTGACGCAGGGCCGCGATCAGCGGAAACGAGGCCTCGATCGAGTTGGCGCCGGAGCCCGCCTCTCGCACATGTACAGGGACCCCGCGCACATGCACCCTGAACCACAGCACGCCCACATTGGCGCGCACCAGCATGTCGTCCTCAGGCTCTGGGATGATCGCAGCATCCGCCTTGTAGCCCCGCACCAGGCAGGACAACGCGCCGTTGCCGGTGCACTCCTCCTCGGTCACCGACTGGACGTGAACCCGGGCGGCCGGCTGAAACCCAAGAGATTTCAGAGCATCCAGGGCGAAAATGTTTGCGGCCAGACCGGCCTTCATGTCCGCGGCCCCCCGGCCGTACATCCAGTCGCCCTCGATGTGAGGGTCAAAGGGATGCCTGGACCACATGTCCCGCGGCCCCTCCGGGACCACGTCGATGTGCCCGTTGAGGATCAGCGACCTGCCCTTGTCGTCGCGCGGGCGGTGGGTCCCGACCACGTTGATGGCGTTGTCGTAGTCGACCTTTACCGGCGAGAAGCCGGGATGGTCCTGGATGTCGGCAACATCGATCGCCCAGCGGTCCATCGCCAGGCCGCGCTCCTTCAGACTTTCATGGACGAAGTCCTGTGCCGTGTGCTCCTGGCCCCGAAGCGATGGAAACCGGACAAGGTCCTGCGTATAGGCGAGCTGCGCATCAAAGCCCGCATCGACGGCGGCCAGGATGTCGTCAGAGAGTTTGCTGTCCAGCATGAAGCGTCACTCCGGATCCCGGGACAGTGGCAGGGTGATGCAGCGGATCGCCCCACCCCAGAAGCCGATCGCGTCGCACGGCGTCGGCACCGGTTCCACGCCGCGCCGGTCAAGTTCATCCATGATCCGGCCAAAACGCGGATCGATCATGTAGTGGGACTGATCGAGGCTCACGCCCACCGTTGCATGGCCGTTCATTTCCTCTTCCGTGATCTCGATGACATCCCAGCCCTTGAGCGGCTCGGGCAACCCGTCGGCAAGCGCCGGCAGATGGGCCATCAGCAATCCTTCCCGCAGCAGACACATAATGCCCAGCGCATGGAGGATCGGGCCCTTGATCGGCATGGTGTGCACCCGGTAGCCCCAGGGTTCCATATGTTGCGCCAGCCAACGGGCGCCGGCCCGATCGGAACAGATCTCGC
>JBCCEL010000541.1:0-2683 GCA_039030315.1 Pseudomonadota bacterium
GCACACGCCGGCCGTTGTCAAAGCCCCCGCTTCCGTCTACATTCCGCCCGCCGGAGGGATGGCCGAGCGGTTTAAGGCGCACGCCTGGAAAGCGTGTTGGGGTCCTGCCCCTCACGGGTTCGAATCCCGTTCCCTCCGCCAGGCCTTCTCGACATGACCCGTCTCAGCCGATTTCGCTCGCCGGCTAAAACCCCTTGAAATAAAAGGCTTTTCCAAAAAGGCCTGCCCCGGCGATTCCGCCGAATCTGCCCGAAATTCTCTCTCCACCCCTCTCTTTCTCTGTGCCCTGCCCCCTAACCCCATTTCCGGGGCAGGACAGGTTTTGCTTAAAAACAGTGGGTTGCGAGAGGCTGGCCGAATCGGTGTTTCTACAAACCTCCAGGAGAGCGGAGGGAACCGAGGTCGAAATTGATTCTCTTGCGGGGCAGGAGAGAGGACTCCATTTTCTGCTAAAAACACAACATTCTCAAAAAGTTGTGCCTGAGCGCTCCGCGCCTGCCGGTTGGGGGAGTGGCGACCGCCGGGACATTTTTGTTGTTCATTTGCATGAAAAACGATGCCGAAATCCTGCACCGCTACAGTTTCGACAGTCGTCCTTGTTCAAAGTGAGTTTGTCCAACGGTGCAGTTCATAATGGATGGGGTGCCGCGAAAGGCTCATTTTGATGAAAGTACCGAAATTCAGGAGCTTGCAGCAACACTCAGATCGGCAAATCCATATCCAGGCCTTCTTGTCTCAAACGGGACAAGATCTCAACAACCAGAGCGGCCTGCTTCTCACTTGGGAGCTTGTCTGGAACACGGCTGGCGGTCTGCAACGCGCCCATGTCGCGTTCGGAGAGCAGCCTGCGGCCGAGGCCCCACTCCCCGACCCGCTGCCAGAAGGCACCTCCTGCACTGACGACCGCGGTCTGAGCCTCGATGCCCATCAAGAGCTTCTGATCCTTGCGCCCTTCACGCTTGCGGCCCTTCTGCTCCGCATGCGAGATGAGCTCGTCTAGGAAGTCTTGCGGCCAACTGAGCGTCAGCTTCTGAACTCGCCCCCAACAGGCCTGCTTCTTTGCCCATTCGGTGACATTCCTGATACCGGCTGGCGGGTCGACCAGCACATCGTGGACTTCCTTTGCCACCAGGGCGATGGCCTGCTCCATCGCTGCTGATATTGACTGAGCATTCCATATTGCACGGAAATCCACAGCACGCTTCATTTCCGCGACGTCATGCGCTATTTTTGCGATGGCATAGGCAACAATATTTGCGCGATAGCCGCCCTCATACCACGGTTGTTCAGAAACGATCTTTTCTGTTCTTTTGAAAACGATCGCCTTGGCCACCGTTTCCCTGAAAAAAGCCTCGTTGAAACTACCTTCGCTCTTCTTCCACGCCTGCCCGACAGCATGAGCAAAATTGGCGAAGTTCTTTTGAGCCCCGAGACTGACCTTTTCGGGCTTTCCTTCCCACACGTTCAGATACTTGGCGAGATCGGTCTTGGAGAAAAGCTGCTGCCTCGGATGCTCAAGGTCAAATTTCTTGCGCTTGGCGACTGTCAGCCCTGAGCCTGCCGTTCGGCCCGAAGATAAGCCCCTTCAGGATCATAGGGTTTTCGGCACGGGTCGCGTTGGCTCGCTGACGGGTAGGCTTTGCCATGATGGCATGGGCCCGTTCCCAGGTCTTCTGGTCGACGATCGCCTTATGCTCGCCGGGATGGGGCTCGCCCTTGTGGCTGACCTTGCCGATGTAATGCACGTTGTTCAGCGTTTTGTAGACAGCGCCCTTGGTCCAGGGCTTGCCGCGCTTGGTCGTCTCGCCGTCGGCGTTCAGCTCGCGCGCCACGGTGAGCGCCGAGCCTGTTTTGGCGAAACGGTCGAAGATCCGCCGGACCAGATCGGCTTCTTTATTCACGATCATCAGCTTCCGGTCACGAACCTTGTAGCCGAGCGGTACGACGCCGCCCATCCAGAGTCCTTTTTTCCGCGACGCCGCGAACTTGTCCCGGATGCGCTCGCCGATGACCTCCCGCTCGAATTGGGCAAATGACAGCAAAATGTTGAGCGTCAGCCGACCCATGCTGGTCGTCGTGTTGAACTGCTGGGTCACGGCGACGAAAGTGACGTCCTGCCGTTCGAACACGTCGACCAGCTTGGCGAAGTCAGTCAGGGCGCGGCTGAGGCGGTCGATTTTGTAGACCACGACGACGTCGATCATGCCAGCCTCGATCTCGCAGATCAGCCGCTGCAGCGCCGGGCGCTCTAGCGTCCCTCCTGACACACCGCCATCATCATAACGGTCGGGCAGCGCAAGCCAGCCTTCGTGTTTCTGGCTGGCGATGAACGCCTCGCATGCTTCGCGCTGAGCGTCGAGCGAATTGAACTCCTGCTCCAGGCCCTCCTCGGATGACTTGCGCGTATAGATGGCGCAGCGCTTCGGCCTGATCTTCTGGTGCATGTGCCGCTCCTGCGCGGCGCCCTTCTGACAGGCTTCGTCCTGGTGTTCGTCGATGTGCTCAAGGAACTGCCGGCAACACTGATCCTCCGCCCCTTCAATTTCGAAACCCTCGCCGCCCGCGTCTACCAGCTGGCATCGGACGAACGCCTCGCCGAAGCCTCGACCGCAGCGCTCGCCATCGTCCTGGTCGGCCTGCTGCCCATCATCCTCCTAGTACGCGCCATTTCAAGCGGTCGACC
>JBCCEL010000542.1:0-2674 GCA_039030315.1 Pseudomonadota bacterium
AAAAACCTAAATGAGATCCTGCAAGCCTCGCAAAGCGCCGAGAATTTGGCAGATCACTTTGCACAGCTCGAGGCGCGTGAGCCGTTCCGGGACTTCATCTACCAGGTCAAAAACGACGCCGGCGAATCCTACTGGGTGTCCACCAACGGCACGCCCATGTTCGATGCCGACGGCAAGTTCGAAGGCTATCTCGGCACTGCGCGCCTGTTCGATGAGCAGATCAAGCGCGAACAGGAGCTGGAGCAGACCCGCCAGGAGGCCCAGACCGCCAACCGGGCGAAGTCGGAATTCCTCGCCAATATGAGCCATGAGATCCGCACACCGATGAACGGCGTGATGGGCATGGCCGAACTTCTGCTCGACACCGACCTTGAGCCGAAGCAGAAGATGTTCGCCGACATGATCGTCAAGTCCGGCGCCTCCCTATTGACCATCATCAACGACATTCTGGATTTCTCCAAGATCGATGCCGGGCAGCTTGAACTCTCTCCGGCGCCGTTCCAGCTGGCGGAAGCGGTTGAGGATGTAGCCACGCTCGTCTCTACGCGTGCGGCCGACAAGAAGCTGGAACTGATCGTGCGGGTGGACCCGAAACTGCCGGCCTCCTTTGAGGGCGATGTAGGCCGCATCCGCCAGATCCTCACCAATCTCCTGGGCAATGCGGTCAAGTTCACCGAAAGCGGCCACGTCTATGTGAACGTTGCCGCCCAGGAGGTCAGCGGCGAGGCAGCCAGACTGCACTTCCGCATTGAGGACACCGGTGTCGGCATCCCGGAAGAAAAGCTTGGCACGGTTTTCGAGAAGTTCTCCCAGGTCGACAACTCTGCAACCCGCAAGCACGAGGGCACCGGCCTCGGCCTCTCCATCGCCTCATCCTTGGTCGAGCTCATGGAGGGCGAAATCGGTGTCGACAGCAAGGTCGGCGAGGGATCGGTTTTCTGGTTCACCATCGAGCTTCCCGTCGTGGCCTCGGAAAAACGGCGCTCGCAGCTGCCGGTGGACGCCGACGGTGCGCGCATTCTCATCATCGACGACAACGCGGTGAACCGCTCCATCCTGTCCGAGCAGATGGACGCCTGGCGGTTCGAACAGGCCGCCGTGTCTTCAGGCCGGGAAGGACTGGCCTTCATGCAGGCGGCTGCCCAGCACGGCCTCGAAATAGATCTCGTTATTCTCGACTACCAGATGCCGGAAATGAGCGGGCTGGACGTGCTGAGAGCCATGCGCGCGACACCATCGATGGCCTCCCTGCCCGTGCTCATGCTGACATCGGTCGACTCGGCTGCCACACGCAGCGCGCTCGGCGATCTTCAGGTGGAAGCCAGCCTGACCAAGCCTGCCCGCTCATCCGCGCTGCTGGAAACCATTCTCCTGGTGATCAGCGAAGCGCGGGGCGCCCCGGAGAAAGCCCCGCCGGCATCGCTCGCCGAGCTGGCTGAAAGCATGGACACCGCACCGGCGAACCCGGCCCCACAGATCGCATCAGGTGCACCGGAACCTGCCGCCCCGGCGGCACCGGCGGCACCGGCTGCACCGGCTGCACCGGCAACCGGCCAGCTCGACATCCTGGTCGCTGAAGACAATGAAGTGAACCAGATGGTGTTCGAGCAGATCCTCGAAACCACCGGTTACTCCTACAAGATCGTGGAGAACGGCAAACTTGCGGTCGCATCCTGGAAAGTGCACCAGCCGAGAATGATCCTGATGGATGTCTCCATGCCGGAAATGAACGGCCACGATGCAACCCGCGCCATCCGCGCTGCGGAGGCGGAGATTGGCGGCCACACACCGGTTGTCGCCGTCACCGCCCATGCGGTAAACGGTGATCGTGAAACCTGTTTCGATGCCGGGATGGACGATTATCTTGCCAAGCCGATTTCTCTGGAGAGCCTGCGCGAAACCGTGGAGCGCCATCTCGGCGGCAGCCAGGCGCGCCGCGCCGTCTGATCCCGGGCCGGACAAGAGGCTGGCGTCCCGGCCGGGTGCCTGCTCATGACCATAGCCGCCTGGCTGTTTGCGGCGCTGCTGTCCCTGGCCGGCACCGTCTTCATCTATCTCGGCCTGTCCGGCGGCATGTCCGGCCTGCGCCTGCTGCTGCTCGGCAGATCCGTCCTGCTCTACATCCACACCAACGAGTATGTCGAAGGGGGCACGCCCGGCCAGGCGCCGATCTACGAAGTCGTCGGTGGTGAGTTTGCTGGCAACCGGGCCATCAGCAAGCATTCCGCCCACCCTCCCCTGCACACGCCGGGCGACGTGGTCGAGGGCCGCTGCGACCCTGAACAGGGCATCGCGGAGAGCTACAAGACGCTGTGGCGCCAGCTCTGGATAAACGGCATGCTCCTCCTCCTCGGCCTGGTGCCGATGGTCCTCGCCCTGATGATCTTGTTCTGAGACAGCACCGATCCTGATGGAGTTGGCAAAGGTAGAGCCGTGTGGAGTTCCCGGCCTTGCAACGCCAAGGCTGCCGTCCTCGCAAAACTCTTGCACTTGTTTCGTGAGCCGGCGGCATCCAGAGCACAACACTCCGTTCCCCGTTAGCAGCCCTGGACTCCCGCTTTCGCGGGAGTGACGGGATTGGGGCGGCTCAACACTGAAAAAGCTCCGGCCTGCGTTCTACTGGGTGAATCGGAAGTCGCCGACATCCTGTCCCAGTTCCCAGACCACCGAGCTG
>JBCCEL010000543.1:0-2639 GCA_039030315.1 Pseudomonadota bacterium
AAGTGTTTTATAATTCCTAAGATTTTAGGTCGACCAGAGGGGTGTATTCAAAGTGACCGTTCGGTTTTATCGCAAGGGAAAGCTTGTGGAGGTTGAAGAGGCGGATCCCGCCGACGTCCTGCAGCAATCCATAAGTGATGCGTTCGAAGCGCAAGGTTTCATCCAGGCATTGGAGGCCGGGCCAGAAGATGCGCCGGAGCCAGTGCTGCCCAGCATGGATGACAGTGTAAGGGAGAACCTCAGGAAGCTGGATCTCAATTCCGTGCTCCCGCGGACTCCGGGAGCACGAAGCGTAGCCGACCGCCTCAAAGATCAATGGATCACGGAAAATGGCGAGCTCAAGATCGTCGCACGCGGACTTGTTCTCTTGTTTGATCCGGAACTTTCGCCTGACCAGTGCGAGGCTCTCATTAAGCAGTTTGGCCTGGTGAGGCTCAGGCCTCTGAAATATGGGCGCAATTTGTATGAAACACGGGTTCCCGAGGGCGTGAGCGCTGCAGAAAAATCCGTCGAGCTCCAGGAGAACCCGGACAACAGGGTCCTCAATGCGGACCCGGTTGTTCTTGAGCGCCTGGAATCCAGATCGGGCGAACCGCCCAGAACTGCCTTTGACAAGCAGTGGCAATGGCCGAACATCTCCGCCCCGCAGGCCTGGCAACATACCAGGGGTGAACATGCCCTCGTTGCCGTCATAGATCGGGGTTTTCTCGTGCATGACCTCCTGCGGCCTAATGTGGACTTCACCGCTTCAGGGCGCTTTGATGCACAAGGACAGTTCTACAACGATCTGGGCGGCATCCCCCCCTACCGCCACGGAACGTTCTGCGCCGCGCAGGTGGCCGCCTCCGGCCATAACGGGGTTGACGTCTGCGGTGTCGCGCCAAAAGCCAAGCTCATGCTGCTGTCCACGCCCGGGGCCTATGGCGGATGGCTTTCGCCGCTGGTGATCGCGGATGCGGTCAGCTACGCCGCCGATCCCCTGACCGCCTACGAAGACGGTGCCGTGCCGCCGCCGGGACTGAAGGCCGCTGACGTGCTGACATGCGCCGAAGGCCCGAAGAACGGCGTTGGAGATCTTCATCTCGCTCTGGAAAAGGCCTTTCTCTTCGCCGATGAAAAGAAACTGCCAATGTTCTGGGCCGTCGCCAATGAGAACGTGGAACTCGAGAAGGACGAGTGGGTGAGCCATCCCTCGCTTATCCGTGTTGGCGGATCCACTCACGTGAACACGTTGGCCTATCCTTGCGCATTCGGCCCGGAACTGGATTTCCTGGCGCCGGGCGCATATGTCCACAACATCTATCCGCGCAAACCGGCCAGCGCATCGGGTACGAGTTTTGCCACGCCGATCGCCGCCGGAATTGGCGCGCTGGTCCTGTCCAAGGCTCCGGCGCTGTCGGTCAGCGAACTGCGAAGTCTGTTGCGGAAAAGCTGCACGAGCATTAGTCCGATCGAGGAAGAAGGCGGCCGGCACGTGAGGGTCGGATCAGGCATTCTGGATGCGGCGGATGCGGTTCATCTTGCGCGTCTGGCTGCAGGAGAAATTCCCGGCACTTAGAGCGGTTCCGGGCCATCCGGTTCGGTACGACCGAATAGCGCCGCAATCAGGCTGAGGTCCGGGCGGCGGCGGTTCGCTTTCGGGACTTTTTGACCTGATGCTCAAGCCGCACCAGAACGTCTGTTCGGTTTAACGGCCCCTCGGTCATCAGGCTGGCCGTCGATCTGCGGCTCCGGCTCGCCTTCATCTGTTCGATCAGGAGCTTGCAGTCCTGCTGCTTCTGGCTGACGAAATGTTCCTCCACCAGTTCTGCCGTATGGCGCCGCTCGACCTGCCCGAGGACGGAAAGGTCAAGAACGGTCTCCCATGTGCGCTCTCTGAAATTCACGCCACGGGCAGCGGCGTGCACTGCCGCGGCGGATTCGGCTGAGAGTTTTTCCATCGCGCGTAGAGACTGCACCGTCGCATCAATGTCAGCCAGGGCAATAGTCAAGGGCTGAAAGTCAAGCTCAGCAGGCGCGTGCAGAACGGCAACATCGGCGTCCGCCCAGCGCACTCCGTCGCGGTAGTCTTCGAATATTCTGCCGAGCCCCTCCATCCCGAACGCTGAACACTCAGCCGCGCGAAGAGCTCCCATGCTGGCAGCGCCCAGAATCCGGACTCCTGAGTCCAGTCCGACGAGTATCTCCTTGTGCCAGACTGAAGGCACGAAACCGAAGACACCGTCGACCAGGCCGATGGTTGTTGCTCCGCCCATCACGGCATCAAGCAGGTCGCCGGACCTTGCAGGTGGCCGCAACTCGATGCCTCGCCGGACGGAGTTTTCCAGGCCAAACAGGCTGGGGCCCGCAAACACCACTTCGGTCATTTCATCCTCTCGGCAGCGCGCATGATGGCGTCGATTGCCTCTACGCCGAGTTCGGCGCTGCCCTCA
Source organism: Pseudomonadota bacterium (assembly GCA_039030315.1). GTDB lineage: Bacteria > Pseudomonadota > Alphaproteobacteria > Rhizobiales > CAJQND01 > JAAEUE01. The sequence continues at coordinate 2,433 of JBCCEL010000543.1, forward strand.
TGCCCGACATGTTCAAGTCCAGGTACAATTACGCGGACAACCGAAAACGGATATGCTTCTGCCGTAAGGTCGAACCAGCAGATGTCGTCCACACCATGCGCAACCAGCGCATCAACCAGTTGCGGCAGAATCTCTGCAGAACTCAAGCCCGCACAGCCATGCCAATGATCCTCCCCATCCAGAACCGAGATCTCGTCCTCTCTCGCG
>JBCCEL010000544.1:0-2609 GCA_039030315.1 Pseudomonadota bacterium
CAAGGGTGCAGAGCGAATGGGTCACGCCCTCGATGGCGTCCGACTGACCGTGCGCGAAGTCATAGGTCGGGTAGATGCACCAGGCATCACCCGTGCGCGGGTGGTTCTCGTGGAGCACCCGGTAGATCACCGGATCGCGCATGTTGATGTTGCCCGACGCCATGTCGATCCTGGCGCGCAGCGTCTTGGAACCGTTCGGGAACTCGCCGGCCTTCATGCGGCGGAAGAGATCGAGGTTTTCCTCCACCGGACGATTGCGGTGCGGGCTGTCCTTGCCGGGTTCGGTCAGCGTGCCTCGGTATTCCCGGATTTCCTCGGCGGTGAGGTCGTCCACATAGGCATCGCCGTTCTCGATCAGGTGTTCGGCCCAGGAGTAGAGCTGATCGAAGTAGTCGGAGGCATAGAGGGCTTCACCGTTCCAGCCTTCGGCCAGCCAGCGCACATCCTCCTGGATGGCGTCGATATACTCGTGCTCCTCCTTCACCGGATTGGTGTCGTCAAAGCGCAGGTTGCAGCGGCCGCCGAACTCTCCGGCCATTCCAAAGTTCAGATTGATCGACTTGGCGTGGCCGATGTGGAGATAGCCGTTTGGTTCCGGCGGAAAGCGTGTGATGACCTCTGTGGAGCGTCCTTCTGCAAGATCGCTCCTGATGAGGTCCCGGATGAAATGGGCGGGGCCGTCCTGGGTATGGGTTTCGGTTGAATCGGTCATGTTTTCAGTTGAACCGGCGTTGCGGATGCCCCGTCACTCCAGCGGCCGGGAACCCCGCGGGCCACTGCAGGCGCGCCGGAGGTCACAAGGCTCTCAAGATCAACGGGACATGGAATTGAAACTCGGCAGACGCCTAGCACAGGCCGTGCCGGGCCGGAAGTAGCCACGTCACGAAACTTGATCCAGAAACCCTCAGGCTCGCCTTGATGGCTAACCGGTCCCGGTTTCCGGCGGGGCAGGCGGCCTGTCCTTCTCCACGAATGATACGAAAAGGGAGATCATCACGCAGGCGGTGAAGAGATATAGACCCCAGGCAACCTCGATCCGGCCGATGCCGATGCCCTTGGCGATGACAATGTAGAGGGCCAGAATGAAGATGTCGGCCATGGCGAGCTTGCCCATCAACGTGATCATGGGCCGGGTTGCCGATGAGAGCAGGTTGAAGTGTATCAGGCTCATGCCGAGGCATTTCAGCATGGGAGCAACCAGTGCGAAGAATGTCACCGCGATGGCCAGGAAGGCGTCCGTCTCCCACAGCTTCTGAAGGCCGGAGACGACGGTGATCTCATCCGGCGCAAACAGCGTGCTGCCGCCCAGCCATGACGGCATTTTCCACTGCGGCAGCAGTCCGGTTTTCATCAGGGGGGCAAACCAGGCGACCGGGAAGGCGATGACAAGCGCAAGGTTCAGATACTTTGCCCATTGCTCCTTGTGCATTCTTGCGTGCTCTCAGGTGCGGTCGCGGAAGGCGTTCACAATGGGGTAGCGGCGGTCGCGGCCGAAGTTCCTTGAGGTGAGCTTGACCCCTGGCGGGGCCTGCCGCCGCTTGTACTCGGCGATGTAGAGCAGGTGCTCGATCCGCTCGACCAGGGCGCGGTCGTGCCCGCGCTCGCAGATCTCATCGATGGACTGTTCGTTTTCGACCAGGCCCTCCAGAATGTCGTCCAGCGCTTCGTAAGGGGGCAGCGAATCCTGGTCCTTCTGGTCCTCGCGCAGCTCTGCGCTCGGCTCCTTGGTGATGATGTTTTCCGGGATCACCCGGCCTTCCGGTCCAAGACAGTTCTTCGGGCGGACCTGATTGCGCCAGTTGGCCAGCGCATAGACCTGCATCTTGTAGAGGTCCTTGATCGGATTGTAGCCGCCGTTCATGTCGCCATAGAGCGTTGCATAGCCAACGGACATCTCCGACTTGTTGCCGGTGGTGACCACCATGGAGCCGAACTTGTTGGATACGGCCATAAGCAGGGTGCCGCGCGTGCGGCTCTGCAGGTTCTCTTCGGTCACGTCTGCAGGCAGGCTGTCAAACAGCGGCTTGAGGGACCCGAGAAATCCTTCCACCGGATCGGCGATCGGCACCACGTCGTAGCGCACACCGAGGGCTTCTGCGCAGGCCGCCGCATCGCTCAGACTGTCTTCGGCCGTGTAGCGGTAGGGCATCATGATGCAGTGGACCTTCTCCGGTCCCAGCGCATCGGCGGCGATGGCCGCGCAGATGGCTGAATCTATGCCGCCGGACAGACCGAGCACCACGCCCGGGAAACCGGTCTTGCCCACATAGTCCCGCAGACCCTGGACGCATGCGAGATAGACGGATTCCAGTCCCTCTTCGATCGGCGAGGGGATCTGGGGGACGCAGCGCCAGCCGTCCTCTTCACGGGTCCAGTCGGTCAGCAGGATCGTGCTTTCAAAGGCCGGCATCTGCACGGCCAGCGAGCGGTCCGCATTGAGCACGAATGAGGCACCGTCGAACACCAGTTCATCCTGGCCGCCGAACTGGTTGAGATAGGCCATGGGCAGACCGGTCTCGGTGACCCGTGCCACCACATGATTGAGCCTGACGTCCTGCTTGTCGGCCTCGTAAGGGCTGCCGTTGGGCACGAGGAACAGCTCGGCCGCC
>JBCCEL010000545.1:0-2562 GCA_039030315.1 Pseudomonadota bacterium
GCCGGTGTCTGTTTGCTCTTAGCAGACTCAAATGTGTACAACAACCCGGATGGGTTGAGGACTCAATGGTGATTTGACATGCAATCTGTGTCCAAAGAGGATTTGATACTGTTATTCCAACTCGGTCTCGGAAGAAAGGCACTTGTGCTCCAACTCGGCAAGGTACTGGTGCTCCAACTCGGTCTCGGAAGAACTTGTAGGTCCTGAAGCTGCTCGTAACCTTGAAGGACTTGAGGTCATGCAGCAACGGGGCCTCAAGATCCAGGGTGACGGGGCCAAGCGGGATCGTCCGGCGGGGTGCCACATCCTTCCGGCGCGACAGTGCGCGGACACGGGCAGCCAGTTCGTCCATCGCGAAGGGTTTGACAAGATAGTCATCCGCGCCGGTGTCAAGCCCGATGACCCGGTCCTCGGTGCTGGAGCGGGCGGTCAGCAGGATAACCGGGCGCGGATCGCCCCGACCGCGCATTTCCCCCAGTATTTCCAGTCCGTTCCGCCCCGGCAGGTTGATATCCAGGATCACCAGGTCAAAATCTTCCTGACTGAGAAACGTGCCTGCCATGTCGCCATCCTCCAGCGCATCCACCGCATGCCCGTCATCGGCAAGGCGATAGGTGATGCCCCTGCGCAGGCTCTGGTTATCTTCGACAAGTACGATCCGCATGGTGCGCGAATTTTGCGCCGATGAAGGCTTAGTGCAAGCTTCATGGGTCACTCTGCGCGGGACTGGACCGGGAATCGCCCGGCCGGGAACAAGAATTTGGTGCGCTAAAGTGCCAAAATCAGGGAGGAAGACATGACCAATTTGAAAACCACGCGGCGCGTGGTCTTCGGTCTGGTGGCAGCTGCTGCAGCATCCATTGCCACCCAGTCCGCCGCAGGCGGCCACGGTATCGATCTGGAAGGCAAGACCGTTGAGTGGGTGATCCCGTTCTCGGAAACCGGCGGATCCGCCAAATGGGCCAACTTCTATGCCCCGCTTCTGTCCGAGGCTTTGCCCGGTGCCCCCACCGTGGTGGTGAAGTTCATGCCCGGTGCCGGGTCGACCAAGGGCGCGAACTGGTTTCAGGAACAGAACTATGAGGACAGCAACGGGACACTGATCTTCGGATCCTCGGGCTCCACCCAGTTCCCGTACCTTCTGGGCGATCCGCGGGTGCGCTATGAATACAATGACTGGAACGTGGTCCTGGCCTCCGGCACGGGCGGCGTGGCCTATCTGCCGCCGGATCTGGCGGAGAAGATGGATGGCATGGACGCCTCCGCCCTGCAGGGCACGGATTTCATCTATGGCTCGCAGGGGGCGACGCGGCTGGATCTGGTGCCGCTTCTGGCCTGGGAAATGCTGGGGCTGTCCGTCGAGCCGGTCTTCGGCATCAAGGGCCGGGGCGATGGGCGTCTGATGTTCGAGCGGGGTGAGGCCAATATCGATTATCAGACCTCGTCCTCCTACCTCAAAGGCGTGACACCGCTGGTTGAGGCCGGAACCGCCGTGCCGATGATGAGCTGGGGCGCGCTGGACGCGGATGGCAACGTCGTGCGCGACCCGACCTTCCCCGATATGCCGACCTTCAAGGAGGTCTGCGAAGCGACCGCCGGATGCGAGACCAGCGGCGAAAAATGGGATGCCTGGAAAGCCTTCTTCGTTGCGGGCTTCCCCGCGCAGAAGATGGTCTTCTTGCCGGCTGGCGCTTCTCAGGATGCCATCGTGACCTATACAGCCGCATTCGAAGCGGTGAAGGCGCGCGCGGATTTCGATGAGATCTCGGCAAGTCGTCTGGGCAAGTATCCGCAGATGACCGGCGATCTGGCCACCGGCGCGCTTGCCAGCGCAACAGAGGTTCCGACCGCCGCCAAGGACTTTGTCGTCGGCTGGCTGAAGGACCGCTACGGCGTGTCGCTGAAATAGGCCAAGCAACTTCTCCGGCTGTCTGACCGGCGGCCGGAGACCCTTCTCATTCCTGTTCGAGAGACTGACCGATGGAATTCGCGACTGTAGCGCTGCCCGCGCTCGGCGATGCTGCGGGCCTTATTTTTCAACCGATTGTGCTGGGATACCTTGTCCTGGGCGTTGTCATGGGACTGTGTGTCGGCGTCTTTCCCGGCCTTGGCGGCATCGCGGGCCTGTCGCTGCTGCTGCCCTTCATGTTCGGCATGGACCCGGTTCTGGGTCTGGCGCTGATGATCGGGATGGTGGCCGTTGTGCCGACCTCGGACACTTTCGCCAGCGTGCTGATGGGAATTCCCGGATCATCGGCCAGCCAGGCCACGGTGCTGGACGGCTTCCCCATGGCCAAGAAAGGCGAAGCCGCGCGGGCGCTGTCGGCGGCGTTTTCCTCGTCGCTTTTCGGCGGTCTGGTGGGGGCGGCCTTCCTGACTGTCTTCATTCTGGTCGCGCGCCCCATCGTGCTTGAGTTCCGCACGCCCGAGCTTCTGATGATCACGATCTTCGGAAGCTCGGGCGTGCGGAACACAAGCACGATGGGGCGCGCGACCAGAATGAAGACAGTCAGGAAGGCCGCCCCCACCAGACCGCCGAAAAGCGACGAGGAAAAGGCCGCC
>JBCCEL010000546.1:0-2529 GCA_039030315.1 Pseudomonadota bacterium
CCAGTAGTCTTCGGCCAGCTTGCGGATTTCGGATCCTCCAATGCGCTCGAAAGCCGCGTACATGATGTCGAAATCGATCCGGGCTGCCGTGCTGACGAGAATGAGCGCACCGGGATGACCGGGGTGGCGCGTGGCATAGGATTGGGCGACAAAGCCGCCGAACGAGGTGCCGAGCACCACCGGCTGCTCGATTCCGAGTGCATCGCAGAAGCCCTTTACGTCGTCTCCCCACTGGGCGAGCGTCCAGGTCTCAGGATCATTGCCGGTGCTGCGACCGTTGCCGCGATGATCCAGGTAGATGACCTGGGCAACATCGGTAAGCTCGGAGAATGCGGGCTTGTAGATGGAATGGTCAGCGCCCGGACCGCCATGCAGCAGGATCAGCGTTGGCCGTTTCTGCATCTGAGGGCCATCCGCGGCGAGCGCAGGACCTTCGACATCAAAGTAGAGTTTGGCGCCGTTGACCTCTACGTGCATCTGGCTCAGACGGCCAGTTCGCGGAAGCCGACGAACTTGGGCATGAGGTCCAGCAGGTGCCGGGTGTAGTCGTGTTGCGGATCCTCAAACAGGGTCTCGGTCTCCGCCACTTCCAACAGCTTGCCGTGGCGCATCACGCCGACCCGGTCGCAGATCTGGCGGATCACGGGCAGATCGTGACTGATGAACAGCATGGTGAGATCCAGCTGTTCCTGAAGGTCCTTCAGCAGATTGAGCACCTGTGCCTGGATGGAAACATCAAGCGCTGAGGTTGGCTCATCGCAGATCAGGAAGCGCGGGCGTGTGGCAAGCGCACGGGCGATGGAAATGCGCTGGCGCTGGCCGCCGGAGAACTCGTGCGGGAATTTCTGGGCGGCCTGAGCACCGAGACCGACGACCTCGAGAAGATCGTCAACGATTTGCCAGGCTTCCTGTTTCGAGGACGCCATCTGGTGAAAGAAGATCGGCTCGGCAATGATGTCGCGCACCCGCATGCGCCCGTTTAGGGACGAGAACGGATCCTGGAAGATCATCTGCATCTGACGGCGCCAGGGAGCGGCTTCCTTGCGGGACTTGAGCGCCGTGAGGTCTGTCCCGGCAAACGAGATCCGGCCGCCTGACGGTGTGTAGATACCGGTGATCATCCGGGCGACGGTGGATTTGCCGGAGCCGCTTTCGCCCACCAGCCCGAAAACTTCGCCGGTCCTGATCTGGAATGACACATCGTCCACGGCATCCAGGAACAGCCGATGCTTCTTGAAGAAGGAATGGCGGGTGACAAAGCGCATGTGAAGGTTGTCGGCCTGAATCAGGTTGCCGCCTTCGCCCTCGTACTGGCGGGACTGGCCGAGCCAGTGGGAGGAGAGATCGAAATCCTCGCCAAGTTCGGTCGCATCCTCGATATAGGTGACCAGAGGGAACCGGTGGAGGCGCTTTTCCGGGCGCGGCACGGCGGAGATCAGGCTCTTGGTATATTCGTGATCCGGCGTGCCCATGATCTTTTCGGTCGGGCCGGTTTCCACCACGCGGCCCCGGTACATGACGGCGACGCGGTCGGCCGTTTCCGCGATGACGCCCATGTCGTGGGTGATCAGGATCATGCCCACATTGCGGTCGCGGCAAAGGCCTTTCATCAGCTCCAGGATCTGCGCCTGGACAGAAACATCGAGTGCGGTGGTGGGTTCATCCGCAATGATCAGTTCCGGGTCGGCGCAGAGCGCAAGCGCGATCACGACGCGTTGGCGCATGCCGCCGGAGAACTGGTGCGGGTACTGTTCGATCCGGATGTCCGGGTCGGGGATGCCGACGGAGTCGAGCAACTCGACGGCGCGGGCGCGCGCCTGTTTTTCGTCAAGGTCAAGATGGAGGGTGATGGTATCGACGAGCTGGCGTTCGATGGTCTGTAGCGGATCGAGGGATGTCAGAGGGTCCTGAAAGATCATTCCGATCCGGTCGCCGCGAATGCGCCGCTTCTCGAACTCATCGAGAGTGTCGATGCGTTCACCCTTCAGATGCACTTCGCCGGCAGTCATCTCGCCTGGAGGTTCGAGCAGGCCGATGACAGCGTTTCCGATTGTGGACTTGCCAGCCCCGGACTCACCCACGACACCAAGAATCTCACCTGGCTCGACATTGATTGTCAGGCTCTGCACGGCGACGACGTGGCCGCGGCGGCTCGGGAACTCGACCCGCATTTCCTTTATTTCCAACAAGGACATGGGGGCTCTATCTCAGTTTTGGATTCAGGGCGTCGCGCAGCCAGTCGCCCAAGAGATTGATGGCCAGCACAAGCAGCACGAGGGCGATGCCGGGGAAGATGGTGATCCACCATTCGCCGGAGAACAGGTAGTCGTTGCCGATCCGGATCAGTGTTCCAAGAGACGGTGTGGTCGGCGGCACTCCAACCCCCAGGAAGGACAAAGTCGCCTCCGTGATGACCGCGAGCGCCAGGTGGATGGTGGCGATCACGAGCACAGGCCCCATGACGTTCGGGAGCACGTGACGCAGGAGGATGACCGCCGGACCAATGCCGATGACACGGGCCGCCTGGAC
>JBCCEL010000547.1:0-2502 GCA_039030315.1 Pseudomonadota bacterium
CCCAGCGATGTGAACACTGTGCTCTACCAACTGAGCTAACCGCCCGCTTCAATAGCGCGCGGGCATATAGCGAAGGGGGCTGTGCTAAGTCAAGCAGGCTCTCCGGCCTGACCGCGGTCCGGGCGGAGAGCGCGTGCACCCCGCCCGGAGAGAACCCGCCATCATGCCCGACCGCACCCCATGGAGGCTTGTGTTCGCCCTGTTCTCCTGCGGCGTGATCGCAGCGTTCCTCATCGGCAAGGTTCCCGTCGCCCTGCCGGTTCTGCGCAGCAGCCTGGGGCTGAGCGTCGTTGAAGCGGGCCTGCTGGTCTCGCTGTTCAGCCTGGTCGCCGCCGCATCTGCCGCCCTGTTCGGCGCGTTCGCCGATCGCCGCGGCCAGCGGCGGACCGCAGTTGCCGGCCTCGTGCTCGCGGGCGCTGCCGGCCTCGCCGGTGCGGCCGCATCATCGATCGGACCGCTTCTTGCCGCCCGCATTGGCGAGGGCATCGGCTTTTTCCTGGTGGTCGTGTCCCTGCCTCCGCTTATCCTGAAAGTGTCGCGCGAAGCGGATCGCCAGAAAGCGATGGGGCTGTGGGGCGCGTTCCTGCCCGCGGGGGCCGCGATCATCATGCTGTGCGGCGGCTGGACCCTGGCGGTAAGCGGCTGGCCGGGCCTGTGGATCCTGTGTTCCGTGGCCCTGCTGCTGGCAGCCCTCTGGCTTTCGCGCGCCAGACTGCCGGAGACGCCCGCCGCATCCGCCCCCCCGGCGTCGCTGCTCTCGGCATACGCGCTCCTGCGTTATCCCGGCCCTGTCCTTCTGGCCGCGATCTTCAGTTGCTATTCCGCGCAATTCCTTGCCGTGACGGCCTTCGTGCCCCTCCTGCTGGTGGAGGATGCCGGCTGGTCGGTCGCGGCCGCTGGCACCGCGGGTGCGATGATCCTGGCCGTCAACATCACCGGAAACCTCGCCTCCGGGTTCATGCTGGATATGGGTTGGCCGCGCCGGCGCGTATTGCTCGTGGCCGCAGTTACGATGGCCCTCACCGCGATCTGCCTTCTGTCACCCACACTCCCCATCACCATCCGCCTCGCGGCTGCGGCGATCTTCTCCGCCGTCGGCGGCCTGATCCCGGGCGCGCTTTTTTCCGGCGTCGCCCGGCATGCACCCGATCCCGGCCGGATTTCCACGGTCAATGGCCTGCTGCTGCAGGGCGTGGCGCTGGGCCAGCTGGCCGGCCCTTCAATCGCCTCGCTCTTCGTCGAGATGACGGGGTCCTGGTCTGGCGCCTTGTGGTTCTCCCTTCCCGTGGCGGTTCTGATGCTGGGTTTGGCATTCCTCCTCGGCCGTCAGGAAACCGAACGTTAACCAGCTTTAAATCCGCTCCCCCTAAATGTGGCATGAGACACAGTGACGAGGGATGCCGATGCTGTCGCGCGAAAATCCGAGCCAGCGATACATGGACCTGCTGGCAAGCTACAAGCAGATGCACGCCAAGGGCTATGAACAGACCTTCGGCGATGGCCGGCGGCGCAAAGTGGAAGCCAAGAACGCCTTCTCCGGCGATCAGCTGCCGAAATACATCCCTCACATAAAGCAGCTTGTGGCGAAGACCGGCGCGCGGAGCATCATCGACTACGGCGCGGGCAAGGGCTCGCACTACGGCATTGTCGAGATCAAGGATCCCGCCGGCAAGGTCCTGGCCACCAGCCTGGCAGATTTCTGGGGTATCGAGACCATCACGCTCTACGATCCGGGCGTGCCGGACTATGACGTTCTGCCCACCGGCACCCATGACGGCCTGATCTCCACGGATGTTCTGGAGCACATTCCGCGCGCAGACGCCCCCTGGGTGGTGGAGGAAATGTTCTCGCTGGCTGAGAAATTCGTCTTTGCAAACGTGGCCTGCTATCCCGCCGTCACCCGGCTGCCGGACGGTTCCAACGCCCATGAAACCGTGCAGCACCCGCAATGGTGGGCCGGCCTGTTCGAGGCCACCGCCGCGAAGTTCCCGGAAGTGGACTACATGCTGTCCTGCGTCGGCCCTGAAACCGGCGCTGACGGCTCCATACGGCGTGGCCAGGCCACGTTTCACCGCTGGCCCAATTGAGACCGGTCCGTCCAAGTTTTTCCAGAGCGGGATGCCTCCCTCCGTTGCACTGCACAATGCGCAGGGCTAAGAGAGGCATATGGTCAATGCCCCTGACAGTCTTAAGATAGCCCTTGCCCAGCTGAACCCCCGTGTCGGGGACATCCAGGGCAATATCGAACTCGCCCGCAAGGCGCGGGCCGAGGCCGCCGCCATGGGCGCCGATCTCGTGCTCTTCTCGGAGCTTTTCGTAACGGGATACCCGCCGGAAGATCTGGTCCTCAAACGATCCTTCAATGATACGGCACGACAGGCGGTCGAAGCCATCGCCGAAGAGACCGCCGACGGTGGCCCGGCCCTGCTTATCGGCGTGCCGTGGCGGGACGGAGATGCGCTCTACAACGCCGTCGCCCTGCTGGATGAAGGCAAGATCGCG
>JBCCEL010000548.1:0-2480 GCA_039030315.1 Pseudomonadota bacterium
AGCGATTGCTGCTCGCCCTGGCGATGGAGAAGGACGCCAAGACGTCGACGATCCTGTCTGACGCCGGCGTGACACCGGTTTCGCTCAATCAGGCCATAGAAGAAATCCGCAAGGGACGCACGGCCGACAGTGCCTCGGCGGAATCCGGCTACGATGCGATGAAAAAGTATGCGCTGGACCTGACGGAACAGGCTCGGGAAGGCAAGCTCGACCCGGTCATTGGCCGCGATGAGGAGATCCGCCGCGCCATTCAGGTTCTGTCGCGCAGGACCAAGAACAATCCGGTTCTGATCGGCGAGCCAGGCGTTGGCAAGACGGCCATTGCCGAAGGACTGGCGCTGCGCATCATCAATGGCGACGTGCCGGAGAGCCTCAGGGACAAGAAATTGCTGGCGCTTGATATGGGCGCCCTGATCGCCGGTGCGAAATATCGCGGCGAGTTCGAAGAGCGCCTCAAGGCGGTCTTGTCGGAGGTCGAGGCGGCGGAAGGCTCGATCATCCTGTTCATCGACGAACTGCACACGCTGGTCGGTGCCGGCAAGACGGACGGCGCCATGGATGCCTCGAACCTGCTCAAACCGGCGCTGGCGCGGGGCGAATTGCACTGTGTCGGCGCTACGACGCTCGACGAATACCGCAAATATGTCGAGAAGGATGCGGCGCTGGCGCGGCGCTTCCAGCCGGTTTTCATCAATGAACCAACGGTCGAGGACACGATTTCCATCCTGCGCGGCCTCAAGGAGAAATACGAGGTTCACCATGGCGTTCGGGTGACTGACAGCGCTTTGGTCGCCGCGGCGACCCTGTCGAACCGGTATATCACCGACCGCTTTTTGCCCGACAAGGCCATCGACTTGATGGACGAAGCGTCGTCGCGGCTCAGAATGCAGGTGGATTCCAAGCCCGAAGAGCTTGATGAGCTCGACCGCCGCATCGTTCAGTTGAAGATTGAACGCGAGGCCTTGAAGAAGGAAACCGACAAGGCGTCGAAAGAGCGTCTGGAACGTCTTGAAAAGGAGCTTGCTGATCTGGAGGACGAGTCGGCGGCCATCACCCAAAGATGGCAGGCCGAGAAGGAAAAACTTGCCGGTGCCCGCAACATCAAGGAGGAGCTGGATCAGGCCCGCTTTGATCTGGAGTCGGCCCAGCGGCAGGGCGACCTCGCCAAAGCCGGTGAGCTGGCCTATGGCGTGATCCCCGAACTTGAGAAGAACCTCAAGGAAGCCGAAGAGCGGGAGGCAGAAAGCGTCGCGGAGAACGGGCTCGTCGAGGAGGCCGTTACGCCGGATCACATTGCCCAGGTCGTGTCCCGTTGGACGGGCGTTCCGGTTGATAAAATGCTGGAAGGCGAACGCGACAAGCTGCTCCGCATGGAAGACGAGCTCGGCCGCAGGGTGATTGGCCAGGCTGAAGCCGTTCAGGCCGTCTCAAAGGCCGTTCGCCGGGCGCGTGCCGGACTTCAGGACCCGAACCGCCCCATCGGCTCGTTCATGTTCCTGGGGCCAACCGGCGTTGGCAAGACCGAGCTCACAAAGGCACTGGCCGAGTTCCTGTTCGACGATGAGACGGCGATGATCCGGCTCGACATGTCGGAGTATATGGAAAAGCACGCGGTCGCCAGACTGATCGGCGCACCGCCCGGCTATGTCGGCTATGAGGAGGGAGGCGCTCTGACCGAGGCCGTCCGCCGCCGGCCTTATCAGGTCATCCTGTTCGATGAAGTCGAAAAGGCCCATCCGGACGTCTTCAACGTTTTGCTCCAGGTGCTCGATGATGGACGCTTGACCGATGGACAGGGGCGGACTGTCGATTTCCGCAACACGCTGATCATCATGACCTCCAATCTTGGTGCCGAGTTCCTCGTCAATCTAAAGGAGGACGAGGATGTTGACGCCGTCCGCGAGCAGGTCATGCAGGTGGTCCGGTCGAACTTCCGGCCGGAATTCCTCAACCGGGTGGATGAAATCATCTTGTTCCAGCGTCTCAAGCAGGCTCAGATGGGAGCCATCGTCGACATTCAAATGGCGCGCCTGGACAAACTTCTGGAGGAGCGCAAGATTCGGGTCGAGCTCGATGACAGCGCCCGCGATTGGCTGGCTGAAAAGGGCTACGACCCTGCCTATGGTGCAAGGCCACTCAAGCGCGTCATCCAAAAGCAGGTTCAGGATCCGTTGGCTGAGAAAATCCTCGCCGGCGACATCAGCGACGGCGACACGATCAAGCTGACCGCTGGCAGTGATCGTTTGCTGTTCCACGTGGTTGGATCCAAGCTTGCAGAGAGCGAGGACGAGACTGCAGTCGGTTCCGAGGAAGCGGCTTAAGTCAGGAATACCGTCCGCTGCACCTGTGCAGCGGACGGTTTAGTGTGTCAGCCGGAAGGCTGCTTGACCTTGCGAAGATAAGGCAGAACACGGTCAAAGCTGCCAAAACGCTCGTTAGCGTCCTCGTCGGATACGGCAGGTGTCACGATGACATCCTCA
>JBCCEL010000549.1:0-2429 GCA_039030315.1 Pseudomonadota bacterium
CGGTACCCGTGATATCCGCGGGCATCAAGTCGGGCGTGAATTGAATCCCGACGGCGACGGGAACCCGCAGAACGGTTTCCAGAAACCCTTCGGCGGACGCCACCGTGGTCACCAGGCTGAATCGAGGGTCGCGGTCAAAAAATTCCGACAGGGCTGCCAGCATCAGCGGATTGCTGTCTGCGAGCGCAACGTCAATGACGCGGTTTTCAGCCACTTTTTCTCAAGAACCTACCCATAAGGATAGTCAGATTATCACGAATTTTCGCAAATTCCACCTAAAAGGATAGGGACATACTAATCCTTTTGGCTACTCAAAGGCAGGATGTTTGAGTGTTGTGGGTTTACGCGGAGTTCGCTCTACTGGGCTCATCGGAAGAGCGCGTTGCCGGTTGCCATCCGAGATCGGGCGGAGATCGGTGAGAGGATATGCCATGGACATCCACGAGTACCAGACCAAGGAAATTCTCGCCGGGTTCGGTGTGCCGATCCCGCGCGGCGGTCTCGCCTTCAGTCCCGAGCAGGCCGCCTACCGTGCCCACGAAGTGGGCGGCGACAAGTGGGTGGTGAAGGCGCAGGCCCATACCGGAGGCCGCGGTAAGGCCGGCGGTATCCGCATATGCGGCGACGAGCACGAGGTGCTGGACGCCGCCAACGATCTGTTCGGCATGCGGTTGGTGACCAACCAGACCGGGCCGGCCGGCAAGGGGGTCTTCCGCGTCTACGTCGAAGGCGCGGTGAACATCGAAAAGGAACTCTACCTCGGCTTTGTCCTGGACCGGAAGTCTGAGCGCATCATGGTCGTCGCCTCCGCAGAGGGCGGCATGGAGATCGAGGAGATCGCCGAAACCAGACCGGACAGCATTGTCCGCTCCGTCGTGGAGCCCGCTGTAGGTGTGCAGGATTTTCAGGCCCGTGAGATCGCGTTCAAGCTGGGGCTCGAAGCTTCGCAGATCGCCCAGGCAGTTCAGGTGATCAAGGGCTGCTACTTTGCCTTTCGCGATCTTGACGCCACCATGGTGGAGATCAATCCGCTCGTGGTGACAGCGGAAGGCTCCATCCTTGCGCTGGATGCCAAGATGTCGTTCGACGACAACGCGCTCTTCCGCCGCCCCGAAGTTGCGGAGCTCCGGGACAAGTCGCAGGAAGACGCGCGCGAAATGAAGGCGGCCGACCGCGGCCTGAGCTATGTCGGGCTGGATGGCGAGATCGGCTGCATCGTCAACGGCGCCGGGCTCGCCATGGCCACCATGGACATGATCGAGCTGGCGGGCGGGCGCCCGGCCAACTTCCTCGACATCGGCGGCGGCGCAACGCCGGACCGAGTCGCAAAGGCGTTCCGGCTGGTCATGTCCGACGACAACGTCGAAGCCATTCTCGTCAACATCTTCGCCGGGATTAACCGTTGCGACTGGGTCGCCGAGGGGGTGGTCCAGGCCCTCAGGGACAATCCCGTGGATGTGCCGGTGATCGTCCGTCTGGCTGGAACCAATGTCGAGGAGGGCCGCAAGATCCTGGCGCGGAGCGGCCTGCCCATTCTCCGGGCAGCCACCCTCGAGGAGGCCGCGCAGCGGTCGGTATCGGCCTGGCAGAACAATCAGAAGCACAACGCAAAACTGGCAGTCGTCACATGAGCATTCTACTTGACCGCAGCACGCCGGTTCTGGTCCAGGGCATGACCGGCCGGATCGGCAGTTTCCATGCCGGGGAAATGATCAACTACGGCACCAATGTTGTCGGTGGCGTGGTACCTGGCCGCGGCGGAGACAAGGAACATGGCGTGCCGCTGTTCGACACGGTCAAGGACGCGGTCGAAGCAACCGGTGCGACCGCCAGCATCATCTTCGTGCCGCCGCCGTACGCTGCGGATTCGATCATGGAAGCCGCCGATTCAGGTCTGCACCTCTGTGTGGCGATCACGGACGGCATTCCGGCCCAGGACATGATGCTGGTGAAGCGCTACATGCGCCGGTATCCGTTCGAGAAGCGCATGCGGCTCGTCGGGCCGAATTGCGCCGGCATCATCTCGCCCGGCAAGGCGCTGCTGGGCATCATGCCGGACCATATCTACAAGCAGGGCGATGTCGGCATCGTCGGGCGTTCCGGCACCCTCGGATACGAAGCCGCCTCTCAGATGAAAGAGCTGGGCCTGGGCGTTTCCACCAGTGTCGGCATTGGCGGCGACCCGATCAACGGCAGTTCGTTCAAGGATATTCTCGAGTTGTTCGAGAAGGATCCCGGGACGCGGGCCGTTGTGATGATCGGCGAGATCGGCGGTCCCCAGGAGGCCGAGGCGTCGGAGTTCATCCGCGATCACATGACCAAGCCGGGTCCCCCTTCTCTGGCCAGTACCCCAGAGAATTGTCTCGGCCTACCCTCCCCTTGACCCTACCAGCATTTACTCCGTCTCTTTCTTTCTTACCCCTACCGCA
>JBCCEL010000550.1:0-2421 GCA_039030315.1 Pseudomonadota bacterium
AAGCGCAAGTGGCGCCGCACGGGCCGCTACCGGTTCCTGCGCCGCTACCGCCGCTGCATGGCCCGCCACTACTACTGATCAGCCACCCCCAAACACCCCTCCCACAGCAAAGCCCCGGAGCAACCCTCCGGGGCTTTTCGCATTGTGCTCCGCCCGCAAAACGGGCCCGGCATTGCCGGACCCGCCCCGCGGCGAAGTTCCGGACCCTGGGGCCTACTTGTACTGGCCCGAAGTGCGGAAGCCGTCGCCACGGAAGCCGAAGCCTGAGAACCGGCCCTTGCGCTTGGGCGCTACGTAGCCGCGCTTCTTCTTGTAGCCGACCTTGGTCTTCTCGATGCCCCACGCATCGGCATGGGCGGTGATTGCATGTGCAGCCGCTCCGTGCGGAGCACCTGCCGATGCGGCAGTAGCAACAAGACCCAGGGCAATGAGGGCGGCGGGCAGGGCGATGGCGAGAGTGCGTACAGTCATGATGGTTCTCCTGTTCGGGTGTGGGCCGCGTTTGCGGCGCCTGTCTTGAGCAGGAAGATGGCAGCGATCGTGCTCCGGCGCCAATCAAGCCGGTTGAGATCATTGGCAGAATTTGTGACCGGCCCGGGCGCCAGGTGTTCAGGAAGCGTTCAGGAGAAGATCAGACCGCTTCGATAAGGCAGGAGATGCCCTGGCCAACGCCGATGCACATGGTCGCCACCGCACGCTTGGCACCGCGCTCCTTCAGCTCGAGCGCGGCCGTCCCCGTGATACGGGCGCCGGAGGCGCCGAGCGGATGACCCAGTGCGATGGCGCCGCCGTTCGGATTGACGTTCTCATCGTCATCGGCCACGCCCAGCTGCCGCAGCACCGCCAGGCCCTGGCTGGCAAAGGCCTCGTTCAGTTCGATCACATCGACATCCGAGATCTTCAGGCCCAGCCGGTCCAGGAGCTTCTGCGTGGACGGCGCAGGGCCGATCCCCATGATCCGCGGAGGCACACCGGCAACCGCTGAACTGACCACACGCGCTATCGGCGTCAGGTTGTAGGCTTCGCAGGCCCTGGCGGATGCCAGAAGGAGCGCGGCCGAACCATCATTGACGCCCGACGCATTGCCGGCGGTGACGGTACCGCCCTCGCGGAACGGCGCGGGCAGCTTGGCCATCTTCTCATATGTTGTGTCGGGGCGGGGGTGTTCATCGGTGTCCACCACAACCGGATCACCTTTCCGCTGCGGGATGGTCACCGGCACGATTTCCCTGGCGAGGCGACCGCTGGCAACCGCCTTGCCGGCCTTCTGCTGCGAGCGCACGGCAAAATGGTCCTGATCCTCGCGCGAAACCTGGAAGTCTTCAGCCACGTTCTCCGCGGTCTGAGGCATGGGATCCACGCCATACTCGGACGCCATCTTCTTGTTCGGAAAGCGTGTGCCGATCGTGGTGTCGTAGATCTCCGCATTGCGCGAGAAGGCGCTGTGCGCCTTGGGCATGACGAACGGCGCACGCGACATGCTTTCAACGCCGCCGGCAATCATCAGATCGGCCTCGCCCAGCCGGATTACCCGGGCCGCACTGGCCACCGCATCCATACCGGATCCGCAGAGACGGTTCACGGTGACGCCAGGCACGTCCACCGGCAGTCCGGAGAGCAGGGCCGCCATGCGTGCAACGTTTCGATTGTCTTCCCCGGCCTGGTTGGTGCAGCCGTAATAGACATCGTCGACCTTCGTCCAGTCCACGCCCGTGTTGCGCTCCTGAAGCGCCCTGATGGGGATAGCACCGAGATCATCGGTACGGACCTGCGAAAGAGCACCGCCAAACCGGCCGATGGGCGTTCTGACATAGTCGACGATATAGGCGTCCTGCATGGGAGGGGATCCGTGGCTGATGAGAGTTCAGCCCGTGTTTTGGAACCTCGCGCGCCTGAAGGCAAGCCCCACAAGCCCCACGAAACCCATGGGCCGGCCGGGACACTGCCCCGGCCGGTGTTTCTTTCAAGGTGAGCGGACTAGGCCGACCTGTAGAGCTTCGTCATCACGAATTCGCGGTGACCCAGGGCTTCGGCCGCGGTGAAGCGGCCATTGGCCGTCCGGCGGATCATGTCGATCAGCTCATCGCCCGCCTGGTCGATGGTCATCTCGCGCTTCAGGATGCCCGTCACATCCACGTCGATGTGTTCGGACATGGTGCGGACGGTACGCGGGTTGGCCGTGATCTTGATCACCGGAACGATCGGGTTGCCGACGATGTTGCCCTGGCCTGTGGGGAAGGTGTGGACCACGTAGCCCGCCGCGGCCATCAGCGTCACGCATTCAGCCGCCGCCGACGAGGTGTCCATGAAATAGAGGCCTGCGCCCTTCTCCGGCGCAACCGCCGGTCCGAGCGCATCGATATAGGTCGAGGTGCGGCCGATCTTTTCCAGGTTGCCGAGCGCCTTTTCCTCGATAGTGGT
>JBCCEL010000551.1:0-2413 GCA_039030315.1 Pseudomonadota bacterium
ATCGACCGCTGCTTCCCGGGCGACACGGTCGAGGCGATCGAAGCGGCGCTCGAACGCGAGGAGAGCGAATGGGCGGCGGGCATGAAGAAAGTCATGGCCGGTCACTCGCCGACCAGTCAGAAGATCGCGCTGCGCCAGATCACGCTCGGCGGAGAGCTGGATTTCGACGACTGCATGCGCCTCGAGTTCCGGCTGAGCCAGCATCTCATGGCGGCGGATGACTTCTTCGAAGGGGTGCGCGCGGTCGTCGTCGACAAGGACCAATCGCCGAAATGGCGGCCGCCGCGCCTCGCGGATGTGAGCGACGCGGCGGTGGACGCCTATTTCGCGCCGCTCGGCGCGCGCGAGATCGTCTTCGACTGACGCCATTCGGCGTTGTCTGTCTGGGCGGACTTATCCTTCGAAGGGCTCAGGATGAGGATCGATGGTTGCCGGATCCCGCTTCCCTCATGCTGAACTTGTCGAAGCATGAGCCTTTCTAGAATGAGCCTGTCGTGGCGAGCGCACCGCGTTTTGCTGTTGTCGGGCGGGCGCCCTTTCCCTCATGGTATGTCCGTCGACGCACAACCGCGCGAGAACACGGACCAGCAGCCCGGTACCACAGGGAGGAAATCAATGAGCAGCATCGGATTCATCGGACTTGGCAACATGGGCGGGCCCATGGCGCGCAACCTCCTCAAGGCCGGGCACGACCTCAAAGTATTCGATATCGCGCAGGTGGCCGTGGACGGGCTTGTGAGCGAAGGGGCCGAGGCCGTTGCGACGCCCGCCGACGCCGCCACGGGCGTCGAGGCCGTGGTGACGATGCTGCCGGCGGGACCGCAGGTTCACGACGTCTATCTGGGCCACGGCAAGGTCATCGAAACCGCGGCCAAGGGGACGATCCTGATCGACTGCACCACCGCGGACGTGGCGACGATCCGCACCGTTAACGCCGCCGCCGAACAGGCGGGACACGACATGATCGACGGGCCCGTTTCCGGCGGCGTGGGCGGGGCCGCGGCCGGGACCCTCACCATCATGTGCGGCGGCAGCGATCGCGCCTTCGAGCGCGCGAAGCCGATCCTGGACGGCATGGGCAAGAACATCTTCCATGCGGGCGGGCCCGGAAACGGGCAGGCGGCCAAGGTCTGTAACAACATGATGCTGGCGATCCAGGCCATCGGCGTCTGCGAGGGCTTCCTGTTGGCCGAAAAACTCGGTCTCGACGCCCAGAAGCTCTACGACATCGCCAGCACGGCCACGAGCCAGTGCTGGTTCCTTAACAACTATTGCCCGGTGCCGGGGCCGGTTCCCGCGTCGCCGGCGAATAACGGCTACAAGGCCGGATTTACCGCCGCGATGATGCTAAAGGACCTCAAATTGAGCCAGGATGCGGCCCAAAACGCCAATCTGCCGACCACCATGGGGGCCACCGCGACGGCGCTCTACGGGCTTTTCGCCAGCTCCGGCGGGGATGCGGCGGACTTCTCGGGCATCATCCGGATGCTCGCCGGGGACGGCCGCATTGAGGATTTATCTTAGGTATTTGCCAGTCTTGCACCGATGTTCTTGTTCTGCGTATGGCACCGAGGCCGCGGCCGAAGGACGCCGAGATATTGGACGTGATCCTGCCCGCGTTGCGGAATAGGAAATTGGCAGGGGAGAGCTTGCCGGCGAGCGGCCGGAAAGACGCGTTAGCAGTTTTGTAGAAGTTGCCCGGCTAGGGCATGCGGTAGGTTAGGACGCGATGCCGTTTCCGACTCGCAAAGTGAAGCCGGTCATGTAAAAAAAACCTCAATGTGCCCCGTATTTCCACTTGTCTAACTCTATTCGGAGAACCTGATGAAAAACCTTGTAATAGCAGTTTCGCTTTTGCTTATCGGTTTGCCTGCCTATGCACAGGACCTTCCCAAAGATCTCAATTTTGAACCTGTGGCAACACTGACCGGCAAGGGTAAGGGCGAGAGCGGCTTTGAGCTGGTCTTCGGCAAGGTAGAGATCAGGCTTAATGGGATCGCGGCCCCGGACAATGACGACGATGAAGGACATGAGGGGCCCGGCGGCAAAGAGTCGGCGGCTCATCTTGCCTCCATCCTGGCCGATGGACCGATGGTAACCTGTTATCTCAACGGCGAGCTGGCGGGCGGCGAACCCGTGGCGGCCTGCTACATTCCCGCGAAGTCGGGTGGCGGGATGGAAGATCTCGCTCGGTTGCAGGTCGCGTCAGGGCATGCGGTTGATTGCCCGCGCTACTCCGGAGGCATTTATGCAGATGCCGAGGCGGCGGCAAAGAAGGCCGGTCACGACATGTCGGCGATCTACAAGCTGCCAGCCCACTGCATCAAGAAGTGATGCCTGTGAGAGGCCTCCGGCAACGGCTGGAGGCCTTTCCGTGGCTCACTGCTCGGCAGGTGCGAAGCGGGCAGGGTTC
>JBCCEL010000552.1:0-2403 GCA_039030315.1 Pseudomonadota bacterium
CAACGTCCCCGGCAGCGGCCGATTTCGCAGGGCCAACCCACTTGCCCGATTCCACGGTTGCGCAGGATTTGCCCGCACGCACGGACCGGCCCACTCTTTTGGGCGTGAAGGCGACGATCTGACCGGCCATGGCTGCCGCGATCGCAGTCATGCCGAGCTTGACATTCCCGTCACCGGTCTCCTGGAACCAGATATGATTCTCCACGTCATAGAGCAGTTCGTCTGGAAGGTGGCATCCGCGGACTATCGGCATTGCGGTGGTTTCCCTCGTCTGTGATCTTATCAGTCTGAGCCGGTGCGCAAGGGCCGCGAAGCACAGCAGAACTCGCCAAGCCCCTCCACCTGCATCTTTCCACTTACAAACAAATAGAGATGCATGGCAATGAGCCGCATCATCTCAAGACGCTTTTCCGTTTCCAGATGGTCCGGATCCAGGGTGATCAGATTGTAATGATAGACCAGTTCGCGGCAGGTCTCACGGCAGGCATTGAAGCTGGGCTCGCCTTTCGCGCCCTGCCGGTGGAGAGCGAGCAGGCGGAAACCTTCCTTCCTGTCCGAGGTCGGCTCAAGGCCACGGCCAACACACCATTGCTTCAGCACATCTTCACCTGCACACAGATATTCTGCCGCTGAGGCAGGGCCTCGCAGGATCGCGCCGATGTCGCTGAGGGGCATCATGCGATGCCCTTTTCTTTCATCAAGGCGCGGCTGTCAGAGATGTTCTCCTGCAGGCCGACCTTGCGGGCGCTCAGTCCCAAGGCCATGCCGAGCAGCTGGGTGAAGTAGACGATCTTGACGCTGGTCTTCTTGCCGAATTTCTTTTCCGCCCTGATCTGGTGCATTTCCAGGCCACTGTGACAGGTCGGGCACTCCGTCGCGATAACCTCGGCGCCCGCCGCTTCGGCTGCATCCAGAATGTTGGAGACCAGCAGAGTCGACGTGTCGGAGTCTGAAAGCGTGTGTGCGCCGCCGCAGCAGGCTGTCTTCAGCGGGAAATCCACGTTTTCGGCGCCCGCCGCTTCCAGGAGATCATCCATGAAATGCGGCTCGGAAGTAGACTCTGAGCCCTCGCCCTGATCCTTCTCCGGGAAGATGTGCCGGGGGCGGGTGTACATGCAGCCGTAGTAGTTGGCGACCTTCAGGTCCTTCAGGGAGTTTCTCACCTTCTCCCTCAGGCCTTCCTCGCCGATGCCGTCCTTGATCCAGTCGAGGGCGTGAATGGTTTCCACCTGTCCGGCCTCGTAGACCGTGTGCCCGGCCTTCTTTGAAATCCGCTCGGTGACCTGGCGGGATTCTTCATCGTTCTTAAGGTCGTACTCGGCCTTTTTGAGATTGTGGTAGCAGCCATTGCAGGGGGCCATGACCACATCGTGGCCCATCTCATTGGCTGCAATCGACATGACGCGGGAGGACAGATAGGTCTGGATCTTCGGGTCGATGTTCTTGACTTCCATCGCGCCGCAGCAGTTCCAGTTCTTCACCTCGTCCAGCTCAAGCCCGAGCGCCTTGCCGAGAGCCTTTGTGGAGCGATTGTAGGCATGCCCGGTGCCCTCAAGCGCGCAGCCCGGATAGTAGGCGACCTTCTGGTATTCTTTCGCTTTAGTGCTCATCGCTCTTTCCTGTTCCCGCTCCGATCCCATCCCCTTCATCGTCATCGCCCGTTTCTACTCCGCCGCTTGCGCGCCGGGTTTGACTTCGGATTTGGCCATTTCCACCAGGTCATCCAGCTTCAGGGCCTTCCGGTGTTCAGCATTCTTTTCCTCGACATACTCCTTGATCGCATCGCGCGCGCCGCCCCAGCCGCGAGTGCGGGGCTTCAGCACATTCGCAAGGCCCAGAGTGATCAGCATCTTGACCGGCAGCTTGGCCACCAGCCGCTTGACCATCTCCACCAGCCAGTCCTGCATGAGCTCCTGGCCCGTGCGACTGAAGAAGGAACGGATGATGCGGCCCTCCTCGATCTTGCCGGTTTCGATGACCTGAGCGGAGAAGATTTCGTCAAAATGGGTCGAGGGCGATATGGGCGTGTGGCCCTTCAGCTCCAGCCAGTGTGCCGTTGCTTTCATCACGCCCTCAGGCGCCACCTCTCGGGGGCAGACATAGGTGCACTTGTTGCAGGAGACGCACTGCCAGATGATGTCCTTGTCGCGCAGCAGTTCGCTCTCCATGCCCATGCGGATAAGATAGATCCAGTAGCGCGGGTTGAAGTCCGGATTGACGGCATTGACAGTGCAGGAGTTTGTGCAGGAACCGCACTGCCAGCAACGATGGATATGCTCACCGCCCGGCAACGCGGCTATCTCGTCTTCCAGATCCTCGTTGTAATCCGTGACCACCCGGCTCTCGATAAAGGTGCTCCAATGGCCGGAGACATCAATCCCGTCGATCACCAGGTTTTCGTGG
>JBCCEL010000553.1:0-2390 GCA_039030315.1 Pseudomonadota bacterium
ACTCCTCCTTGCCGCCACGATCGGCATCCTGGGCGCGGCCTTTCCGGCAATCCGCGCCGGCATGCGGCCGGTGTCGGCTGATCTTTTGGAGTGAGCCAGCGCCAGCGTGCGGCCCAGGATTGACGCCTCCAGCGACTGCATCAATCTCATGGACATTCTGTCTTCGGCGCCGGACAAACTGTCCAAGTCACGACTGCTTTCCATGTAACATCCTGATTCTACTTAGAAGATTTTCTGGCACGCGAATTGCTTAACAAACATGGTTAACGGTTCGTGAGGGGAGCGGGGGCCTGCACTCATCGGGTTCGGGCGCTTCGACCCACCTTCTCTTTTCCAACCGGAACATGAACGAGACCCGGGAAAACCCGGGCTGGGAGGAAACTGGATGCCGTCTTCTTCAACGGACAAATCGCGCTTGCCCGGGTCGGCTGCCGTGAGCGGCCGCCTGACCGCCCAGGCGAGCGTGAATCCGGCCGGCCCAAAGCATGCGGCCAACCGAAGGAGGGGACTGTTCCAGACGAACAATCTCAAAAAAGGAGAGTGCAAATGAAAGCAAGACGCTTGAGAAACTGGCTGACGTCGGCCGCCGCGGCGGTGGCCGTGGCCTCCGCGTTCACGCTGCCCCAGAGCAGCGCTGTTGGCGCGGAAATGCAGTATTTCCCGGTCGCCAGTAGCCGTGTTGGGCCTTACTCGGCCATGGGCACCGGCTACTACGGCGCCCAGATCGACTACATGAACTACGTCAACATGAACGGCGGCGTGAATGGCGTCATGCTGACCTGGCAGGAATGCGAGACCGAATACAACGCGGTGAAGACCGTCGAATGCTACCAGCGCCTGCTTGAAAAGGATGGCCAGAAGATCGTGGTGTTCGACACGCTCGGCACACCAGGCGCCTATGCCGTGATCAACCGCATGGCAAAGGACAATGTGGTTCTCGCCCAGTACGGCTACGGCCGGACAGACGGCGCCGATGGCCGGGTCTGGCCGTGGGTCTTTAACGCCGCAAGCCACTACTGGTCACAGATTGCCGTGAAGATGAAGTTCATGGCCGAGCAGGAAGGCGGCATCGACAAGATGAAGGGCAAGAAGATCGTGCACCTTCACATTGACTCCGCCTATGGCCGCGAGCCGCTCCCGGCGATGCGCAAGATTGCCGAGGACTGGGGCGTCAAGCTGGTCGAGATCTCGATCCCGCCTCCCGGCCTTGAGCAGCAGTCTCAGTGGCTTCAGATCCGGCGCGAGCGTCCGGACTGGGTGACCTTCTGGGGCGCCGGCTCCGGCATGAACTCAACCGCCATGACCAACGCTGCACGCGTGGGCTTCCGGCGCGACCGGATGATCTATGTGACCTTCGGCGCGGCCGAGGAAGACATGTATCCAGCCGGGGATGCCGCCAAGGGCACATACGCCATGGCCAATGCATTGCCGGGCGATCAGTTCCCACTGGTCAAGAAGATCAAGGAACAGGTTTACGGTGCCGGCAAGGGTAACCTTGCGGACGAAAAGCGTGTCGGGTCGGTGTACTGGAACCGTGGCCTTGGCGCCGCGGTCATGTGGATCGAGGCGCTGAAGAATGCCCAGAAGATGCACAACAAGGTGGGCAAGGCCGTTACCGGGGCTGAGTTCAGGGATGGCTACGAAGCCCTGAACATGACCGAGGAACGCCTTGATGAAATCGGCATCAAAGGGATGGTTGCTCCGTTTGCCATTTCGTGTGCCAACCACGAGGGTGCCGGCAAATTTGCCATGATGCAGTGGGACGGCAAGAAGTTCGAGCAGGTAACCGGATGGGACGCTCCGCTCGATCCGGCCTACATCCGCCAGCTGGTGGAGACTTCCGCGGCCAAGTTCGCCAAGGAAAACAATATCACGCCGAAGTCCTGCTAGCGGCTGACCAACACCAACCAAACAGGGGGATCGGAAGCGCAGTGGCCACTCCCACGTCGTTTCCGGTTCCCCACCCAATTCCACTGAATGTGGCTCCAAGCTCGCGTTCCGGGCAAAGATTTTTCGATTGCGAAAGTTAGATGAGCGGGAATTCAGACAACATCCTGGAAATCGACGGCATCGAGGTGCTGTATGACAATGTCATCGCCGCGCTGCACGATGTGTCGCTCAATGTTCCTCAGGGCAAGATCGTTGCCCTGCTAGGCGGCAATGGAGCGGGCAAGAGCACGACCCTCAAAGCGGTGTCGACCATGCTGGCAGCGGAGCGAGGCAAGGTCACCCAGGGCAAGATCACCTATGGCGGGACAGAGGTGAAGAACCAGAATCCGTCCGAGATGGTCGGATTGGGCCTGGTGCAGGTGCTGGAAGGCAGACGCTGCTTCGGCCACCTGACGGTGGAAGAGAACATCATCGCCGGCGCTTATTCCCGAAAGCTGACA
>JBCCEL010000554.1:0-2372 GCA_039030315.1 Pseudomonadota bacterium
CGCCTGCATCCTCGATGTCTACACCGCGGAGATGGACACTCCGCTCGGCGAGGTGGTCGCGACCCTAGCGCGGCGGCGCATCGGCTCGGCGCTGATCACCCGTCAGGGACGCCTGGCCGGCATCTTCGCCGCTTATCCGGATCCTCTACGCCCAGGCCATGCTGGCGACGGGCGACAAGAAGCTGGCCAAGCCCGCTCTGGAGCAGTTGCGGGTAGCCCAGCGGCGCGAAAACCGCTCTCCACAGCTCCATCTGGAATTTGCCCGAGCCTACGCCTCGCTCGGCAACATCCCGCGGGCGGACCTGGCCACTGCCGAAGCAGCCATCCGGTCGGGAGATCTGAAGCTGGCGCAGCTCAAGGCCTCTCAGGCCAAGCGCAAGCTGAAGCGCGGGTCGACGGCGTGGCGGCGCGCTGACGACATTTTGAACATCCGCCCGCGCAAAAAGAAGTAGCGCCACTTCACAGCTTGCTGGCATATCTCTTTCAGGCTAGCAAAAGCATAACTGAGAAATCCGGAGTATTCGCCTATGCGCCCCCACCGTCTCTTTCCGTCGCTGACCAGATTTGTCGTGGGTCTCGGCGTCGTAATGACCCTCGCGACTGGCGCCTGGGCGCAAAGTTTCAACGATGCCCAGAAGCTGGAGATGGAGAACATCATCCGCGAATATCTCCTGAAGAACCCCGAGATCCTGAGGGATGCCTTCGGCGAGCTGGAGAGACGCGAGCGTGTGGCCAAGGAAGAGGAAGCCCGCAAAGGGATCGTTGAGAACAAGGAGATCCTGTACAATTCCAAGCTCTCCTACGTGGCCGGCAACAAGGACGGCGACGTCGCCATGGTTGAGTTCTTTGACTACAATTGCGGCTTCTGCAAACGCGCCTTCGGCGACGTGCTGGCCATCATGGAATCCGACAAGAACCTGAAGGTCGTCGTGAAGGAGTTCCCCATTCTGGGCGAGGGCTCGATGTTCGCGTCGCGTGCCGCAATCGCCTCTAAAGCCCAGAACAAGTACTGGGAGTTCCATGTGGCCCTGATGCAGGCGCGCGGCGCTCTGGACCAGGCCAAGGTTCTGGAAATCGCCGCCGGCATCGGCCTTGATCTGGCCAAGCTGCAGCAGGACATGAAGGCGCCGAACGTCGAGGCGGAGATCAAGGAAACCTATGAGTTGGCCAGCAAGCTCGGCGTGAACGGCACGCCGGCCTTCGTGATTGACAACACCCTGATCCCGGGCGCCATGGGTCTTCCGGCCCTGCAGCAACAAGTTGCCACGGTCCGCGAATCCGGCGGCTGTCAGGTGTGCTGAGGAGGGCCTTCGCTCTTTTCTTCAGCCGGCCGGAGCAATCGGGCCTGGCCATATGACTACGCTGCAACTCCGTGAGGCCCGGCCCGGGGACGGCGCCGCGCTCGGCCGTATCCGTATATCAGGATGGCGGTCCGCCTATCGCGGCATCGTGCCGGACGCGTTCATGGACACCATGAACCCTGTTGTGGAAGCCGAAAGAGCCGAAGCCGCACTGACCAGGCCGGACTCGCCGTTCCGGACAGTCGTTGCAGTCATCGACGGACTGCTCGTGGGCTATGTGGTTTTCACGGCCCCCGACCGGCCGGATGTAGAGGAACGTGCAGAGATCAAGGCACTCTACGTGGATGGACGCCAACAGCGCTCGGGCGCGGGGTCCGCCCTGTTCCACCATGCCGTCGATGCCTTGCGCCCGAATTTCGGTGAATTGATCGTCTGGTGCCTCGAAGAAAACCCGATCGGCCGGGCATTCTATGAAAAACACGGGGGCCGCCTGCATGGCCCGCCGCAAACCTTCCATCTGGCGGAGGCAGAGAACATAGAGCTCAGTGAAGTTGGATATCTCTGGAATCTGCTCTGAGACTGCCCCCGCCGGCCATCGGGCAAGGCGGGAGCAGCCCCAATAGATCAGCCGTGACGCACCGTCCCGGCTCTAGCCGTCAGAAGGCGCTACTTGCAGGCCGCTTTGACGTCCTGTGTGCATACGTTCTGTCCGGAAGTGTTGTCGACGGCCCGCAGCTTGCCGTTTTTGAAGTCGTTGCCGACGAATGTGAGGTTGTAGTTGCAACCCGCCGGAACCGAGCCGCCATCAGATGCCTTCAGGGTGCACGTCGTGGCCTTGCCACCGCCCGAAGAGAAGGAAATGACGAGATCGGACACAGGTGCTCCAATCGTGATTCCGACCGTGTCCGCAACCGCGGGGGTCGCGAAGCAGAATGCCGTGGCGGCAACGGCAAGGGTTTTGAATTTCATGGTAATTCTCCCAGTGTTTAGGTTTGCCTCATGCAAGCGTTCTCACCCGCCTGCCCAATCAACATAAAATTCACACAAATATCGGTCAATCAATAATTTCAC
>JBCCEL010000555.1:0-2361 GCA_039030315.1 Pseudomonadota bacterium
CGACTGTGCCGGTTCCTCTGGACCTGATGATCATGCATGGCAAGGCGGTCGTGCGCGGCGCAAAGCGCGCTCTTGTCGTGGTCGACATGCCGTTCGGATCCTACGAGGAGAGCCCGGCTGTCGCTTTCCGGAACGCCGCAAGGATCATGAAGGAAACCGATTGCGGGGCGGTGAAACTCGAAGGCGGCAAGCATATGGCCGAGACCATCGAATACCTGGTCACCAGGGGCATTCCGGTCATGGCGCATATCGGCCTCACACCGCAGTCCATCAACGCCATCGGCGGGTTCAAGACGCAAGGTCGAAGCCGCGATCAATGGGCGGAAATCGAGGAAGATGCCAGGGCGGTTTCGGATGCCGGCGCGTTCTCCGTGGTGCTGGAGGCGATGGCGGAGCCTCTCGCAGCACGGATCACCAAGGCGGTCCACATCCCCACGATTGGGATTGGCGCCTCGGCCGAGTGTGACGGGCAGATCCTGGTGATGGAGGACATGCTGGGCCTCTCACCCCGGGTGCCCAAGTTCGTGAAAGAGTTCGGAAAGGTCGGCCGCGCCATTGAGCGGGCGATCAAGCTCTATTCGGAAGGCGTTCGTGAACGCTCTTTCCCGGGGCCGGACAACACCTACGACGTCAAGGATTAGCTTGACCTTCCAGTTACTGTAAGCATCATCATGCAGCTCAAATCTGGAGCATGCCTGATGAATATCGGCGCTGCGGCAAAGGCAAGCGGCCTGCCGCCAAAAACGATCCGCTATTACGAGGAAATCGGTCTGATCCTTCCGGACCGGCGGGATAACAGCTATCGCGACTATTCCAGCGACCACGTGCACAAGCTGCGTTTCATCCAGCGGGCGCGCTCGCTCGGATTCTCGGTCGAGGATTGCCGGCAGCTGCTCTCGCTCTATGAGGACAAGAGCCGCGCCAGCGCCCATGTGAAGGAACTGGCCAGGGAGCACCTGACGGAGATCGAGCGCAAGATCGCCGAACTGACAAGCATGCGCGATGTGCTGAACACGCTTGTGCAATCCTGCCGCGGTGATGACCGCCCGGATTGTCCCATTATCGACAACCTCGCTCAGCACTAGGACCTGACATGAAGAAGCTTTTGTCCCTAACCGGGGCCTTGCTGGTGCTTATGCTCGCGATCACGACTGGCCTCAACGCACACAGCGGCGCAACAGGCATCGTCAAAGAGCGCATGGACGTCATGAAGTCCATCGGGAAGGCCATGAAGTCTCTGGGCGCCATGGCGAAAGGCAAGGCCGAGCTCAGCCAGTCGGCAATAGAATCTGCGGCCGGTGCGATATGGGAGCACTGCGAGACGGTGACCGGGCTTTTCCCCGACACCGAGCAAAGCCGGAAAGGACATCTCACCGAGGCCGCGCCCGCGATCTGGGAAAACAAGGAGGAGTTCCAGTCCTTGCTTCACCAGATGGCGGACCACGCGAAGGAACTCGGCGCGGCTGCGGCCGGGCTGGACCGCCCTGGCCTTGGACGGTTCATCGGCAAGCTGGCCAATGACTGCAAGTCCTGCCACCAGAAGTTCCGCATCAAGAAGCACTGACACCGCATGAGCGTTTCGCGCCGAACACTCCTCAAAACAGCAGCGGCGGCAGCCTTTGCCCCGCCGGTACTGAGCGCCGCCAGGGCCTCGGACGGCTTCATCGAACTGATCGCCGGCCCGGCGAAAGCCCAGCTGCTTGCCGGGGGCCAACCTCAGACGGAGGTCTGGGCCTATGGCGGCGGCGTTCCGGGGCCAGTGCTGCGAGCAAGACAGGGCGAGCCCTTCCGGCTGCGCTTCATCAACCGGCTGCCGCAACCCAGCACAATTCACTGGCACGGCATCCGGATTGCCAACGCGATGGACGGGGTCGCCGGCCTGACGCAAGACGCCGTTCCGCCCGGCGAGAGTTTCGACTACGTGTTCACGCCGCCGGATGCCGGGACCTATTGGTACCATCCGCACTCGCGCACCTGGGAGCAGCTGGCGCGCGGTCTCTATGGCGCCCTGATCGTTGAAGAGCAGCTGGCGCCGGGCTTTGACGCCGACATTCCCCTGCTGCTGGACGACTGGCGGCTCACCAAGGAAGGGGCAATCCACGAGGCTTCGCTTGGCGGCATGATGGATTTCAGCCATGCCGGGCGCCTTGGGAACTGGGTGACAGTGAACGGGACATCGCTGCCGTCTCTTGAGCTGCCAGCCGGCGGCCTCGCCCGGCTGCGGCTCATCAATACCTCCAATGCCCGGGTCCTGGACCTCAAACTCGGTGATTTCTCCGGTCACATCATTGCCTATGACGGTCAGCCCATCGACCCGGTCACGATACCTGCCAGCCCGGTCGCGCTGGCCCCGGCTCAGCG
>JBCCEL010000556.1:0-2351 GCA_039030315.1 Pseudomonadota bacterium
GATCCGGCCCACCACGTCCGCAACGGTCAGGTTGAACTGTTGGAGAATTTGCGGATCGAACTCGATGCGCATCTCCCGCGCGTGCAGGCCCCAAATGGTGATCTGAACGCCTGAAGGCAGTTGTGGCTTGAAAGCCGCCGCAACATTGTGGGCGACTTCCGAAATGCGTAGCAGGTTTTCCTTTTGGCCGATGAGCACTTCCATGCCGGTGGTTGGGGCACCGTTAAAGCGGAACAGATAGTCTCCCTCCCTAAATGTATCGCTGACCACTGCAATCTGGCCCAGATTGACGGAGGTCCCATCCTTATTCTCGATGATGGGCATGCGGGCAAATTGCGTGACGAACTTTGCTTTGTCATCGGTCTTCAGGATGATATTGCCGCCAGTGGTTCTGAGCGTTCCCGTCTGAAAATGAAGGGAGCTGGATTGGATCCGGCCCACCACGTCCGCAACGGTCAGGTTGAACTGTTGGAGAATTTGCGGATCGAACTCGATGCGCATCTCCCGCGCGTGCAGGCCCCAAATGGTCAGTCGGGAGATCTCCGGCTCTGCCAATAGATCCTCTCGAAACCGCTCCGACAGGGCTTGGAGGGTTGCTGGATCGGTTTGCCCATGGAGATTGATGTAAAGCGCAGGAAAGTCGTACCCGGCCGCTTCGATCACCGGCCTGCGGACGGATGCGGGAAACTCGGTGATCGCGTCGATCCTGAGGCGAACCCGGTCGAGCACCTTCTGCAGGTCCTGTCCTCCGGCCCGCCTGACCACCACCAGTGAGGTTTCGGCGCTGGAGTGGGAGGAGACGCTGCGCACCCCCTCAAGCCCCTCTAACGCCTGCTCAACTTTTCGGGTCACGAGTTCATCGACCTGCTCAGTGGATGCTCCCAGATAGGTGGTCGAGATGTTTATGGTTTCCGGAGGCAGCCTGGGAAATCCCTCAATCCGGATTGAAAAAACGGTTATCACCCCGAGAAACAGGATGAGCACCATGATGAGGTTTGCAGCGACGGGATTGCGGATAAACCAGCCGGTAAGAACGCGCATGGCTCAGCCCCCGCCTGCGCGCGTGCGAACGCGTTTTCCCGGCAGGAACGAGGCGAGCGGCGTCACTGCGATGCGCCAGCTCTCCTGGCCGGCCGGCGCGGCAATAACGGCACGGTCCTGACGCCGAAACAGGATTTTCGGGGAGATCCGCCGCAGCCGGTCGGCATCGTCCACATACCAGACGTGCCCTTCCTGGGTGAGTGCGGATGCAGGCACGTTCAAGGCTGCCGCCACCGTCGTCCCCGGCAGCAGCACGCGCACGAAGTCGCCGGACAGCACGTTTTTGGCCTCTGCGCCCCGGATGTGCAGGAACACTTTGTATTGCCGGGTGGTCTCATCAAGAAAGCCGCCGCCCTGGCGGATTTTGGCCCGGGCAATGGTCTTGCCCTTGTGATCGGTCACCTTGGCACTGAGGCCCGCAATTGGTTTCCGCAGAAGATCCCAACTGGCGCGGCTCAACTCCAGGGCTAGCTCATAAGTGGTGCTGTCCACCAGCTTGACCAGCCGGTCTCCAATATTGACGCTCTGGCCGGGGCTCACGAAACGTTTTGTGACAAACCCAGCAAAAGGGGCAACCACGGTCGCATCGTTCAGTTGCCGTTCCGCCGTTGTGAGGCGGGCGCGAGCCGAGGCGACGGCGCTCTTGGCAATGTCCAGCTGCGGCAGCTTCAGGGCGAGGTTGTTGGGGGCTTTTCGCCCGGAACGCTGATAATCCTTGCGCGCCACCAGATTTGCGTTTTTGGCTTGCCAAAGGGCCAGACCCGCCTGCTTGAGAGCAAGTTCAGCTTCCGCCTTTTGGGCCACGTAGCGGCTGTCTTCGATGGTGATGAGAGCATCGCCGGCTGCAACCAGCTCTCCGGCCAGGGCATTGTTTTGAACGCTAGTGATGCGGCCCGATACAGCCGCCCTAAGCTCTGCCGACCAACGGGGCCGCACCTCTGCAAAGGCACTAACCTCAATCGTTTCGCTGCCGACCGCGACGGTTTCGGTCGAAACCAAGGGTGCGCGCGGCGGCGCCTTGCTCTTGGAAACATCCACGGTGTCTTCTGCAGAGCCCAGCAAGCCGATAACGCCAAAAAAAGTAAGCACAGCGAGCGCAATCCAAAGCCAGCGGGCTCGACGCGCGGGCGCGCGGCCCGTGTTGACTTCTGTGGAGGTGTTCATCTGGAAATATCCCTTGACATGAACGTGACGCGAGGATGCAAATTTCGAAGGACAAACCGCTTATGCGGATAAGCTATTTGAATGAACGATCGTTCATTATATATGTTAGAGTGAACGATCGTTCAAGCTTCTTGGGAGACTTTTTA
>JBCCEL010000557.1:0-2349 GCA_039030315.1 Pseudomonadota bacterium
GTCTTTTCAAGGGCACTGAAGACATTCAAGCCGAACACACCAGGGCAGCGTAGCCTGGTCATCGTTGACAGGTCTGGCCTTTACAAGGGCAAGCCGGTCAAGAAGCTGACCGAAGGGCTTACCTCGAAGGGCGGGCGCAACAATCAGGGCCGTGTCACGGCACGGCGCCGCGGCGGCGGCCACAAGCGGACCTACCGTCAGGTCGATTTCCGCCGGCGCAAATTCGATGTTGCCGCAAAGGTGGAGCGGATTGAATATGATCCGAACCGGACGGCGTTTATTGCGCTTCTGAGTTACGATGACGGCGAGCAGGCCTACATCCTGTGCCCACAGCGTCTGAATGTGGGCGACACGGTGATTTCCGGCGAAAGCGCGGACATCAAGCCGGGCAATGCGATGCCGCTGTCGGCCATTCCGATCGGCACGATCGTCCACAATGTGGAGATGAAGGCAGGCAAAGGCGGTCAGATAGCCCGTTCCGCAGGAACCTATGTCCAGCTCGTGGGACGTGACGGCGGCTACGCCATTCTGCGGTTGAAGTCCGGTGAGACGCGGCTGGTGCGCTCAGAATGCATGGCAACGATAGGCGCGGTTTCCAACCCGGATCATGCCAACATCAAGCTCGGCAAGGCCGGCCGCAAGCGCTGGCTCGGCAAGCGTCCGGCGGTTCGCGGCGTGGCCATGAACCCGGTTGACCACCCGCACGGCGGCGGTGAAGGCCGCACCTCCGGCGGCCGTCACCCTGTGACCCCCTGGGGCAAACCGACCAAGGGCAAACGCACCCGGTCCAACAAAGAGACCGACAAATATATCGTCCGTTCGCGCCATCAGCGGCGCAAGCGCAAGTAAGGAGAGGCTGACGTGTCCCGTTCAGTTTGGAAAGGCCCGTTCGTTGACGGCTATCTGCTCAAGAAGGCGGATGTTGCGCGCGAATCCGGCCGCAACCAGGCGATCCGCACCTGGAGTCGCCGTTCGACCATCCTGCCGCAGTTCGTCGGGCTCACCTTCGCCGTCCACAACGGCAAGAAGCATGTGCCTGTGCTCGTGACCGAAGACATGGTGGGCCACAAGTTCGGCGAGTTCTCGCCGACCCGGACCTATTACGGCCACGCAGCCGACAAGAAGGCAAGAAGGGGCTAGGCTCGCATGGGCAAGAAAGAAAGAGAACGCGTCCTGCCGTCCAACGCGACCCAGGCCGTGGCCAGGAACCTCCGGGTGAGCCCGATCAAGCTCAACCAGGTTGCCACGTCCATCCGCGGCATGAAGGCGGAAAAGGCTCTGGCCGAGCTGACCTTCTCGGGCAAGCGCATTTCCAACGAGGTCAAGAAGGTTCTGGAATCGGCCATCGCCAATGCCGAGAACAACCATGATCTGGATGTCGATGCGCTGGTGGTTGCCGAAGCCCATGTCGGCAAGAACATGGTCATGAAGCGCTGGAAGCCCCGGGCTCGCGGCCGCGTCGGCAAGATCATGAAGCCGTTCAGTCAGATCACGATCGTGGTCAAGGAAGTTGAGGAGGCCGCTTAATGGGCCAGAAAGTCAATCCGATCGGCCTGCGCCTCGGCATCAACCGCACCTGGGACAGCCGCTGGTTTGCAGGCGGTCACGAGTACGGCAAGCTGCTGCACGAGGACGTCGCCATCCGCGAGTTTCTGACGAAGGAGCTCAAGCAGGCCGGTATTTCGCGCATCATCATTGAGCGGCCGCACAAGAAGTGCCGGATCACCCTGCACTCTGCGCGTCCGGGCGTTGTCATCGGCAAGAAGGGCGCAGACATCGAGCGCCTGCGCCGGAAGATCGCCTCGATGACGGACTCCGATGTTCACCTGAACATCGTTGAAGTGCGCAAGCCCGAGCTGGACGCGAACCTGATTGCTGAAAACATTGCCCAGCAGCTGGAGCGTCGGGTTGCCTTCCGCCGCGCCATGAAGCGGGCCATGCAGTCTGCAATGCGGCTGGGTGCCGAAGGCATCCGTGTGAAGTGCGGTGGCCGTCTCGGCGGTGCGGAAATTGCCCGCACCGAGGGCTACCACGAAGGCCGCGTGCCGCTTCACACCCTGCGTGCCGATATCGACTACGGCACGGCCGAAGCTGAAACCGCCTACGGAATCATCGGCATCAAGGTGTGGGTGTTCAAGGGCGAGATCATGGAACACGACCCGATGGGCCAGGAGAAGCGCATGCTGGAAATGCAGGAGGGCGGCCGTCCTCCGTCGCAGCGGCGCGAAGGTGGCGGCGGCCGCCGTTAGGGTCCGTCAGGGAACTGATTTGAGGAAGAAGAACGATGTTGCAGCCAAAGCGCACAAAGTTCCGCAAAGCGCATAAAGGGCGCATCAAGGGCAATGCCAA
>JBCCEL010000558.1:0-2338 GCA_039030315.1 Pseudomonadota bacterium
GCCCGGATCCAGGGCGGCGCGAACGGTCCGCAGATTGAGGGGCGCGCTGAAACAGCACGGTCTGACCATGCGCCATTTTCCGCAAAGCTTCGAGATGGCCACCCTCGGCGGCATGATCGCCACACGCTCAGGCGGGCACTTTGCGACTCTCTACACCCACATTGACGATTTCGTGCAAAGCACACGGACGCTGACACCCGCCGGCATCGTCGAAAGCCGCAGGCTTCCAGGTTCCGGCGCCGGGCCGAGTCCTGACCGGATGATGATCGGCTCAGAAGGGGCGCTGGGCATTATCACTGAAGCCTGGATGAGGCTTCAGGACAGACCGGCGTTCCGGGCATCCACGGCCGTTCTGTTCGAAAGGCTGGAAGATGCAGCTGAGAGCATACGTGTCCTCTCGCAGGCCGGGCTCTATCCCTCGAACATCAGATTGCTGGATGCGGCCGAAGCCGATCTCGGCGGCTTTGGAGACGGCAAGAGCACGACAGTGGTGCTGGCGTTCGAGAACGCCGATCATCCGATCGACGCCTGGATGGCCCGGGCCCTGGAAGTCTGCAAGGACCATGGCGGCCGGCCCGAGCAGGACGATGAAGGCGGCAGCGGGCACACCTCCGGGACGGCCGGAGCCTGGCGGACGGCATTCATCCGGATGCCTCATTTCCGGCGCCCTCTTGTCTCAGCCGGCGTCATTCACGACACCTTTGAGACCGCGATAACCTGGGATCGCTTTGCAGAGTTCCATGCCGCCGTCACCGGGGCCACGCGCAGGGCCGTGGAGGAAGTCACGGGCGGCACCGCTTACGTCAGCACCCGTTTCACCCACATCTACCCGGATGGTCCGGCGCCCTATTACACGTTCGTCGGTCTTGGCCGGCAAGACGAACTCAAGGAGCAGTGGCTGGAGATCAAGCGCCGTGCATCAGACGCGCTGAATGCTGCCGGGGGCACGATCACCCATCACCATGCCGTGGGGCGAGACCACATGCCGTGGTACGAGAAGCAGCGTCCTGACCTGTTCGGCCAGGCCCTCGGCGCCGTCAAGAAGGAACTGGACCCGGGCGGTATTCTCAATCCTGGCGTCATTGTGAGCGCCTGACGCAGCAGGCGCCATCCGATGACGGACCTCGCGTTCCTGGTAATCGCCGCAGCAACGTTTCTGCTGGCCGGGACCGTGAAAGGGGTGATCGGCCTGGGCCTGCCCACTGTCTGTCTCGGGCTGCTGACCGTCGCGGCCGACCTGACGACGGCGATGGCGCTCCTGCTGGTGCCCTCATTCGTCACCAACCTGTGGCAGGCCTGTGTCGGGGGGTTCGGCATAGCTTTGATCAAGCGATTGTGGCCGTTTTTCCTGGCGGCGACCCTTGCGGTGTTCATTGGTGGTCAGGCGCTCGACGCAGCGCATCTTGATACTTTGTCGGCAATCCTTGGCTGTCTGCTTGTGGCCTATTCCGTGCTCGGTCTTGCGGGCGCGCGGATGTCGCTCGCAGGCCGCGCGGAGTTCTGGGGCGGACTGGTCTTCGGCAAGATCAATGGCATCTTCACCGGGCTGACCGGCTCGTTTGTCGTGCCGGGTGTGTTCTATCTCCAGTCGATCGGACTGCAGCGGGATCAGCTGATCCAGGCCATGGGGATCCTCTTCACCCTGTCCACCGCGGCCCTGGCGGTGTCCCTGCAGCGGAACGATCTGCTCTCATCAGAACTGGGCATGATGTCCCTGGCTGGCCTGATCCCCGCGGCGGCCGGCATGGTTCTGGGTCAGAAAGTCCGCCGGCAACTTTCCGAACCGGTCTTCAGGAAGGTGTTCTTCGCCGCGCTGTTCCTGCTTGGCCTCTACATATTCGCGAGCGCGGTGCTGTAGCTCAGCTGTCGTCGCCTTCCAGGCTGCCGACACCGGTATAGGCCGCAAGCCGCTGGGGATCGATGTTGTCGCCTGCGGACACGGCGCATATCCGGGAGAGCTGAACGTAGGGGAGGCCGGTTTCCTCGTGCCAGGTGTTGAAGAGTTCCTCGATGGCCTTCATGTCGCGCTTTGCCGTCGGTTCCTCCGGGACATCAAGGCCGGCGATGCGAACTGCCCGTACGACATCGCGGCTCGGCAGAAACACATCTGCCCCGATGAACCTGAGAAAATACCGTCCCGTGTTGCCTCCAAGCCGGCTGC
This sequence comes from Pseudomonadota bacterium, assembly GCA_039030315.1. GTDB lineage: Bacteria > Pseudomonadota > Alphaproteobacteria > Rhizobiales > CAJQND01 > JAAEUE01. The sequence continues at coordinate 2,162 of JBCCEL010000558.1, forward strand.
CCCGCTTGGATAGCACGGTCCACAATCCGACCTGATCGCCGGTTGGCCAGTCCGCCAGAAAGGCCCCGAAGCTTCCGTGCTCTTTCGCCAGGTCCAGCACGAAGGCGGCATTATCGCGGACGGACTTGATTTTGGCACCGTGGCGGACAATGGCCTTGTTGCTGGTCAGGTCGTCCC
>JBCCEL010000559.1:0-2312 GCA_039030315.1 Pseudomonadota bacterium
CGGGATCAGCAGGGCCTGTCGGATCAGGCCTTTCGGGATCTTCAGGAACAGTTCAATCCTAACGCCCAGACCGGCGAAAGCCAGCAAAACGAAGGCCGCAGTGGTGGCCAGGGTCGCGGGCAAAGCCACGAGGGCCAGGGCGGGCGCGGCCAGAATGGCGAGGCCGGAGATCAGAACAACCCAGACGGTGAGCAGGGGCAGGGCGGCGATCAGGGCTCTCTCGCTGACCGCCAGCAGGCATTGCGAGACGAACTGCAACGCCAGCAGCAAGCCCTGCCCGGAGCAGGGACTCCCGAAGGAGATGCCGCGCGCGATGCGCTGGATCGGGCAGGTCGCGCGATGGAAGGTGCCGAAGACGCGCTGCGCTCCGATGATCTGGCTGGAGCGATCGATCAGCAGTCCGAAGCGATGGAGGCGCTGCGCGAAGGCATGCGGGCATTGGGAGAAGCCCTGGCTCAACAGCAATCCCAGCCCGGTCAAGGCACCCAGGAAGGGGACATGCGCGCCCAGAACCGGGATCCGCTGGGTCGCGATCAGGGCTCGCAGGGATCAATCGGAACCGATGAGAACCTGTTGCAGGGCGAAGATGTCTATCGCCGGGCGCGTGAACTGCTGGATGAGATCCGTCGCCGGTCCGGTCAGGGCGAGCGCCCCGACCTTGAACTGGAATATCTCAAGCGGCTGCTTGAACGGTTCTGACAGGTTTAAGCGCGCTCTGGTTCAGTTGGACGGCGCCGCAACACCGCCGGCCATGGATTGCAACCAGACTCTCGCCTGATCCACCAAGGCCACAAATGCGCTGAGCATGGGCTCTGCCTGCGGGATCGAGGCGGCTATTCCAGCGGCATTGATATACAGCATCGCCAGTATCAGTCCGAACACAATCATCACCGTAAAGCCGCGCAGAAATCCGCCAGACCGGCGGCGTTTGGCGGGCCCTGCAGGCGAGGCTTTGGTGACCGGCGCGACCGAGTTCTCGGCCTCGTTGCGCAGTGATGAATTGATTTCGTCGATATCGGGAAGCAAACCGCGTCGCGATCCGGCCTCGCCGGCTGCCGGCTCTTCGCCGCGCATGCGGGCCATTCTGTCCTGCGCCTGGCGGGCACGGCGATCGGCTTCATCATCTCCGATGGCGTCGAGACCGAGATCCGGCTGGCTTTCCAGCCCCTCCCCCTCATGTGCACGAAGTTGCGTTTCCCGCTCGGCCTCTTCGCGCAGGATGTTCGAGATCGCCGGATCGACCGCACGTTCAGCCGGCGCCGGCTCTGCCGGTTCATCCTGGGCTTCGGAAAGGGTCTCTGGCTCCGGTTCTTCCCGATGCTCGGGTTCCGGCTCAGGCCCGGCTTCGAATTCGGGCTCCGGATCGTCCGGCCTTTCCGGTTCTGCAAATTCCTCGGGTTCCGGTTCAGAGAACGGCTCGGGTTCCGGTTCAGGCTCCTGTTGCGCGATTTCAGGCTCGACAGGACCGGGATCGGGATCGGTGTCCAGATCCTCTTGGATCATGTCTTCGACCGGTGTCTCTGTTTCCGGCGCGCGTTGGGGAACTGGCTCGTGTTCGGCTTCCGGGGCCGAAGGATGGTCAGGATGTTCCTGGTACCACGTATCGCCGCAATTCGAACACTGCACATCCCGGCCTTCGGGCGGGATAACTTCGCTCGGGACTTCGTATTGCGCGTCGCAATTCGGGCATGTTAATCGCATTCTGCCTCCTGGGTTCCAGGTCTGCCTCAGACTATTTTTTTCGTGAGCATAAGTCGTTAACGAAGTTGCGGAAAGACAGTAATCGAATTTCAACCGGCAAGTGTCTCCATTCGGACCCGGTGCAGGCATTGAAACTATACGCCCTCTGGGGCATGTAAGCGGGCAAAGGATCAGGGGGCAACACGTGATCGAGCTTGAAAATGTCGGCTATAGCTATGGCGGCGGCGAATTATTGGGCGAGGTGTCGATCACGCTGTCGCAGGGATCGTTTCATTTTCTGACCGGCCCGTCAGGGTCCGGCAAAACCACTTTGATGAAACTTTGCTATGGGGCGCTGCACGCGACCAGCGGCCAGTTGCGGGCCTTTGGCAAAGATATGCGCACGCTGGACCGCGATGACATGGCGTTGATGCGTCGCAAGATCGGCGTGGTCCATCAGGATTGTCGGTTTCTGGACCATTTGCCGCTTCAGGAAAACGTGTCCCTGCCGCTGCTGGTGTCGGGCAAGGACGTCGCACAGGAGGAAATAAATCTCAGCGAGTTGATGCAATGGGTCGGTTTGGCCAACCGGGCCGATGCCTTGCCGCCGGAACTCAGTGGCGGCGAACGGC
>JBCCEL010000560.1:0-2274 GCA_039030315.1 Pseudomonadota bacterium
ATAACGCTGATTTTTCGATCAACAGGGACAGTTTCGCCGATGTGGTGGAGCATCTGATTGCCACTGGTGTGAACGGCATTGTGGTCGCCGGTACGACCGGTGAGTACTACGCCCAGACGCCGGAAGAGCGGGTCGAGATGATGGGACTGGCCAGGGAGCTGATCAAGGGGCGCCTCCCCCTGATCGTCGGCACCGGCTCCATGCGGACGGCGGAGAGCATCTTCTTCGCCGAGCATGCCGTGAAGGCCGGAGCGGATGCGTTGCTGATCGCTACGCCGCCCTATGCCTATCCCACCGAGCGCGAAATCGCGCTGCATGCGCTCGCCATCGACCGGGCGGCGAACCTGCCCGTCATGCTCTACAACTATCCCGGCCGCATGAGCGTCAACATGGGCGCCGAGGTGTTCGACCGTCTCGGCCGCAGCCCCAATTTCTGCGCCATCAAGGAATCCTCCGGAGACCCGAACCAGCTGCACATGCTGGCCCGGGACTACCCGCACATCCAGCTGAGCTGCGGCATGGACGACCAGGCTCTTGAATTCTTTGCCTGGGGCGCCCGGTCCTGGGTCTGCGCCGGCTCCAACTTTGCGCCCGAAGCCCATATCGCCCTTTACAGGGCCTGTGCCGTCGAGGGCAATTTCGACAAGGGCCGACGGATCATGTCCGCCATGCTGCCTTTGCTGCGGGTGCTGGAGCAGGGCGGCAAGTTCGTCCAGTGCATCAAGCACGGGCTCTCGCTCCGCGGCATTGATGCGGGGCCGCCGCGCGCGCCCCTGCAGCCCCTCAACAAGGACGAAAAGCGTGAACTTGCCGAGGTGGTGAGGACAATGAACGCCACGATTGAAGCCATCGGAAAGGAGGGCTGAGCCATGAGCGATCTGCTTACGCGAGACGAATACGCGGCCCTTGCCGGCTCGATCAATTTCCCCCGCACCGCCTTTATTGACGGCGGCTTCCGCGCCGGGAAGGGGGCGGTGCTGCCGACGGTCAACCCGGCCACGGGCGAGACCATCACTGAGATTGCAAGCTGCAATGCCAAGGATGTGGACTTCGCCGTCTCCAAGGCCCGGGAGGCATTCGACCAGGGCCGCTGGTCGAAGCTTCACCCGTCAGAGCGCAAGGATGTTCTGATCCGGCTGTGCAAGCTCATGACGCGCAATCGCCGCGAGCTGGCGGTGATGGAGAGCCTGGACAGCGGCAAGCCGATCCTCGACTGCGAGACCATCGACCTGCCCGAAAGCATCAACACCATCAAATGGCACGCCGAGGCCATCGACAAGATCTACGACCAGACGGCGCCGGCGGGCGAAGACGCGGTCGCCATGATCATCCGCGAGCCCGTCGGCGTGGTGGGCGCAGTGCTGCCCTGGAACTTCCCGCTTCTCATGCTGGCCTGGAAGATCGGCCCGGCCCTTGCCGCAGGCAACTCGGTCATCGTCAAGCCTGCCGAGCAGACCTCGCTCACAGCACTCCGGATGGCCGAGCTGGCGATGGAGGCCGGCGTGCCGCGCGGCGTTCTGCAGGTGCTGCCCGGCGATGGTCCCTCGGCGGGTGAGCCGCTTGGACTGCACCCCGGTGTCGACATGGTCAGCTTCACCGGATCGACCGAAACCGGCCGGCGCTTCCTGCGCTATTCTGCCGACAGCAATCTGAAACGCATTGTCCTGGAGTGCGGCGGCAAGAACCCGGCCATCGTGCTGGACGATGCGGAGAACCTCGACATGGTTGCCGGCCATGTGGTCAACGCCGCCTTCTGGAACATGGGGGAAAACTGTTCAGCCAACTCCCGTCTCATTGTCCACAGCAAGATCAAGGACGACCTGATGGAGCGGATCGTCGCCCGAGCCCGCGACTGGAAGACCGGCGATCCGCTCGACCCTGCCAATCATCTTGGGGCGCTTGTCGACAAGGAGCACTTCAAGAAGGTCAAGGGATACCTCAAGACCAAGGCCACGACCGTGATTGGCGGCGAGGCCAAGGACGGCTTTGTCGAGCCGACGGTGTTCGATAATGTCCAGCCCGGCGACAAGCTGGCCCGCGAGGAGATCTTCGGGCCGATCCTGTCCGTTCTGACCGTTTCGTCCTTCGAGGAGGCGCTCGAGCTTGCCAATGACAGTGACTACGGCCTGACCGCCAGCGTCTTCACCGCCAACACCTCCCGCGCCCTGCGTGCAGCCCGCGCCATCAAGGCCGGAACGGTGACGGTGAACTGCTATGGCGAAGGCGACATCACCACGCCCTTTGGCGGCTACAAGCAGTCCGGTTTCGGCGGCC
>JBCCEL010000561.1:0-2180 GCA_039030315.1 Pseudomonadota bacterium
GGTGCTCGTGGCCGGCACCCTCGACACCAAGGGTGCGGAACTGCGCTATATCCGAGATCTGCTCAAGGAGGCCGGTGTCCGCACCCGGCTGGTGGACCTGTCGACCAGCGGCAAGCCGTCCTCGGCCGACATCCCGCCGCAGCAGATCGCCCTTTACAACCGCCGCGGCCCGAACGGTGTCTTCACAAACGATCGCGGCGAGGCCGTGGCCGGCATGACCGAGGCTTTCGAGAACTGGATCCAGCGCCAGAACGGCATTGCCGGGATCATCTCGGCGGGCGGTTCCGGCGGCACGGCAATGGTTACGCCCGCCATGCGCGCCTTGCCGGTGGGTGTCCCGAAGATCATGATCTCAACGGTCGCTTCCGGCAACGTCCAGCAATATGTCGGCCCGGCGGACATCATGATGATGTACTCCGTCGCTGATGTTCAGGGGCTGAACTCGATCACCCGCGCAGTGCTCGCCAACGGCGCCAGTGCCATGGCCGGCATGATCCGTAACAGGCGCGAGGAGCAGGCCGTCCAGGCCCAGCTGCCGCCGATCGGGCTCACCATGTTCGGCGTCACCACGCCGTGCATCCAGCAGATCACGGCGGAGCTTGAGAGCGACTATGACTGCCTCGTCTTCCACGCTACGGGGGTCGGCGGGCTATCGATGGAGAAACTGGTGGACTCGGGCATGCTCACAGCGGTGCTCGACATCACAACAACCGAAATCTGCGACATGCTGATGGGCGGCGTGTTCCCGGCAACCGAGGACCGCTTCGGCGCCATGATCCGCCGTCAGATGCCCTATATCGGGTCGTGCGGCGCCCTCGACATGGTCAACTTCAATGCGCCTGATACCGTCCCCGAACGCTACCGCGGCCGCAACCTCTATGAGCACAATCCGCAGATCACGCTGATGCGGACCACGGCGGAGGAGAACACGCGCATGGGCCGCTGGATCGGCGAGCGGCTCAACCAGATGACCGCGCCTGTACGATTCTTCATCCCTGAAGGCGGTGTCTCGCTGCTGGATGCGCCGGGCATGGCCTTCCATGACCCTGAAGCGGACAACGCACTCTTCACCGCGCTTGAGCAGACGGTACGCCAGACCGGCACGCGTCAGCTCATACGCCTTCCCTACAACGTCAACGATCCACAGTTTTCGGCCGCAGTCGTGGAAGCCTTCCGGCTGCTCCACGGATCGGGTGAAACAAGAAGAACAGCAAGGACCTGATCATATATGCCTGCCTTTGAACGCAAAGACCTCCTGGAGAAATATCGCGGCATGATTGCCGCCGGCGAACCCATTGTCGGCGGCGGCGCCGGCACGGGGCTCTCGGCCAAATGCGAGGAGGCCGGCGGCATCGACCTCATCGTGATCTACAATTCCGGACGCTACCGCATGGCGGGCCGCGGCTCTCTTGCCGGCCTGATGGCCTATGGCGATGCCAACCAGATCGTCATGGAAATGGCGCAGGAGGTGTTGCCGGCGGTGAACCACACGCCTGTGCTTGCCGGGGTGAACGGCACCGATCCCTTTCGGCTCATGGACGTCTTTCTCGATGAGGTGAAGCGGGTCGGGTTCTCCGGCGTCCAGAACTTCCCGACGGTCGGGCTGATCGACGGAACGTTCCGGGCGAACCTGGAAGAGACCGGCATGTCCTATTCGCTGGAGGTCGACATGATCGCCAAGGCCCATGAGAAGGACATGTTCACCACGCCCTATGTCTTCAACGAGGAGGATGCGGCCGCCATGGCGAAGGCCGGGGCGGACATTATCGTCTGCCATTTGGGGCTGACGACGGGCGGGTCGATCGGAGCTGAGACGGCGCTGAAGCTGGAAGACTGTCCGGCACTTGTGGATGCCTGGTCGGAGGCGGCGCTGAAGGTCCGTTCCGATGCAATCGTCCTGGTGCATGGCGGGCCCGTCGCCATGCCCGAGGACGCAGAGTACGTCCTGAAGAACACCGAGAACTGCCACGGCTTCTACGGCGCCTCCTCCATGGAACGGCTGCCGGTCGAAGACGCCCTGGCGGACCAGACACGCAAGTTCAAGCAGATCGGCCGGGGCTGACTGATGACTTTGGATGCAAGGATAGGCCGGACGCACCAACCCCTCTCCCCGTGGGGGAGAGGGAGGGGCCCGACGCGGCAGCGTTGGGAGGGTGAGGGGGCTCCTGAGTGCTGCAACA
>JBCCEL010000562.1:0-2175 GCA_039030315.1 Pseudomonadota bacterium
CACGGAGGAGGTGGGTGCGTATATCGGCGATCTGCATGGGGGCTCCTGACGGACACCTGGGAACGGGGCGGGCTATGATCGTCCGGAGCTTACCGCATGTGCGACATGATCGAACCGGCCAATTCCTTCCTGCGGGCTGCAGCTGGTCCGGAGAATGCGACGGGATTGAGAATTGCAGGTCTGGCGTTCAGCTCTGCGGGGCATCCACGCTGTCGATCCACGGCTTGATGTCCAGCAGCGCCGTCCCGTCCAGGCAGTCTATGGCATCGATGACCAGCTCCCCCGCTGCGGCGTCGACGGCTTCGAGCCTGACAACGGAGAGCGCAACAGGATTGGGCCTTGCGGGTGAGCGCAGGGCGAACGTGCCCATGGGTTCCGGCCTGTGGCTCGGATGCTGCACAACCAGGTCTCTGCGGGCTTCCCCCATCCAGTAGAGGAGGTGGATCCATTGCCCGGCTTCCAGTCCCTGCAGGGCCGGGCGCCAGGCTTCGTCCATCTCGACTGTAGCTGGAGCCGCTCGCTCCCGGGCGATCCTGGGGTTCTTGGGGCAATCATCCAGGGTTTTCCAGGAGGTCCGGATGCGTCCGATGAAGGTGAGACCTGCGTCTGGTTCAAGCGCGGCCGGGTCAATGGGGGCAGTGACCTCTCCCGGCCGGATCTTGAACATCAGGGTGCGGGCTTTTCGACGGGCTCCGCCATGGGCGGCGTTCCGTTCTTCAGGGCATCTGCAAAGTGGTGGTTGCGGTCACGGTGGCCGGCTTCGTCGGCGCGGACCGCGATCACCACGTCGCGCAGCAGGGCGTCCTTGTCCATGTTCCAGTAGTCGATGGCAATCTTCGGCGCCGGAACGTTCTCGTGCCGGCCTGCATCGATCTCCTCAAGATACTGGGTGTAGCTGACGACAGCTTCTTCCTCGAAATAGCCGACAACCCGGTGCGCGGTCTTTGGCGCGAAGAGGTAAAGCCAGAAGTAGAAATTGTAGAAGATCGCCTGGGTGACCATGATGAGGAGGCGCTCGAACAGCGTCGGCTGCGCGATCTTGATGAAGGTCATCAAATGCATGCGCTCGTTCTCGGCCTCGTCGAGCAGTTCGCGGATCCAGCCGTCATCGTCGCGGATATGGCGAAGCGCCTTCAGATGCTGCAGCAGGCCGGCCACCATGCCCGGAACCGCTGCGACGGTCTCCAGCACGACGGCGCGGTGGCCGTAGCGCTTGGCGAAGAAGCTGTCGGCGAAGAATCTGAGCGCCTTTACGAACCCGAATGCGACCCGGTCGCTGAGGTCTGCCGGCGCCCGGTGGGTGTGAACCGTCTCAACTGCACGTTCCTTGCTCATGGCCTGGCTCCTTTCAACAAGGATGTGGCGAGAGCCGCGGCACCCGCCAAGGGAGGCGGACACAATGTAGCAGGTTTTGCTGAAGGGGGCCTACAGGCCTGCTCAGTGGCAGGATTTGCCCAGGGCTTTAAGGCGCCAGTAGTTATAGGGCAGGGGCGTGATGAAGCCGGCAAACAGCATGATCGGCACCACCCACCAGGTCAGACGCGCGCCTCCGGTCAGCCAGACGTCCACCACGTTCATCGCCACTTCCATTGCAATCATCGAAATGAACGACATGCCGATGGCTGTCTTGAAGGCGGCCTTCAGTTGCATCTGCCGTGACAGGATGAAGGTTTCCAGGGCGATCGAGGTCAGCAGGCCGTTGATCACTGCCAGGGTCATGATCGCCAGTGTCGGCCAGGGGATGCCGGTGAGCTGGAAGAACAGGATCGTGCCCATATCGCCGATGGCGCACCCCAGGAGGCACCAGGCCGTATTGACCGATGCGCGCTTCCACGTGTGTCTGCAGGTCCAGTTGAAGCTCGGAACTACGGTCGTGTCGGCCATTATCTGGTTTCCAGGTGATCTGATGAACAGGACCTAACGCTTCCGGTCACTGGAAGGTCAAGCCCCTTGATTGCGGACGGTGGGATCCTTCGCTAGCATCCCGCCGATCAGCGAGGGAGAGCTACCATGGATTGGGTGCAGGCAAAAGCGGACTATGACAGGGACGGCTACATCATTCCTGAGTTCAGGCTGCCCGACGACACGCTTGAAGCCATCAAGCAGGCCCATGCGCGGCTGATCAGCCGCTTCCCGCGGTTTTCCGACTATTGCCCGGCGCTGCTGCACTATGAC
>JBCCEL010000563.1:0-2166 GCA_039030315.1 Pseudomonadota bacterium
CCGGATCGCATGAGATGAAAGGCCTTCTGAAACGCATAGGGAACCGAGCCTGGCTCCATAATAGTCGCCGCCCATTTGGTAACCGGAGCGGCAATCGCGGCAATGTCGACTGCCTGGAAGTCCTCCTTGTCGAGTTTGGCCCGCGGCGCCTGCCCGGTGATGCACAAAATCGGGATCGAATCCGCCGACGCCGAATAATGACCGGTGATCATATCAGTGCCCGCCGGTCCCGATGTCCCGATGCAAACACCAATATTGCCGGCTTTGGCGCGGGTGTAGCCCTCTGCCATGTGGGCGGCACCCTCGACATGGCGGGCCAGGATGTGACGGATCGTTCCGCGAGCCCTGAGTGCGGAATAAAATGGGTTGATGGCGGCGCCAGGTACACCAAAGGCGCAATCAACCCCTTCCTTCTCCAAAACCAGGACCGCTGCATCAATTGCCCGCATCTTTGCCATTTCCGTCTCCGCTCATTCGAACCAATTGTGCGCATTGTGATGGATGCAGAAAATTTTTTCAATTTTTTCAAAAAATTATTTCATTTTTTAAAAAAATATGTAACATACTCCGATCATTAACGTTTTGATTTTTCACTGCTGGGAGATGCCTGATCGTGAAAAAATTTTTTGTATCGGTAGAAGAGGATTTCAATGGCTGAGAAACGCCAACGCGGTCGCCCGAGATCCTTCCATGGACCGGACAAGACTGCACCCATGCAGGCGCTTGACCGGGCGCTTGCCGTGCTCAAACTGGTCTCTGAAGGCGATGGCCTGTCCTTGACGGAAGCCGCGGAGGCCGCCGGTTTGCCGCCCGCAACCACGTACCGGATCCTGACCACGCTCCAAAGCCACGGAATGGTGACGTTCGAGGAAACCCAGCAAACCTGGTCCGTCGGTGTCGAGGCGTTTCGCATGGGTTCGAACTTTTTGAGGCGAAGGCGTTTGCCGGACCATGGCCGCAAGGTGATGCAGGCCCTTGTGGCCGAGACCGGCGAGACGGCCAACCTGGCCGTCGCCGAGGAGGATTGCGTCGTGTTCGTCAGCCAGGTGGAGACCCACCAGCCGATCCGGGCCTTTTTCCGCCCCGGAACCCGCGGCCCGTATCATGGTTCGGGCATTGGCAAGGCCATCCTCGCCGCAAGCTCGGATCAGGCGATCAATCGCATTATCAGTCACGGCCTTGAATCGTTTACACAGCACACACTGACCAATCCGGCCGCTCTGTTCGCTGATCTGGAGACCATCCGCCGCCGCGGATATGCGATCGACGACGAAGAGCGCAATCTCGGAATGCGCTGTGTCGCCGCCGCAATTCACAATGAGTATGGCGAGCCGATCGGCGGGCTGTCCGTGTCGGGGCCTTCCGTTCGCGTCACCCGATCGGCCGTCAGCGTTCTGGGTCCCCAGGTGAAAGCCGCGGCAGACCAAGTCACCAGCGAAATCGGCGGCTCGCCCGGCTGAACATAGGAGCCGCCAGGCCTGGCCGGCTAGCACGAGCGATTCCTGCAAGAGACCCTCGACAGGCGACCGCCACGCTCTACTCTTCCGGTTCAGGGAGAGATTGTATGGTGGATATTCGGGGCATTCGTCATTTGGCGCGACAAGGAGTCCATGTGCTCATTGCCGTCGCCGCCCTTGTCGTCGTCCAGACTGCCCAGCCGACGCGCGCGGCGGATGCATCCGGCACAATGATTGGCGAGGACGCCCTGGTTGCCGGCTTCAAGGGCCGAACCTTCGGGTCCGGCTATTACCGCAATCTCCTCAATGGCGATGTCACACGCTTTGACGTCGATCTCATCGGTCGATGGGATGGCCAGACCTTGACCTTGAGGGAAGACTTTCGTTTCGATGATGGCCGGAAGGACCGCAAGACCTGGCGCTTTACCCGGACCGGGCCAGGTACCTATACAGGAACCCGTGAGGATGTGGTTGGACAAGCTCGCGTTCGCGTATCAGGCAATCGCGCAACGCTGGCCTATGATGTTCTCATCGACACGGCCAAGGGACAACGCAAGGTCCATTTCAGCGACGTTTTGATCTTCAACGATGATGGGACCGTTCTGAACACCGCACGGGTGACAAAGCTCCTTTTTCCCGTCGCCAGGGTGCAGGTGAATTTTGCACGAACCCGGCGGACCGTCCCGGTTCCTCAGTCCTAGCCGGCCTC
>JBCCEL010000564.1:0-2150 GCA_039030315.1 Pseudomonadota bacterium
CTATGACTGAAGGCTACGTAGCCCTGTTAGAGCCTTTCATTGACACTGTCGTAATCTGCACAATTACAGCACTGGTGATCGTAACTACGTTTTACTACGACCCGAACTTTACGGAGGGCCTTGACGGCATTGCCATGACGTCTGCCGCGTTTGAGCGAAACATTTCCTGGTCACCTTACACAATAGCCATAGCAGGCATACTGTTCGCTTTTTCAACCATGATCGCCTGGGCGTATTCGGCGAAGTCACCGGCAAGCTCCACTACGACTTCTACTACATCAAGAACTTCTCTCCCTGGATGGACATGCTGATCGTTGCACGCACGATCCACACCGTGTTCACCGGCTTTGGTGCGAGATGAGCCTGAGCGGCGATATCGGTGCCACGCAACAATCGCGGCTTGCCGGGTGGCTTGGCTCGTCCGCCGGAAAGTTCTCCGCTGATGTGATCTTCGCAGCCCTGTCCCAGGCGCTGGGCCGCGGTTCGCTGATCCTCGCCAGTATCATCATCTCCAACTTCATGGCGACGCAGAGCTTCGCCGTATTCACCTATTTCAACCTTACGATCTCGGCGATCGCGGCGTTCTCGACGCTCGGCCTCGGAACGGCCGCCGCCCGAATATTTGCCGAGGGCGCGGCCGGCGCCCATGAGCAAACTCAAGCCCGCATGCGGACCGTGCTGCTGCTGGCGACGGTTGCGGCGGTTGCGGGAGCGCTTGCGGTGCTCGTCCTGCCGGCGGCGTGGATCGGGGACCTTGTCCATGCCCACCGCTCCCTGCTTGCCTGCGGCATCGCCCTGGTGACCTTCAACACGGTTGCGCTTGGCGCCCTTTCAGGCCGCGGAGCTTTCGGCACACTGGCCCTGGCGGCAACGCTCGGCTCCGTGGTGCTGCTTGGCGGGGTGGCTACCGCAGCGCTCCACGACAGCACGAGCTTTGTCCTGCTGGCCGTCATCATCTCCATGGCCGCCCAGGCCGCGGTCTACCTGATCGCATTGAACCGGCTGCTTCCCGGGCGGGAAGAGGGCTTTCCGGGAAGTGCCGAAGTCAGGTCCGTCCTGCAGATCGCAGGCCCCATGTTCCTGACCAGCCTCGTGGTGGCCGGCATCTTCTGGGTCCTCGGCCGCATTGTTCTTCAGCAGGAGAACGGGATCGCGGAGTTCGCCCGCTACGCCGTCGGCCTGCAATGGTTCGCCCTGACACTGCTGATCCCGTCAATCGTTACCCGCGTCTTCTTTCCCCGCATCGTGCGCGCCGCCTCAAGCGAGAACTGCGAAGGCCGCCCGCTGGTGCTCGCCAATGCCGGCGCCAACCTCCTCATCGCAGCCGGCATCGGGGCTGTCATTCTTCTGGCCGGAGACGTCCTGCTGCTCCTCTACGGCAATGCGGAAATCACCCAGAGCAGCGCCTTTCACTGGTTCGTGCTGGCCGCCATCGTGGCCTCCCCGGTGAACGGGCTCGGCAATGCCATCATCGCCCGCGATCCCGGCCCGCGGCACTGGCTCTCGCTCAAGGTCGTCTGGGCGCTGCTGGCCGCCGCCGCAACCCTGCACCTGACGGCTGAAATCACCGCAGCATCCGCGGCCTTCGCCCTGTTCGCCGCCTATTGCTGTCTGGTGCCGGCGAGCCTGCTGGTCCTCCGCCTGCAGAAGCTGATCTAGGGGGACCGATGAACTCCGCCCGCCTCTTCGTCGCCAACAAGCTGATGCGGCTTCTGCCGCCCAGCCGCTGTTTTGGCTGGAAGAGATCGCTCTTAAGCTTTGCCGGCGCCGAGATCAGCGAAAATGTCCGGATCGTTTCCAGCACCGAGATCTACAGCTCCGGCACCCTCAGGCTGGGGGCGAACACCTGGATCGGCCATCAGTGCCTGATCGTCGGCGGCGAGGCGGCGATATCGGTCGGCGCAAATGTCAATATCGCGCCACGGGTGGTCCTGGTAACCGGGTCCCACAAGATCGACTTTGAGTCCGGGATGGTGGCTGGCGAGGGTTATTCGGAGCCGATTTCGATCGCCGACGGGGTCTGGATCGGCGCCGGTGCGATCATCCTCGGCGGCTCGAGCATCGGCGAAAGCGCGGTGATTGCAGCAGGCGCCGTGGTCAAGGGCGAGGTCCCGGCGAAGACCATCTACAAGGGCCTCGCCGCATCCTCA
>JBCCEL010000565.1:0-2141 GCA_039030315.1 Pseudomonadota bacterium
GGACGTCCTCGCGGATTTCGCGCAGATTGGTGTCGGGATCAAAGTTGGTGGCGAAGTATCGGCCGTGGTCGCCACCATTGACGTCGATGATGTCGATGCTGCGGATCTCGTCCAACAGATGCTTTTTCGCGTAAGCGCAGAAGACATTGACCACGCCCGGATCAAAGCCGATGCCGAGCACCGCCGACAATTTTCTTTCTGCAAAGGCCGGACGGCGCGGCCACTCGAAATTGCCGTACCAGGGGGCCGGTGCATTCTCCACGTGTTCGTCCTCGGCCACCGCCGTGTCGATGTAGTGGGCGCCGGCCTCAAGGCAGGCATCCATCAGGGCCTCGTTGCAATAGGGGGTGGCCACGTTGAGGACGATGCCGGTGCCAAGCTCGCGCATGACGGTTACCATCTCGTCCTTGTCGCGGGCGTTGCCCGCCCGCACCGAGATCAGGTCGCCCTCGCCCGGCTTTGCCCAGCGCCGGTTGACGTCGGCCTGGATGGCTTCGAGCTTGGCGGGCGTGCGGCTGAGCAGGGTGATCTTGCCGAAGGACTCGCGGAATTGCGCCGCCTTGTGCGCGGTGACGGCACCGACGCCGCCGGCGCCAACGATAAGAACATTCATCGCAGACATGGGATGAAACGCCTCTTGCAGGAAGGTTCGGGGCCAGAAGGCCAGCTCATCAGGAATTGCGGCTCCCTCTATCCGACGCCGGGTGTCGGGGCAAGAGAGAAACCTTTGTTCTCACACCGAGGTGCGGGCCAAACAGAGCCGCGCGCTGGAAATCCGCGTAACAAGCCCTATCTGCTTCTGACCGTTCACAGGCGAGAGGCCGCACATGGATCAAGAGAGTATTGCCGAATGGCTCATCGGAGAGGCCAGGGTTTTGGGCGATGGGGTCGCCGTCGTCGAAGCTCTTGGGCAGAGGCTGGTTAATGCCGGTCTGCCGCTGTGGCGGCTGCGCGTGGCCCAGCGGGTGGCCAATCCGCTCCTGTCGGCCTGGGGGGTCATCTGGCGCGGTGACGATGTTCCGACCCGGGACTATGTGGTGCCGACAGCCTGGCTCGACACGGGGACGTGGATCGGCAGCCCGTTCCAATATGTGACCGAGCAGAACACGAGCCTGCGCAAGAGATTGACCAATCTCGATGAGACCCGGGATCACGTGGTCTTCCACGAACTTGCCGCTGAGGGTGGAACAGATTTTTTCTGCATGGCGCTGGAGTATGGCGACGGCACACTGCAGGGCACCAGCATCGCGACCAACCATCCCGACGGTTTCAGCGACAGCCACATTGCCCTGTTCGAAGGACTTAAGAACCCGCTTGCCGCCGCCATGGAGCCCATTGCCATGCGGCGCTCCCTGGCAAGCCTGCTGAAAACCTATCTCGGCGCCGGTCCGTCGCGCTCTGTTGTCGCCGGCACCTTCAGGCGCGGCGAGCTCTCTGTCATGAAGGCCGTGGTCATGATGACCGACATGCGCGACTTCACGGCCAAGTCGAACAGCTGGGGGGAAGAAGCGCTGCTGCGGGCACTGGACCAGTATTTCGAGATCACAGTCGATGCGGTTCACGCGCATGGTGGGGATGTTCTGAAATTCCTCGGCGACGGATTGCTTGCGGTGTTTCCGGTCGAGAACCCCGATCTGGCGCCTGAAGCCTGCGGCGCCGCTCTTGCCGCGGCTCTTGAAGCGCGGGCCGGCCTTGCGGGACTGAACGAACAGCGCCGCGCAGCCGGCGAGGAAGCCATCGACTTTGGCACGGCGCTGCATCTCGGCCAGGTGACCTACGGAAATGTGGGAAGCCCCGACCGGCTGGACTTCACGGTGATCGGCGAGACGGTGAACGTGACCAGCCGCATTGAAGGGCTCTGCAAGGTGCTCGGCGAGCCGGTCCTGGTTACCGGCGCGGTGGCCAATCACGTTCCAAATGGCCTCAGGGCCCTTGAGCCGCAAACCGTCCGCGGCGTGGCCGAGCCGGTCCCGATTTTTGCGCCGGAATGAGCCCGCCGGCGCAACCGGCACGCCTCTTGCTCACCAAGTCGTGAACGGTTCGTGTACTGAACCAAAATGAGCGACCAGGTGCATCGGGAGTGCAGGAGGCATGGCTGCCGCTGAATTGACTCTGGCCTGCGAGACGGAGCAGGCGGAAAA
>JBCCEL010000566.1:0-2134 GCA_039030315.1 Pseudomonadota bacterium
GGCAAGCTGACGGGTGAGGTTCTGCTGCGCAACCTGGTCTCTCTGCGGCAGTTCGACCTTCTTGATCTCGGCATGGGCGCTCGCGGACACATGCTGCGGCTGACCGTCGAGCACCCGGTAGGCGGCCAGTCCGAAGACCGCCAGAAACGCCAGTATGATGCTGAGATGCTGCAAGAGCCGACCCCAATCCCGATTCCCAAAGCCACACGAGGTACGCAACCCTGCCGGCAGCGCGTCCGGATGCCCTGGACCCGGTGCGAATCGGCCGAAACTCGCGGGAAAGGGTGCAAAAAGTTTCTGTCCGCGTCAAATGCTCACTTGCGGACGCGCTTTTGCCAATATTTTGGTAATCATGAAGCAGGAATTCCTTGGCCTTCCGGGCGGATGGCACAGGGTTATTAATCTTTTTCGCGAATCTGTTGAGTTGTAGTTATTCTGCAATCAGAAGGTTAGGTGGGGATATGATTCCAGTCGCGTTTGTAGTGCTGGCAGCGGGCATGGGGACGCGGATGAAGTCCGCAAAGCCCAAGGTGCTGCACCAGATTGCCGGGCGCTCTATGCTGGCTCATGTTCTCTCCACCGCTGCCCAGCTGCGCCCCGAACGTCTCACAGTCGTGGTCGGACCTGACATGGAAGACGTTGCGGAGGAGGCCCGGAATGTCTTTCCCGGCGCGGAAATCGCCCTTCAGGAAGAGCGCCGGGGCACAGCCGATGCCGTTCGGGCCGCTTTGCCCAGCATGCGTGGCTTTTCCGGCGCGCTGATCGTCCTGTTCGGCGACACGCCGCTCATTACCTCGCAGACCCTTCAGGACATCAGGCGCCGCATCGACGAGGGCGGCGGTGTGTCCGTACTTGGTTTTCAGGCGCGCAACCCGCACGGCTACGGCCGGCTCATTCTCGACGATGGTGGAAATCTGACGGCGATACGCGAAGACGCCGATCTTGCGCCGATGGAACGCAACATCAACCTTTGCAATTCCGGCGTCATGGCGTTCAACGCGGCAGGTCTCGGTGCGCTGATCGGCGGGATCTCCAACAACAATTCCAAGGGCGAATACTACCTGACCGACGCGGTGCAGATCGCTGCGCTTGCGAGCATCCGTATCTCGGTGGCCCAGTGCCCCGAAGACGATGTCATGGGTATCAATGACCGCGCCCAGCTGGCGGTGGCCGAAGCGGTAACGCAAGACCGGCTGCGCCTGCGCGCCATGTCGAACGGCGCAACGCTGGTTGCGCCTGAAACCGTGTTCTTTTCTCACGACACCCGGGTCGGCCGTGATGTTGTGATTGAACCGAATGTGGTGTTCGGTCCGGGCGTGACGATCGAGGACGGCGTGACCATCCGCTCGTTCTGTCACTTCGAGAAGTGCCTCGTGCGCGAGTTTGCCGAAGTGGGCCCCTATGCCAGGCTGCGTCCCGAAGCCGATATTGGCGATTACTGCAAGGTCGGCAACTTCGTGGAGATCAAGAAAGCGGTGATGGAGCACGGCTCGAAGGTCAATCACCTCACCTATATCGGCGATGCCAGGGTTGGCGCCCGTGCCAATATCGGGGCCGGGACAATCACCTGTAACTATGACGGCCAGAACAAGCACCACACCGACATAGGCGAGGGGGCCTTTATCGGCTCCAACTCCTCCCTCGTTGCACCGGTCAACATCGGGGACGGCGCCTATGTCGGTTCCGGCAGCGTCGTTACCAAGGACGTCTCACCCGACGCGCTGGCCGTTTCGCGTGCCAGGCAGTTGGAGAAGGCCGGCTGGGCGGCCCGCAAACGGGGCGATGAGTTGCCGGCGGTCGCCGTTGCTGCGGTGGGCGAAACCGTTGCAGAAACCGAAGAAGCAGAGCCCCAGCCACAGCGGGAAGAGACAGCCGTCCAGGCGGAATCCGAAGCAGCGAGCGGTCAGCAGGAGAACGCCCAGGAGCCTGAAGTACCCGTCGAAGCAGAGCATGCCGCAGGTGATGAAACCCCTGACGAGCCTGCGGAACAGGACGAAGTAGCAGAAGCCCCAGTTGTCGATGAGCCCTCAGAAAAGCCCGGGGAGATCGAGGCTGCGGAAGAAGAGCCATCGCAGGAAACGCCGGCGGAGATGGCCGGCTCAGAGCCGGAAGAGCTTGCTCCGGACGAAGAGGA
>JBCCEL010000567.1:0-2133 GCA_039030315.1 Pseudomonadota bacterium
ATACGCCGCCGGAACAAGAAACCGAAACCATCGTACTCTATGCCCATGGCGGCGGTTTTGTTGTCGGCGGTCTGCACAGCCATGATGATATCTGCGCCGAACTCTCGGCCCATGCCGGAGCCGCGCTGGTCGCCATGGACTATCGCATGGCGCCGGAGCACCCTTTCCCCGCTGCCGTCGACGATTGCTGGGCTGTGGCGGAGAGCTTTTTGAAGCAGGGCTCGCAACTGGTCGTCGCCGGCGACAGCGCGGGCGCGAAGCTCTCGGCCGCCGTTGCGCTCAAGGCCCGTGACGAGAAGATGCCGGGCATACTCGGGCAGGTGCTGATCTATGGCGGTTTCGGCGGCGAACCTGAAGGCGGCTCATACGAGGAGCACGCGCATGCGCCCGGACTGACGACCGAGGATGTGAAGTACTACGGCGAGATCTATATGGGCGCGCGGCCCAACCCGCACTGGGGAGACAAGCTCGCCCGGCCGTTGCTGGAGACCGACTTTTCCGGACTGCCGCCGGCCTTCCTCGTCGCCGCCGGTCTCGATCCGCTCTACGATGATACGTTCGCCTATGCCGAGTCCCTCAAGGCAGCCGGGGTGACGGCCGAGGCGCGGGGTGAGCCCGATCTGGTGCACGGTTTCATCCGCGCCCGCCACATGAGCGATCCTGCGGGGGCGAGTTTTGCGGCAATTGCCGATGCGGTGAAGAGGTTCTGCCATGGCGGTCGTTAGAAATTTTCCGAGGAACGTCCAGGAAACCGAGAACTGCTGGATACCGCTGAAGGACGGCTGTCGGCTGGCGGCGCGCATGTGGATGCCGGACGATGCGGACAGGGAGCCTGTTCCGGCAATCCTTGAGTTTCTGCCTTACCGGAAACGGGATGGGACGGCGGTGCGCGATCAGCTCACCCACCCGTATTTTGCGGGGTATGGCTATGCCTGCCTGAGAGTGGACATGCGCGGCAGCGGGGAATCCGACGGTGTTCTGGACGATGAGTACAGCGCCCAGGAGCAGGCCGACTGCCTGGAGGTTATCGACTGGATCGCGGCCCAGCCCTGGTGTAGCGGCAATGTGGGGATGATCGGGATCTCGTGGGGCGGGTTCAACGGTCTGCAAGTCGCCTGGCACCGGCCCGAAGCCCTGAAGGCGGTGATCACGCTTTGCTCGACCGACGACCGCTACGCCGACGACATTCACTACAAGGGCGGGTGCATCCTCAATGAGAATCTCGGCTGGGCGGCCACCATGCTGTCCTATTCCTCCCGGCCGCCGGACCCCGCGCTTGTCGGCGACAGGTGGCGGGACATGTGGCTGGAGCGCCTTGAGGCCAATCCGCTGCTGTCCCACCGCTGGCTGCAGCACCAGCACCGGGATGCGTACTGGAAACATGGTTCCGTCTGCGAGGACTTTGACCGCATCAATGCAGCTGTCCTCGCCGTCGGCGGCTGGGGTGACGCCTATTCAAATGCCGTCCCGCGGCTGGTCGCCGGGCTTGCCGGGCCGACGCGCGGCATCATCGGTCCCTGGGCGCACAAGTATCCGCACTTTGCAATCCCGGATCCGAGGATCGGGTTCCTGCAGGAAGCCCTGCGCTGGTGGGATCAGTGGCTGAAGGGCGAGGACACCGGGGTGAAGGACGACCCGGTCATGCGCACCTATATCCAGGACAGCGCGCCGCCCGCCACCATGTACCGGGCAAGACCAGGGCGCTGGGTGGCGGACAACGGCTGGCCAGGCGCGAATGCGGACACAAGGACATTCAGGCTGAAAGGCAACCGGCTCACGGAAGCAGAGGCTGGCGATGAACAGCTGAGCATCTGTTCCCCGGTCGATACAGGGGTCGACAGCGGCGAGTTCTGCATCATCTGGCTGGGCCCGGAGTTTCCCGGAGACCAGAACAGGGACGATGACGGTTCGTTGTGCTTTGAGACCGAACCGTTTGTCGATGACATCGACATCTTCGGCGCGGCGGTGGCGGAGTTGGCGCTCGCCTCGGATAAACCCCAGGCCCAGATTGCGGTGCGGCTCAATGATATCGCGCCCACAAGGTGTT
Source organism: Pseudomonadota bacterium (assembly GCA_039030315.1). Classification (GTDB taxonomy): domain Bacteria; phylum Pseudomonadota; class Alphaproteobacteria; order Rhizobiales; family CAJQND01; genus JAAEUE01. The sequence goes on from JBCCEL010000567.1 coordinate 2,048, forward strand.
CATGGAAAAATAATTTTTTGTGTTTTTTTGCCTTTTGGCTTCAATATTTTGCCTGGTGTATGCTGTGAGTATTGCTAGCCGGCAAA
>JBCCEL010000568.1:0-2106 GCA_039030315.1 Pseudomonadota bacterium
GCGCACTTTACCTCGTCTGCCGGTCATGGGATCAGGATCGGGTGCCGATCCGCCGGTTCAGGCGCTGGTTGCTTTCGTTGGGTCTGCAGTAACCTTGGCCAAGACCGTCTGGGGTGCCGCAGAAGATTGCCTGAGCGACAACCAGCTCACCCTGCCAGCGCTTCCTCCGCCTGGCCGGTCAGCCCTGCTTCCCAGCCCAGGATTGCGCGCTTGCGCGTGATCCCCCAGTGATAACCGCACAGGCCGGCGCTCTTGCCGAGGACCCGGTGGCAGGGGACGACGAACGAGATCGGGTTGCGGCCGACCGCCGTGCCGACTGCGCGCGAAGCGGAAGGCTTGCCCAGATGTTCGGCCACATCTGAATAGGTCGAAGCCTTGCCGACCGGAATGCGGAGAAGCGTTTTCCAGACGCTGGTCTGGAATTCCGTGCCGATCAGCACTACGCGGAGCGGATCGCTGGCCTGCCAGCGCGCGGGATTGAAGGTCCGGTCTGCGAAGGGCGCCGTCACCTCCGGAGCATGGATGTAGTCCGCCCTGGGCCAACGGCTCGACATGTCGTCGAAGGCCGTCTTCTCCTCGCCTTTATCGGCGAAGGCAAGGCCCGCAAGACCGTGCTCGGTGACCATCAGCAGGACGCGGCCGAAGGGGCAGTCATGGAAACCGTAGGAGACCTGAAGCCCTTCACCGCCCGATTTGTAAACGCCAGGCGTCATCGCCTCGTGCGTCACGAACAGATCGTGCAGACGTCCCGGGCTGGACAGTCCCACTTCATAGGTTGCGTCCAGAACCGAAGCGCTTTCACGCAGGAGGGCGCGGGCATGGTCGATGGTGACCGCCTGGAGGAAGCCCTTCGGCGAGATACCGGCCCAGCGGGTGAAGAGGCGCTGGAGGTGAGCCGGGCTGAGGCCGACTTCTCTCGACAGCTCTTCAAGCGAGGGTTGCTCGCGCCAGTTTTCCGACAGATGGGTGATGGCCCGGGAAACATGCGCGTAATCGCGTGTGCCGTCCTCGGGGCGCATGGCCGGCGGCGGCGTTGCGCCGGTGGCCAGGTGATCTATGCGTGCGTGTGTCATGCGCAGAAGATATGGCGGTGCGGGCGTGCAAGCCACCCGTTTCCTGCGCCGCGTTCAGTTTCTTCTGAGGGCGGCGTGAAGGTCCTCGGAAAATGCCCGCAGCTGATTGGGGCCAAGGAAGGATCCAAGCTGCAGCCGTTTGCCGTGCGAGGTCAGCCAGAGGGGTCCGCAGGTCTCCAGCTCCTCGTCTTCCTCCAGCTCAAGCCGGACCCAGTAAGGGTGAAAGCGCCACTCCTCCGCCGGCCGGCTCCGGATCTCCCTGCGGATCACCAGTTCCTCGGGAAAGAGATCAATCTGCTCGAAACTCTCACGATCGGCGAAGTTTTTTCTGAAGGCCCAGTAGATGAGCAGGACATCAAGCCCGAAGAAGCCCATGACCGGCCAGGCTCCGATGATCAGGAAGGCAATGCCGGCGATGAAGCTCACCACGGTGATGGCAGCCATGAGGATGAGAAAGCCCTGACGGTCCAGCGAGCGGTGCGGCCTGAGCACGGCCGAGTACACCGGTTCTGCCGACGCTTCCTTGCGGGCGATTCTCGGAACTACACTCATATGGTCAAACTAGTCGAGTTATCCCCAAACCGCACCGCTTCGTGTTGACACAGCCGCCCGGGGCGGAAATCTACGTTGGCCAAGCCAGGGAGACGCAGATGGCGCGCCTGTCGAAGATGACCAGGGCCGAGGTGCACAAGTTTTACAGCCGTTTGCGCGAGCGCAATCCGGAGCCCAAGGGCGAGCTGGAATACGTTAACGCCTTCACGCTGCTCGTGGCTGTTGTGCTTTCGGCACAGGCCACCGACGAAGGTGTCAACAAGGCGACGCGCAAGCTCTTTGAGGAGGCTGATACGCCGGAGAAAATGGTTGCACTGGGCGAATCTCACGTGCGCGACAGAATCAAGACCATCGGGCTCTACCGCAACAAGGCCAAGAATGTGATCGGTCTGTCCGAGCAGTTGATCGCCAACCACGGCAGCCAGGTCCCCGCTGACCGCGAGGCTTTGCAGGCGCTGCCGGGAGTGGGCCGCAAGACCGC
>JBCCEL010000569.1:0-2089 GCA_039030315.1 Pseudomonadota bacterium
ACGCATTCAGTCGTGCCCTCGCGGCTCAGTGTGCCGCCTGCCTCGTTCGGGCGGCAGACGGTTGACAGTTCGAACCTGCTTGCCGGCGGAAAGGCGAGACCGTCGGTCTGGGGGTGCAGGCCGGTGGCGTTGCAGACGGCGGTCATTTCGATGCCCGCCGTCTGCAACGCCACCGGCCTGCACCCCCAGACCGACGGTCTCGCCTTTCCGCCGGCAAGCAGGTTCGAGCTGTCAACCGTCTGCCGCCCGAGCGAGGCCGGCGGCACACTGAGCCGCGAGGGCACGACCGAGTGTGTCTCCTCCATGTTCCGCGACGGCACGGACGTACCCCACAACCTGGTCATGGGCACTTACGTCGTCATTGAGGGCGAAACCGAGTACGCCCGGGAGTGCTTTCGCCAGTATCACATGCTGCAGGACGAGACCGGAACCTACGCCGCCCTCTATCGGCCAACGCACATGATCGGCCTGGAACTCGGGTTGTCCGTTGCCTCGGCCGCCTTGCGGGGCGAGCCGACCGGCTCCCCGATCTGCTTCAACTCCGACGTCGTCGCCACGGCCAAACGTCCGTTGAAATCAGGTGAAGTCCTCGATGGCGAAGGCGGCTACATGGTCTGGGGCAAGCAAATGCCGGCGAAGGCATCCCTGGAGTATGGTGGCCTGCCGCTTGGCCTGGCCCAGGGCGTGACGCTCAAGAACGACATCGCTGAAGGGGCAAATCTCACCTGGGCCGATGTCGACATTGATGAGAACAGCCAGGCCGTGCAGATCCGCCGGGAAATGGAAGCGGCTTTCAGCGGGCGGAATGTCTGATTGCGCTTCCCCGCCGCCTGGCACAGACTGACATTAGGTGACGCAGTGCAGCGGCGGAGGCGATGACGTGCGTGTGGTGAGAGTAGCGGGCGCCCAGATGGGCCCTACCCAGAAGGCGGATACACGCGAGAACACCGTCGCACGGATGGTTGACCTGATGGATCGGGCGCACTCTGCCGGTGCACAATTCATCGTCTACCCGGAACTGGCGCTGACCACGTTCTTTCCGCGCTACTACATGGAAGACCAGTCGGAGGTGGATACCTGGTTCGAAGCGGAAATGCCCGGTCCGGTAACAGCACCGCTGTTCGAGCGGGCAAGGCAGCACGCCATGGCCATGTCGTTCGGCTACGCGGAGCTGACCCCCGGCGGGCAGCACTTCAACACCTCGATCCATGTGGATGCCTCGGGCCAGATCGTCTCCAAATACCGCAAGGTCCATCTGCCCGGCCATTCCGAGTACGATCCGGAGCGGACCCATCAGCATCTGGAGAAGCGCTATTTCGAGCCCGGCGATCTCGGCTTTCCGGTCTACCGCACGCTCGGAGGGCTCTTCGGCATGTGCATCTGCAATGACCGGCGTTGGCCGGAAACCTACAGGGTCATGGGGCTCCAGGGCGTGGAGATGATCACGCTCGGCTACAACACCCCGTCGGTGAACTCGCAGAAGGCGGCTGAGGGCGCGGAGGACCGACTGTTTCACAACCGGCTCGTCCTGCAGGCCGGCGCCTATCAGAACAGCACGTGGGTCGTGGCCGTGGCCAAGGCGGGCGTAGAAGACGGCCACCCGCTGATTGCCGGAAGCCTGATCGTCGATCCGGACGGCAAGGTGGTGGCGGAGGCGCAGACGGAGGAAGACGAGATCATTGTCCATGACTGCGATCTGGATGCCTGCACGTTCGGCAAGGTGACAATTTTCGATTTCGCACGGCACCGGCGCACCGAGCACTATGGCCGCATCACCGGGCAAACCGGCGTCATCGAGCCGGCGGAGTAACCATCTTGTTCATCGATTTCGCCGACCTCGACACCGCGCAGAAGTACAAGCTGATTGCCGCCACGGTCGTCCCGCGGCCCATCGCCTTCGTCACCACGCGCAACGAGGACGGTGGCACCAACGCGGCACCGTACAGCTTCTTCAACGCATTCTCCGAGGATCCGCCGCTGGGCGTTCTGGGCCTAGGCGGATCCTCGGAGAATGCGTTGAAGAAGCTGTACGGTGCCGCGTTGGTGCCACCGTCCTCGTTGCGCGTGGTGACGAAGGCGATGGGCCGCG
>JBCCEL010000570.1:0-2073 GCA_039030315.1 Pseudomonadota bacterium
GCTAAGCGGATGTCTTTGCTGCGCAAAGGGAGGCCTGCCGCTTATGCCGAACGGTGATATTGTCTGGACCTATTTCGAAGGCGACTGGCATGAGGGCAACGTACCCGTGCTCCGCGCCTGCGATCAGGCCACGTGGAACGGGACGCTGGTATTCGATGGCGCCAGACAGGCCCATGGCGTCATCCCCGATCTTGGCTTGCATTGTGCGCGGGTGAACCGCTCGGCTGAAACGCTGGACATGATCCCTACCCACACGCCGGAGGAAATTGAGGGAATTATTCGGGACGGCCTGGAGAAGTTCGCGGCCGATGATGCCGTCTATATCCGGCCCATGTACTGGCCGATCGAGCCGGGCGAAGGGTTCATCACAGTAGATCCTGATTCAGTGGGGTTTGCCATCGGGCTGGAACGTGTTCCCATGCCGCCGGAGACTGCCTCCGCAACGCTGACCCGCACCCGTTTCTGCCGTCCGCTGCAGAGCATGGCGACGGTAGAGGCCAAGGCGGCCTGCCTTTACCCGAACAACGGTCGCATGCTGCGTGAGGCGCTGAAGAAGGGCTTCAGCAATGCGCTGGTCGCAGATGCGATGGGCAATGTGGCAGAGACCGCGACGTCGAACATCTTCATGGTGAAGGACGCAGAGGTCTTCACTCCAGCGCCCAACGGCACTTTCCTCAATGGCATTACCCGTCAAAGGCATATCGGCCTCCTGCGCGGTGCGGGGCGCGTGGTGCACGAAGCTGTACTCACGTTCGAGGACTTCCATGATGCGGACGAAATCTTCATGTCGGGAAACCTGGCGAAAGTGACGCCGGTTACCGCCTTCGACGACACGAACTACCAGGTCGGCCCGGTTACACGCCAGGCCCGCGAAGTCTACTGGGATTGGGCTCTTTCAGCATGACCGCGAACCTCGTCAACCGCCGCGTTATCCTCTCAAGCCGCCCCAAGGGCGTTCCGGCGGCAGACCACTTCAGCGTTGAAGAGGTGCCGGTTCCGGATCTTCAGGACGGCGAATTTCTCGTGAGAACCGAGTACTGGTCAATCGACCCGGCCATGCGGGGCTGGGTGAATGATGCACCCAATTATCTTCCCCCCGTAGAGATCGGCGCACCCATGCGGTCGTTCGCGGTGGGCGAGGTGGCCGCGAGCCGGAACGCAGACTATGCCGAAGGCGATTCCGTGCTCGGGATGCTAGGCTGGCAGCGCTACTCTGTGAGCGACGGCTCCAATATCGACCGGAAGATCGAGGAACGCGACCTGCCGTTATCGTCCGCCCTGGGGGTGTTGGGTCTGAATGGGGTCACGGCTTTTTTCGGCCTGCTTGACGTCTGTGAGCCTAAGGCCGGAGAAACCGTCGTGGTGTCCACCGCTGCCGGAGCGGTGGGGTCAGCGGTCGGGCAGATTGCAAAGATCAAGGGCTGCCGGACGGTGGGGATCACCAGCAGTCCGGAGAAGATGGCGCTCTGCCGGGACGAGTTCGACTATGACGAGGTCATCAGCTACCGCGATCAGGATGTTGCCGAGGCTATCAAGACTGCGTGCCCGGACGGTGTGGACTGCTATTTCGACAATACCTGCGGTCCCATCAGCGATGCGGTCATGACCAATCTGGCCCTGGGTGCCCGGATCTGCATCTGCGGCACGGCCTCCCTGACCGACTGGGATCCCATCCCGCTTGGTCCACGGGTGCACCGCCAGCTTCTGGTCGGACGTGCACGCCTCCAAGGTTTCCTGGTGCTGGACTACAAGGACCGTTACCCGGAGGCGGTCAGCCAGCTGGCGGAGTGGCTGCGGGACGGCAGGCTCAACTTCAATGAGCATGTTCTGGAAGGGGCCGAGGCCGCCCGCGGTGCCATCGAAATGCTCTACCAGGGCCAGAACACCGGCAAACTGGTCGTGAAGGTGGATTGATTTCCGGCGTGAGCTTCAGGCCGGGGGCTCTTCGCAACCGATCATCCATTTCACGCCGAAGCGGTCGGTCAGGGTACCGAAGCCGGCGCTCCAGAATGTGGGCGCCCATTCCATCTCGACTGTGCCGCCCTCAGCGAGTCTGTCATAAACCGCCTTGCC
>JBCCEL010000571.1:0-2070 GCA_039030315.1 Pseudomonadota bacterium
AAGTGCTATACTTGGAATGATGCGCCGTTTTGCTTTTGTGTTGCTGTGCTTATTGATCGGTTGTCAAGCCACCGTTGACGCAACCGTGACGCCAACCGACACCCCGCTGCCCACCATGACCCTCAGGGTGGGCGTTCAATTTGCGACGATTGCGCCTCCCACGATGGCGATTGTGCAAGTGACGCCATCCCCACGCCCAACGGCGACGCCAACTCCAACTGCGACACCAATCATATACACCGTGCGTGAAGGCGATACGCTTTGGAGTATCGCTTTGCAAAATCGTACGCTGCCAGAGACGCTTGAGACGCTGAATGTTAATCTGCGGCCCGAGAGCTTACAAATTGGGCAGGAAATTGTGCTGCCACCACAGCCGACGGCGCTGGCCGCCGCAGCTGTTGGGACGGAGATCCCAATTGAGATCGTTGTTAACTCAGTCGCATTTTATCGTACGCCGATCGGGGGTGGATGGGTGTTAGGCGAGATTGAGAACGTGGGCGTGTTTTCGGCCGAAAATATTCGGCTCCAGATCGGTCTTCTGAACGCACAGGGAGAATCGTTGGCTGAAATCACGGCGGCTGCAGCACCCCCGTTCAACATCGCCTCCTATGCGCTCCTGGCCCACATGATGGCGCATGTCACCGGCCTGAAGGTCGGTGAGTTCATCCACACCTTCGGCGATGCCCATCTCTACCTGAACCATCTGGAGCAGGCCGACGAGCAGTTGACCCGCGAACCGCATCCCCTCCCCCGCCTGGTGATAAAGCGGGATGTGTCGGAGATCGACGGCTTCCAGTTCGGCGACTTCGAGATTGTGGGATACGAGCCCTACTCCCACATTGCCGCCCCGGTTGCGGTCTAGTCATGTCGATATGAAGCACTGCCCGGTCATGTATGCACCTCTGGACGGCACCTGGCCGCCGCGGGCCTACGACACTCCAAACATCCGCGAGAGGCGGCGTGAGTTCGCCGCCAACCACATGAAACGTACCGGCAGGCTGGCGGCCAGGCACTACTGCGCGCAGAACAAGGATGCCAGCCTGGCGGAGCTCGAGACGGAAGCAGCCCAATGACAGCGCGGCTCGTTCATGTGGTCGCCGTTTCCCTCAACGGCGTGATCGGCGCGGACGGGGACATGCCCTGGCATCTTCCGTCGGACCTGAAGCGCTTCAAGCAGATCACCATGGGCAAGCCCGTTATCATGGGCCGCAAGACGTACGAATCGATCGGCCGCCCGCTGCCGGGCCGTCCCAATCTGGTCGTAACCCGATCAGCCTCGTTCGGCGTGCCGGGCGTTCATGCCTTCGGCTCCATCGACGAGGCCATCGATAAGGCGCAAGAGCTTGCCGCCGACCTCAGCGCAGAGGAGATCTGCATTCTCGGCGGTGGTGAGATCTACAGCCAGACCCTGCCCCTGGTCTCCCGGATCTATCTGACCCGGGTTATGGCGGAGATGGCCGGCGATACGACCTATCCGGATCTCGATGATACCCAGTGGCGCGAGGTGGCACGGGAACACCACACCGAAGGCGCCGGCGACACCGCGGACTTCATGCTGCTGACCCTTGAACGGGCCTGAATTTTCCCGCACATGTCTGCGGCGATCGACCAATGCGGAGTTGCCCTCGACATGACTGACATGAGCCCCGTACACGCCTCCGTTCTGGATGAGATCGGCAACACGCCGATGCACGAGGTCACCAAGCTCGATACCGGAAAGTGCCGCCTGTTCCTGAAGCTGGAAAACCAGAATCCCGGCGGCTCGATCAAGGACCGCATCGGCAAGGCCATGATCGAGGCGGCTGAGAAAGACGGCTCCCTCAAGCCCGGCGGAACAATCATCGAGGCCACTGCCGGCAATACCGGCCTCGGCCTTGCCCTCACCGCCGCGCAGAAGGGCTACAAGCTCGTCATCGTCGTGCCGGACAAGATGGCCCAGGAGAAGATCTTCCATCTGCGCGCCATGGGCGCCCAGGTGCTGACGACCCGCTCGGACGTGGGCAAGGGCCACCCGGAGTACTATCAGGACTACGCGGAGCGGCTGGCCAACGAGAACGGCTATTTCTTCGT
>JBCCEL010000572.1:0-2062 GCA_039030315.1 Pseudomonadota bacterium
CCGGCGGCAAGACCATGCTTGCTGTCATTGGCCAGGCCGATGACCTCCGCCTCGGTGGAGAATCTCTGCACCGCCAGCACTGGCCCGAACAGCTCGGTGTCGACGATGTGAAGGTCCTGGCGCGGACACTCGATGACCGTGGGCTCAAAGTACTGTCCCTCAAGGCCTTCAGGCTGTTTTCCGCCACACAGCACCCTGCCCCCCTCATCCACCGCACGCGCCACCTCGCGCTCGATATTCTGAAGCTGGGCGCAGGTACAGAGCGGTCCCATCTCCGTGTCCTCATCCATGGGATCGCCCACACGGATATTCCGCGTCAGACTGGTCATCCGCTCAAGGAACGTATCGGCGATGTTTTCATGCAGATAGAGCCGGGAGCCGGCAACGCAGCTCTGTCCCGATGCTCCGAAAATGGCGCCCATGGCACCATTCACCGCGCTTTCGATATCGACGTCGTCAAAGACAATGACAGGCGATTTGCCGCCGAGTTCAAGGGAGAGCTCAGCGTAGTTGTTGGCAGAGTTTCGGATGACATGCTGAGCGGCAATTGGACCGCCGGTAAACGCGATCCGCGCCACGAGCGGGTGAGAGGTCAGCGCAACACCGCACGGGTCCCCGTGACCGGTGATGATGTTGACCACGCCTGGTGGAATGCCGGCCTTCTCGATATGCCTGCCAAACTCCAGCAGGGCGGCGGAGGCATCTTCTGAGGCCTTGATGACGACGGTGTTGCCGGCGGCAAGAGCAGGCCCGAGCTTGATGGCGGTCAGGAAGAGCTGGGAGTTCCAGGGCACGACCGCCGCCACGACTCCAAGGGGCTCGCGCCGGCTGAAAACGAACATGTCCGGCTTGTCTATGGGCAGGGTATCGCCGGATACCTTGTCGGCGCAGCCGGCGAAAAAGGTGTAGAACTCCGCCAGATAACCGGCCTGCCAGCGGGTCTCTTTGAAAAGCTTGCCGGTGTCGATGCTCTCGATCCGGCCGAGGTGTTCGGCGTCCTCGACGAGCGACTGCGCCAAACGCCGCAGACAGTGACCGCGCTCGGTTGGCGTCATATTGGGCCATGCCCCTTCGTTGAACGCCCGGTCCGCGGCGCTTACCGCCAGATCGACATCATCCCCCGTGGCGTCCTGGAACTTTGCCCAGCACTGGCCCGTGGCCGGGTTTACGCTCTCGAACGTCCGGCCGCCGGAAGCCTCGACCCACTCGCCATCAACGAGCATCCGGTAGGTTTGGACCGCGGTCATTCGGCAATTCTCCTCAGCCTCTGCGCCGGCGCCGGCGCTTCGCCCAAGAGATTTGCAAACGCTGATCTATTCGTAAATCGAATTTTTCTGCAGGGTATATGCAGAAAACTCGAATGTCCTGCAGTGAAACCTGCTACTCTTCAATCGGCGAAAGGAAGACATCCCGCAGCTCATCAAGGGCGCGTTCCCTGGTCAGGTTGAGGTGCAATGGCGTGATGGACACGCGCTTGCTGTAAATGGCCCTGAGATCGGTGCCTTCCGGCGGGTTCGAAAGTTCACGCCTGAAACCGAGCCAGTAATAGGCCCTGCCCCGGCCATCTTCGCGTTCGAGGAGATTGAGAAGGTTCTGATCACGTCTGCCTTGAATGGTGACTTCGTTCCCCTCGACTGCATCTGGCTCGCAATCAGGAAAGTTCACGTTCATGACCGTTTCCGGATCGAACTGCATGGCAAAAAGCTTGCGGACAATGTCCGGCCCCACCTGTTCGCCGCACTGCCAGCGCACACTCATGCGGTCGGAGTGGTCAAAGCCGTAGGACTGGGACAGTGCGATCGAACGATAGCCCAGAGCGCTTCCTTCCATGGCGCCGGCAATCGTACCGGAGTAGGTGACGTCATCGGCAATGTTCTGGCCCCGGTTCACCCCGGAAAGAACCAGATCGGGAGGACCGTCAAGCACCAGCCGCGACGCCATCAGGACGCAGTCTGCCGGCGTTCCCTCCACCGCGTGCTTGCGATCCGTCAAGGAGCGGATCCGCAAAGGTCTTGAGAGCGTAATCGAGCGGGAGGCGCCGGACTGTTCATATTCCGGCGCC
>JBCCEL010000573.1:0-2046 GCA_039030315.1 Pseudomonadota bacterium
CGAACACCGCACATTCGGCCACCTCCGTCAGCTCGTAGATGACGGTCTCGATTTCCTTGGGATAGATGTTCTCCCCGCCGGAGATGATCATGTCCTTTGAGCGGTCGATCAGGGTGATGAAGCCGTCTTCGTCGATGGTCGCAAGATCCCCCGACCAGCCCCAGCCGTCGCCCAGCCGGAAGAATTCCGCCGTCTGCTCCGGCTCCCCGTAATATTCCAGCATCAGGTTGTCGCCGCGCGAGACCACTTCGCCAATCTCGCCGGGCGCGATGTCACGGCCGTCCGTATCCACCACCCGGGTGTCCACATTGTAGGCCTGGCGCCCAACGCTGCCGAGCTTCTCCGGCAGGTACCAGTTACGCAAGGCGGCGATGACCCCCATCTCCGACTGCCCGTAGATCTGGGTCAGCGCGAGATCCGGCAGGCGCTTGCGCAACTCGACCTGTACCCAGTCCGGCATCGGCGCACCGGCAAAACTCGCCTTGCGCCAGGACTGAAGACGGCCCGCATCGAACGCCTCGCTGTTCAGCAGCATGGCAGCTTGCGTCGGCACCATGAAGTTTGCCGTCATGGCGTGGTTTTCAACCATGCTGATGAAATCCGCCGGATCCCACTTGGTGAGGAACATCGTCGTGGCACCGGCAAGGATGGCCGGCTGGAACATGATGTTGAGCGCCGCGACATGGAACAGGGGCGTGACGATCCCCACCCGGTCGCGCTCGTCGATCGCCTCCTCCACCATCACCGTGTGGGCGGTCACCGACCGCGCCCGGTGGGAGCACAACACTCCCTTGGGCCGGCCCGTCGTTCCGCCCGTATAGGTCATGCAGAACGGATCGTCCTCTGCGAGTTCAACCTCGGGCGCTGTCCCCGGCTGGCCCGCAATGAAGGTCTCAAAGTCCACCACCCCTGCGCCGTGAACGCCCGCGCCGATCGCAATGTAGGTACCGATGCGCGGCAGCTGGTCCCGCACCGCAGCAACCTTCTCCGCAAACACGGCATCGAAGATCAGCACCTCGACATCGGCCTTTTCCAGAACATAGGCCAGTTCGTCCGGTGCATAGAGAACGGAGACATTGGTCAGCACATAGCCGGTACGCGCGGCGCCGAAGAACGCGATGCCGTATTCCGGCAGATTGCGGCATATGATGGCGACCTTGGCGCCCTTCTTCAGCCCAAGGCCAAGAAGAGCATGGGCAAGCTGGTTCGCCCGCGCCTCGAGCTCCCGGTAACTGAGCTGCGTCTCGCCGCAGATGATCGCAGGCTTGTCTGGAAACCGCCCGGCGGACCGCCGCAGCATGTCGCCCGTCAGCATCTCTCCGCTCCAGACTCCCCCGCTTTCAGCGCAACGCGGCGATCACCTCGTCCGTGCTCGTGACCGCCGCAACGTTCTGCATGGCATAGTTGATCGACGCGTTGTGCCAGTCCGCATTCATCGTCGAACAGGAATCCTCCGGCAGAATCACGACATAGCCCTTGTCGGCGCCCGTGCGCGCCGTGTGCTCGATCGACATGTTCGTCCAGGCGCCGGTATCGATGATAACGTCGCGGCCGCCGCTTTTCAGGACGGTCTCCAGGCTGGACCCTTCCCAGGCGCTCATGCGCATCTTTTCAACCGTGTAGTCGCCGGGCTTGGCCTCCAGCCCGGGAACCGGCTGGCTGCCCCAGGTGCCGCGGACCAGGGCGTTGGCCTCGACCAGCCCCTCGAACAGAGGCGCGTTGAGCGTCACCCCCGGCGCTCCCGGCTCAACGATGAACCAGACATGGATCACCATCACGCCCCTGGCGCGGCAGGCATCTGCCAGGCGGGCGATGTTGCGGATGCAGTCCTGCTCACGGCAATGAACGGGCGAGCCGGAATCGGCGAATGCGCCGCCGTCCATCACCACATCGTTCTGCATGTCCTGGATGATCAGTGCGCAGCGTGCCGGATCGAGCGCGAGGCCTGTCCCCGCTGCGGCCTGAGGTGCTGGTGCGGTTTCGGAGCCGGCGCTTGCGGCCGGAGCCGGCTGCGATCCCCCTCCAGCGGTTGCCCGCATGAACAGC
>JBCCEL010000574.1:0-2016 GCA_039030315.1 Pseudomonadota bacterium
GCCAGTCCGCATTCATCGTCGAACAGGAATCCTCCGGCAAGATCACGACATAGCCATTGTCGGCGCCCGTCCGCGCCGTGTGCTCGATCGACATGTTCGTCCAGGCACCGGTATCGATGATGATGTCACGGCCGCCGCTCTTGAGGACGGTCTCCAGACTGGATCCTTCCCAGGCGCTCATGCGCATCTTTTCAACGGTATAGTCGCCAGGCTTGGCCTCCAGCCCGGGCACTGGCTGGCTGCCCCAGGTGCCGCGGACCAGGGCGTTGGCCTCGACCAGCCCCTCGAACAAAGGCGCATTGAGGGTCACCCCCGGAGCACCGGGCTCAACGATGAACCAGACGTGGATCACCATCACGCCCCTCGCGCGACAGGCATCGGCCAGGCGGGCGATATTGCGGATGCAGTCTTGCTCGCGGCAGTGAACAGGCGAGCCGGAATCGGCGAATGCACCGCCGTCCATCACCACATCGTTCTGCATGTCCTGGATGATCAGCGCGCAGCGCGCCGGGTCCAGCGTGAGACCTGTTCCTGATGCGGCCTGCGGCGCTGGCGCGGTTTCGGAGCCGGCGCTTGCGGCCGGAGCCGGCTGCGATCCCCCTCCGGCGGTTGCCCGCATGAACAGCTCGTTGCGGGGGCCGACCTTCGTCGGCACGCTGTAGACGGAATGGGTCGCCGCCATGAACAACGTGCGCCAGTCCTCTCCGCCCCAGTGCAGGTTGGCCACCATCTCAGGACAACTGACCTTGCCGATGAGGCTGCCCGCGGGATTGTACACCCAGACACCGCCCGGCGCCGTCACCCAGATATTGCCGGAGGCATCGCACTTCATGCCATCCGGCACGCCGGCCTGAAGTTCCGACTTGATACCGCTGGCAAACAGCCGTCCGTTGCGGAGCGAGCCATCAGTCTCGACATCGTAGACCCGGATCACCGCCCGCTCGGTATCGTTGATATAGAGAAGGCGTTCATCGGGCGAAAAACAGAGCCCGTTGGGCATCTCGAACTCGGTCCGCGGCACCACCAGTTCAGGTTCGCGTGCCGCGCCGCCGCTGCCGGGCCGAAGACGGTAGACACCCTGAAAACCGAGCTGACGCGGGCGCTCGACCCCAAACACCGGCATGCGTCCGTACCAGGGATCGGTAAAATAGATCGAGCCATCCGAACGGACCACGACATCGTTCGGGCTGTTCAGTTCCTGGCCCTCGAAGTGCGACGCCAGGGTCTCCCGCGATCCATCCGGGCGCTCGCGCACCAGCGAGGACGTGGAATGCTCACAGACGATCAGGTTGAGATCGCCGTCATAGGTCATGCCGTTGCACTTGTTGGAGGGGCGCATGACCTCGCGCACCCCGTGCCGGTCCCAGCGCCGGCGCACATCGCCCGGCATGTCGGAGAACAGGAGATAGTGCTCCACCGGATGCCAGATCGGCCCTTCCGTGAACTCGAACCCCGAACCGATCTGGCTTACCGGTGCGTAGGTGTCGATCAGGGCGTTGAACTCCGGGCGCAGAGCTTCGTGGGTCATCGGGTCACTCCGAGGTCAGACGAGAGAGCGGTCAAACAGGGAACCAGTCGCGGCGCGGGATACTCTCGACGATCGGCCCGGGGATCTGGTGCTCGATCCGGCCGACAACGCGGCTCCGTTCGATCTTCGCCGGCCTGTCATGCACCGGCAGCAGGTAGTCGAAGCGGTTGAGAAGCTTCTTGATCTCACCTTTTTCCGAGCGCTTCGAGCCTGCATGGTTGCCGGTCACCTGCGGCTCCATGAACTGCGTCTGGCGCACTTGGTTCACGATCTGATCGTTGAAATTGTAGATCACATCGCCGCAGATGCAGGCGAGGCCGTCGGCGGTCTCAACGATGACATTGGCCGAACCTTCGGTATGCGCGTTCGCCGGCTCGCAATAGACGCCTGGCATGAGCTCTTCGCGGCCGGTGATCTCCAGATCGAGAAGACGCAAGGCATCCTGGGTGTGCAGCCGGTCGATCAGGTGCTTGATGTCCGGCAGCGGA
>JBCCEL010000575.1:0-1995 GCA_039030315.1 Pseudomonadota bacterium
ATCCGGCGGCGACCGCCTAACGTAAGGAGGCCTATGCTCACTTAATCAAGAGGCCGAACTCTTCCCGGCACCTCTCCTTCGCCAGCGCGAATGTGTCCTCCAGGTGGTCCCGTTCCGGCGCAGCCGAATCCGCGGACTCGTAGACCTCGACATAAACGCCGACATCGGGAGAGTCTTCCCGCAAGACAATCCGGAAAAAGCCGGAGGAGTTTTCCGTGCTGACGAATTGACCCATAGGAGCGCGCCTTCGGCCTCTTGATTAAGTGAGCATAGGCCTCCTTACGTTAGGCGGTCGCCGCCGGATCGTCAGGCCGCTTTGCGATCATCCGCCTGTGCCTGTTTATAGGCTTCCTGAAATGCCATCTCTATCAGATAGACCAGAAAACTCAGTTCATGGGCGAGCGCCATTTTGCGCATTTCAACCAGCATGCTCGCCAAATAGTTCGCGATCTCCCGCCGGTCAGCATCTCCCAGTCCTTCAGGCAACTTGTCACCTGTCAGCAATTGCTCCAGTGTCTTCGCATCCACCGGATCGTCATTTCCGCCATTGTCCATTGTCCGTATCTCCGCCGCATCAAACGAAGTACCGCCCTCCCTCGGCCATAGGCCGAACAATGGTTTCCATGTAAGCGATACCACGCACGCGGTCGGCGTTGCGTCGCGCCCAGTTGAACCCCAGCGCGCCGCCCCAATCGTGGATCACCAGCGTCACCTTGCCGGGCGGCAGAACAGCCTCGATCCAGGCATCCAGGTACTTCGCGTGTTCAGCAATCGTGTACCTGTCCGGCCCGCTGTCCGGCAGCTTGTCGCTGTCGCCACAACCGATCAGGTCCGGCGCGAAGCAGCGTGCAGAGCCTTCAACTTCGGCCATCACGTTGCGCCACAGGAACGACGAGGTTGGATTGCCGTGCAGGAACAGAACGGTATCCCCCTGCCCCATTTCCACATGCGCCATTCTCTGCCCCAGAACGTCGGTGAACTGTTTGCGATCTGCCCAGGCGCTCATCATCATATCCTTGTGCGAACGGCGGTTTCTTCCGCCCCGTGCTGCGATTAAAAGCACGGTGCGGGTCGGGCGCCCGCGCGTCAAGGGAGGGACCATCATGCCCATGATCCGTGTCGATATCCTCAAGGGTCGCCCCGAGGAGAAGGTCAAGGAATTGCAGGAGCGCCTGTGCGAGACGTTGTCTGAAGTCTTGGGCAGTCCGCCAGAGGCAACGCACGTGATTGTCGAGGAACATGACAGTGCCAATTGGTCCGTCGGCGGCGTGCGCTACAAGGACAAGTAATGCACTGGTCGCAGATCAAGCACTGGTCGCGCGAGCAGGATGTCCCGCTGCGGCGGGAAACCCATTTTGATGGACGCGTTGTCTGGTGTTTCCGCGACAGGCCCGGCTCGGTGCACCAGATGTTTGCCGAGACAGCAGCGAAGTACCCTGACCAGCAAGCGCTGGTTGGCGAAGATGGCATCCTGACCTATGCAGAACTGGAAGACCGCACGTCACGGATCGCCGGCGGCCTGATGGCCGCGGGGCTGGAGAAGGGCGAGCGGGTCGCCCTGCTGATGGGCAACCGGTTTGCGTTCGTCGAGGTCTACCTCGCACGCGCCCGCGCTGGCCTGGTCTGCGTACCGATGAACCCACGTCAACGGCGTCAGGAAATCGCCTATGCCGCCACTCAGTGCGGCGCGTCGGCCATCATTTTCGAAGCTGAACTGGGCGAGAACATTCCGGACGGCACCGACATTCCAACGGTGCGCAACATCTGGTCAGCCTACGGCGCTGGCGGCGAGCCTTACGAAGCCCTGGCCGCCGAGGGGCCCGTCGCGCCCGTAGCGGTGGACGAAGAGGACTGCGCCGTCATCCTCTATACATCCGGTACCACCGGCCGGCCCAAGGGCGCGATGCTGACCCACATCAATATCGTGCACTCAGCTTTGCACTTCGCCTACTCGATGGATTTCGAAGCCGGAGACCGGAACCTGCTGGCCGTGCC
>JBCCEL010000576.1:0-1939 GCA_039030315.1 Pseudomonadota bacterium
AAAGGTGGCTGCCGTTGCCCGCAGCAGGTTCACGTGCGGGTCCCGCCTGGCCAGCATGCGCCAGCTGGATTCAGCGTGTAGCCGGAGGGGCTTGGGGCTGGCACCGCATGCCTCTATCACACGGGCCCAAAGGAGACGGGCAGCTCTCAGCTTTGCGGCGGAGAGGAACATGTCCGCATCGACGCTCAGCACCATTTCGATGCGGGACTGGGCGTGCTCCACGTGATCGCCCTCAGCCTCGAGCCAACGCAGGTAGGTAACTGCGGCGGACACCACATAGGCCAGTTCCTGTGCTTCCGAGGCGCCTGCATTGTGCAGGACGCGGCCGTTCGCCAGGTAACCCGACTCGGCCTGGGGTGCTGCATCCGGCCCTCCGCGGGCCATATCCGACACCGGATCAAGGCCCACGGCAAGCTCAACAGCGGACGAATCGATGCCCTTCCGGGCAAACAACTCGAGCAGGCAGCTCCGGGCCTCCGCCGTCTTGGGCCCTGCGTCCAGGCGGATCGGGATCATGTCGAGATAGACCCCGTCCAGCAGCCGCTCGAAATCATCGGCCGACCTCGCCTTCACGCCAAACCCGCCAGGGCCCCCATGGCCATTGATCACGATTGTCAGGCCGCTGGCGCCGGCTTCCAGATCACGCAGAGCTTGGACGTTTGCCTCGGCCGGATCAGGCATGTCGACCCGCTGCAGGATCGACCAGCCCGACGATGCGCGCGGAGGAACAGCAAGGCCGCCACCCTTGGCATAGACCGGCTGTAGCCTGAGCCCGTCATAGGTGACGCTGACAAGGCGCTTCTCGAGATCGGCGCCCTTCAGCGTTTGCTCAGCGAGCGCAACCCACTCATCGTGGCCGGTCGGTTCAAATCCCTCGGCAAGGGGCAGATCGGTCATGCGTCAAGGTCCGCGCAGGTAATGTTGCAGTGCACCAAAACTATACCGCACTGCTACCGGCGGTAAAGTCCGCCTTTTGCCCTAGATCAGAGATAATCGCTGACACCGGGAATGTTCGCCACCGCCTGGCGCACGACATCTTCACCTGCGCTCTCCTTGGCATGGGCCAGAAGGCCTGAACCCAGCTCCTTGATCTGGTCCATGGACATGCCTTCAGATTGCAGCGATCCGACCAGTTTCATGGCGTCTCCCGTGCCACCGCCCATGAGGCCGCCGAGCATGCCGGCCATACCGCCACCGCCGCCCGAGTCCGCATGCGCGCCAGCAAGATCCGCCGCGCCCGGCAGGCTGTCGAAAAGCTGGCTGACAGCATTCCCGTCGCCCTGCTTCTCGAGCAGCGCCAGCACCATGCCGACGGCCTTCTGCGCCAGCGCCTCATCAATTCCGATCTGCGCGGCAAGTTGTGAAATGATCTGTTCCATGATCCCTCTCCCATAAAAATCCGCCCCGTCCGGAGCTTTCGGAGGGGCGGTGTGATTGCTTCTGGCGGCGATTTATAGCAGATTGCGGCGCAACTTGAACCTTCCCTTTCAGAGCTGAAAGACGAGCCACTCCATGACGGACGACACCCGGGTTTTCATCGGCACGGCCGAGGAAAAACAATATCTGAACCTCAAACTGGCAAACCGGCACGGCCTCATCACCGGCGCAACCGGCACGGGCAAGACGGTCACGCTGCAGATCCTTGCAGAAGGTTTTGCCGATCAGGGCGTTCCGGTCTTCGCCGCCGACGTAAAGGGCGACCTGTCGGGCGTTGCAGCGGAAGGCGAGCCGAAGGATTTCCTGATCAAGCGGGCGGAAACCATCGGCTTTGAGGACTACGGCTTCGACGCCTACCCGACCGTATTCTGGGACCTGTTCGGTGATCAGGGCCGTTACAACCCGCACTCGACAGCAAGACTCGACTGTTTGAGAATGTGAACATTGACTGGCTGCTCATCTCTGATGACTATGTTGATTTCAGCGATGATGATCTTGAAAG
>JBCCEL010000577.1:0-1933 GCA_039030315.1 Pseudomonadota bacterium
GTGGCCCTTCTGGCGGCCAAAGCCCTTGGCTTCAATTACAGTAATGCCCTGGAGCCCAATGTCCTGCAGGGCTTCCTTCACTTCGTCGAGCTTGAAAGGCTTGATGATGGCTTCGATTTTCTTCAAGGCCGTCCCTTTCGCCTGCTTGAGTTTGCTTAATTCACATCCGCGCAGGCGTCATGGCAGGCACGGATGTTAACCAACCGCGCAATAGCATCATGCGTGCCAGTTCTGATGGGGAAAAATAGTTGTATGTTTTCAATAGGTTGAATTTGGTTTGCCTATGAAATCACCTGCTAAAATGCCCATGAAATACGCAATTGCCTATAATTTATGCACAAATGAACAGTGGACCTGACGACACCAGTCCAATTTTTTCAGCCTGCAGCGATTGACGCCCGGGCGTTTCCCCCACAATTAGGGCACGCATACCACTTCCCGCCTTCGGCCACGAGGACCCGTTCTGAAATGCGCGCCAAGCTGCTCGAGATCATCGAAAACCCCTGGTTCGAAAGATGTGTCATGGGCCTGATCGTGATCAACGCGATCACTCTCGGCATGGAGACCAGCAAGCCGATCATGGCGCAATACGGCTCAGTTCTGGGGATTATCGACAAGATCATACTTGCGGTGTTCGTCGCCGAAATCGTCCTGCGCATGTATGTGCGCGGCCCGGTGCTATTCTGGAAAGATCCCTGGCGCGTCTTCGACTTCTGCGTCGTGGCCGTTGCCCTGGTGCCGGCCACCGGCTCTCTGTCGGTCCTGCGTGCTTTCCGGATCCTGCGCGTTCTGCGTCTCATTTCCGGGGTTTCATCGATCCGCCGCGTCGTAACGGGCCTGCTGGCCGCCATTCCCGGCATGGGATCCGTCGTGCTTCTGTTGCTGCTGATCTTCTACGTTTTCTCGGTCATGGCAACGAAGCTGTTCGGCGATGCGTTTCCGCAATGGTTCGGCACCATCGGGGAGTCCGGCTACTCCCTCTTCCAGATCATGACCCTGGAAAGCTGGTCCATGGGCATCGTTCGCCCGGTGATGGAAACCTATCCCTATGCCTGGGCCTTCTTCGTCCCCTTCATCATCACCACCTCGTTCGCCGTGCTGAACCTGTTCATCGGTATCATCGTCGATGCCATGCAGAAGGAGCATGAGGTTGAAGCAGACGCCTCACGCCAGGAACTGCTCAGCGAAACCGAGCACATCCTTGATGAAATCAAGAGCCTGCAGCGCGAGGTGAGGGAGTTGCGGGGACAGTTGAACGGAAACACGGCCAGTTGATCGGATGAACCAGCAATTCTGCCTGCTGACACCGGAAGAAATGTACCGTGCCGACCGCCTGGCAATCGAGGGCGGCATCAGCGGCTACGAGTTGATGGAGATTGCAGGCAAGGGCGTTGCTGACGAAATCTGCGAGCGCTGGTCGCCCGGTACGGCGCTGGTTCTGTGCGGCCCCGGCAACAATGGCGGCGACGGCTTTGTCGTGGCCAGGCTACTCGCGGAACGCGGCTGGACAGTCCGGCTTCACCTGTTGGGAGATATGGTCCGGTTGAAAGGGGATGCGGCTCAGGCGGCATCAGACTGGAGCGGCGGGACAGAAGTTCTGGGCGAAGCCAGCCTTGTCGGTGCGACACTCCTTGTCGACGCGCTGTTCGGGGCAGGCCTGACCAGGCCCCTGGAAGGTGTGGCTGCGGCGCTGGCCCTGCAGACCGGTGAATCTGATGTGCCAGTCGTTTCCATCGATATTCCGAGCGGCATTGACGGCCTCACGGGCAGGGCCCTGGGTCCCGCCTTCTCTTCGGAGCTGACGGTCACCTTCTTCCGGAAGAAGCCCGGCCACGTCCTCCACCCCGGCCGAGCCGCCTGCAGTGAGGTGCGGGTCATCGATATCGGCATTCCGGCGGGTGTGTTGGATAAAATCGGCCCTTCGGCGCGTGAA
>JBCCEL010000578.1:0-1929 GCA_039030315.1 Pseudomonadota bacterium
CGGTTGCCGGGTCCTCCATGATGCCCTGATCCGGCCCGAACATGCGTCCGCGCCAATGGGCATCGGCGCTCTCGCCACCTTGCGTGTAGGCGAACACGCCGACCATGCCTTCCGGGAAGCCGGCAGCCCGCCATGCGGTCATGTCGGGCCAGGCCCGGGCGAGCGCCTCCCGGTTCGCCGCGGGGATGAAGACAAAGCCGTTTCCGGCGCTGACCGCACCGACCTCATGGCCGGCAAATCCGATGTCCTCCGGCAACAGACCGATCGCCGCCGCGGCGGCCGCAGCCGAGGGCTCGCCGTCTCCGACCTCGGGCATCACGGCGGCGGAGAACTGAGCGTAAGCCGGCTCACCGGCCGCCTTAGAAACCTCGACTTTCACGAGGCCGACCTTCTCCTCCAGCCGCAACTCGGTTTCGTAGGCATCGCCGTGCATTTCGCCGGCGAGCACGATCGCGGTGCCGACCGTGGGGTGACCGGCAAAGGGCAGTTCCGACTTGGGGGTGAAAATGCGGACATTCGCAGCATTGGCCGGATCGTCCGGCGGCAGAATGAACGTGGTCTCGGACAGATTGAACTCCGCCGCTATGGTCTGCATATCGTCGGTGCTGAGGCCCTGGCCATCCATCACGACGGCAAGCGGGTTTCCACCGAAGGTTTCCGTGGTGAAGACATCGAGGGTGCGGAATTCTCGGGCCATGCGGATGTGCTCCTGAAGGGATGAGACCAGCCGGTTACTTAAGCATCCGCTGTGGCACTTCCAAGCACCGCGGAGGCGAATGCCTCCGCATGAGGCGGCTTCTTGTGCCCGGCGAGTTCGGCCACGTTGCGGATCATCAGGATCTGCTCCAGCTCCGGATCGGGCTCGCTTTCCAGAAAAATGGAGAACTTCCGCACCAGTTCGGCTGCGTCATGGGGAAACCTGAGCACCTGGCCAATGGCGATGCGCTGATCGAACGAGGCCATGTAGACCTCGCCGGCTTCGGCTTCAGCGGCATCCAGGCCGGTTTCCTCCGCGAGTTCCCGGGCGATGGAGCCGAAGAGATCCACCTTGTTGCCTGCCAGGAGATCATCCCGGTTGAGCGAGCCGCCGGGCGGATAGAGCAGCCCGGCATTGACCGTGTGGGGCGACATGCGGCCCACCAGCATGGCGCCGTCGCTGGAAAGGACGATGGCCGATCCGTAGAGATCGTGCGCGGTCTTGTCGGGCCAGCCCCAGTCGCGCCAGGTGAGGAAACTGGCATAGTCGACTTCGATGAGCTCGGCGGTCAGGCGGCTGCCTTCAAGGCCGCCTGAGGACATGAGAAAGACGTTGCCGTTGAAGAGCGCCGGGTTGTCTCTCGTGCACCCTGCCCAGTGCTCCGCGATGGCCGCCGCGTTCTCCACGGCGAACGGCCAGCCAGCATCGCTCAGGGTGAGATCGATCGCATTGATGCGGTTCAGTTCATAGTCTGTTGAGGAGTTGGGCACTATGATTACGAAACCCTTGATGACGGGCATGCCGTAGCATTCCCCATTGAGGATTGGAACCGGCTGCGGCCCGGATCGGCGCCAGCCCAACCAAAGTGTGAGTTGAGTATGAGTGACCAGCTTAGCGTGCACGCGCCAGCGCTCGGGCAGAAGCGCCGCGCCCCCAAAATCCCCAGTGAAACCCTTTCAGATGCCGCCAGCCGGATTGCGCTCGGCACCGCCTATGCGCTGAAGCCCGGCCGGATAGGCCAGCTGCCGCATCTGTGGGGCCGGATCGCGGCCCATGCGCTCGGGCCAGGCGGTTTCGACGAGCTGCCGGAGCCGCATTGGGCCAATGACCGGGCGGACGGGTTCTGCGGGCTCTTGGGCACGCCCTCCGCGGAGCGGCTGATCGAGTGCTACCGGCGCGGTCTCTTCCCCTATTCCCATGTGGGCCCGCAGAAACTGTGGTGCCCGCCGCAG
>JBCCEL010000579.1:0-1925 GCA_039030315.1 Pseudomonadota bacterium
CAGTGTTTCTCGTCCGCCGTTTGATCTCGGGAAATCGCTGCGCCTTCGCCGCGCGGATCGAGGATCAGTTGCGAGATGCGCTGATTCAGCCCGGAGAGAATATTATAGGCGAGAATATCTCGGAGCTTGCCGGATCTTGCGGGAGCCACCAATAATTGCCCACCCGCTCCGTGATAGAAGAGCGGCTCGCCGGTCAAGGCAAACCCGATCATCGACGCCGTGGGCGACGGGTCCAGCATGCCTGCATCTACAAGCTCTTCGTATTCTGCAAATCGGGCAGAGCCGTGAAGATGTTCCTGATTGAAGGGCGCTGCCATGATCTAGCGGGGCGGCCTACGGCTTACCATCCGCCGTGCCAACCAAAGGCCGAATGCTGACAATCCGGTGCTCAATACGAGCTGGATCAAAGCGTAGATCAGCAGCACCAACAAACCGAACCAAATTAGATACACAAACGGCACCCACGTTGGATCATAAGCTCTTGCTGTGTATCCTAGGACAAATGGTGAAGTTGCATCGAATGCCGGAGGAAAGGCGATGAATGTCCCTCCCAAGGCAACGATCCAGGAGAGGCTTCGAATTGTCTTCACGAAGTCACTGTCACCCTTCGGCGCTTGCTGCTTCATCGTGTCTGTCCTCTTAAGAAGGCAAGCCTCCATCGTTCGGTGACCACGCACCGTTTCCGAAGGCTTGCCTGTGAAGTTGTCAGATCAGATTCGGATTAGACCGAACCGGCTTTGGCCCATCGGCCATCCGCCCTTGTGGCAGATGCAATGTCGCCGTCTACACACCCGGCATCGCGGGCATGGCAAATTGAGACGCGAGGCCATCTACTTCTTGCTGCCGCCGGTCTGAATGTCCTGACGGACAACATATGGCAGCGGCTTCAAGTTGGGCAGAGGTTGGCCTTGTCGCGTCAGCCGCTCACCAATTTTCACATGTTCTGACCTTCCCCCTCGACTAGGGCCGGTTTGATCTGGAATCTTCCGGTTGGGTTTCAGTGTTGAGCGGCAGCGTGGAGACCGCAAGAGTCTCAAGCGCTGGCGCGGTGGATTTCATCAGGAACTCCGTTGGTGAGAGATATCCGAGCGCCGAATGTGGGCGCTTGGTGTTGTAGTGGTGGCGCCATCGACCGATCTCCTCGCGGGCATGGCGCAGGGAACGGAACCAGTGCAGGTTCAGGCATTCATCTCGGAACTTGCCGTTAAAGCTCTCTACGAAAGCATTCTGAACTGGCTTTCCTGGTTCGATGAACCGCAGACGCACGCTGGTCCGTTCAGACCAGTCGAACATCGCCTTGCTGGTGCCTTCGGGTCCGTTATCGAGGATGATCTCCTCCGGTAGCCCGAACCGCGGCGCCAAGTCGTCGAGAAAACGGGCCAACCTGGCGCCCGGTATCGATACGTCGACGATCTGGCCGGGACAAAACCGGCTATGATCATCGACGATGTTGAGCACACGGAACCGCCGGCAATCAGCCAGCTGATCGCCGACGAAATCCATCGACCAACGTTGCATCGGAAGGTCCGGCACCTGAGGGGCAATCCGGTCGCGCCGGGGCAGCTTCCTGCGCTTCTTGGTGCGCACCTGCAAGCCCTGCTCGGTATAGAGCCGATAGGTCCGCTTGCGGTTCACGACCAATCCCTCGCGCCGCAGCATCGCGTGCAACCGCAGATAACCATAGCGCCGGTTCTCTGACGCCAGTTCCTTCATGCGCTTGATGGCTGCCACGTCATCTTTGAGCAGCGGGCGATATTGCTGCACCGATCGAGACAGCCTGACGATCCGACAGGCCCTGCGTTCGCTCAGGCCGATCTCGCTGATCAGAAAACCCACGGCTTTGCGCTTCGCCATGGGTGTCACCAATTTTTTGCCAGAAGTTCCTTCATCGAGGTCATGTCCAGCATCTGGTCAGCCACGATCCG
>JBCCEL010000580.1:0-1917 GCA_039030315.1 Pseudomonadota bacterium
CCGTTCCACCGCCAGCCCTGTTACGCGCATCTCGGCTACACGCCGGAAGATTTCCCGAACTCCGAGGAATGCTTCCGCCGCGGCATCTGCCTGCCCACCTGGGTGGGCCTGACGGAAGAGCAGATCGCGTATACGTCCGAGAAATTGCTGGAGACGCTGTAGTGCAGCCCCTTTGTGCGATGCGCGGAGGGCCGCGGCCGACCTGGAGGACGCAGGCGACCTCTGGCCCACGTGATCCCTTTCAAGCAGCAATTCCATGCGTGTTTTAGGCGGCATCGCCATCGCGTCCTCCGGGGGGAGGTCGGCCGCGGCCCGGTCTGACGACCGGGCGGTGGATGGCGAGCTTCGCGCCAAAAGACACAAGCCATCCTGCCCGCAGGCGTCTCAAAGACAGGAACACACCCCATGAAAGTCATGACCATCGTGGGCACAAGGCCCGAGATCATCAAGCTGAGCCGTGTGATCGCCGAGATCTCGAAGCATACCGAGCACGTGCTGGTCCACACCGGCCAGAACTACGATTACGAGCTGAACCAGGTCTTCTTCGAGGACCTCGGCGTGCCCCAGCCCGACCATTTCCTGGAAGCGGCCGGCGAGAACGCCGCCGAGACCATCGGGCAGGTCATCGCCAAGGCCGACAAGGTGCTGGAGGCCGAGCAGCCCGACGCGGTGCTGCTTTACGGCGACACCAATTCGTGCCTGGCCGTCATCCCCGCCAAGCGCCGCAAGATCCCGGTCTTTCACTTTGAAGCCGGCAACCGCTGCTTCGACCAGCGCGTGCCCGAAGAGCTGAACCGCAAGATCGTCGACCACCTCTCGGACATCAACATGCCGCTGACGGAACACGCGCGGCGATACCTGATCAACGAGGGCCTGCGCCCCGAGACGGTGATCAAGACGGGATCTCCGATGAAGGAGATCCTGACCTACAACATGGAGGCGATCGAGGCCTCGGACATCCTGCCCCGCCTGGGCGTCGAGCCCAAAAAATTCTTCATCGTCTCGGCCCACCGCGAGGAAAACGTCGATTCAGAGCAGAACTTCAACGATCTGCTCGACAGCCTGAACGCGCTGGCCACGACCTTCGACATGCCGGTGATCGTCGCCACCCACCCGCGCACCATGAAACGGCTGGAAGCGCTGGGCCGCGAGGCAAATAAAGAACAGAACATGGATGAACGCGTGCAGTTCCTGAAAGCCATGGGCTTTTTCGACTACAACAAGATGCAGAAGGAAGCCTTCTGCGTGATCTCGGATTCAGGCACGATCACCGAGGAAAGCTCGATCCTGAACGTGCCGGCCATCACCGTGCGCCAGGCGCACGAGCGGCCCGAGGGCATGGACGAGGGCGTCCTGATCATGTCCGGCCTGAAGCCCGATGCCGTGGTGCGCGCGGTGAACGTGGTCACGGGCGATCATATCGAGGGCGAGCGCCGCTTCCGCCTGGTTGGCGACTATGATGTCGACAACTTCTCGCTGAAGGTGGTGCGCATCGTCTTGAGCTATGTCGATTACATCAACCGCACGGTCTGGCGGAAGATGTTATGATTTGAGGAGAACCGCCCACCACCCCGCACCCAACCCGCCATGGTCACCGTTCCGAGGGGTGGTTGGGAGGGGGTCCGACATGACGGGCCGCCATTGGTTCGAGGCCCCATGTCGGACGGCGGTGGATGGCAGCCGCGTAGCGGCCCAGACAAACAAGAAAGAACTCTGCTTATGAGCCGTATTTTCCTCTCTGCCCCCGATATCTCCGGACGCGAACGCGATCTGGTGACCGAGGTCTTTGACTCGAACTACATCGCGCCTGCAGGCGCGATGCTGACGAAATTCGAGGAGGATATGTCCGCCATGTGTCTCTTCATCATCCAGGCCATGGCGGAGCTGGCATCGCACGAGAGCCTGTGTCGTTTGCAA
>JBCCEL010000581.1:0-1899 GCA_039030315.1 Pseudomonadota bacterium
CACGGTCGGATCAAATGTTCCTTCGCCCTTCGCTGCATCGACCGCCGCGCACAGGGCTTCGTGATCCGATCTGTAGGCGGCCTTGATCGCCGGATCCTGCATGACCGGTTCGTGGGTCAAGAACCACTGGCGTTCCGCAAGGGGGATAGCGGCGGTCAGGATGCGCCGCAGGGCGTCGGTGTGGCTTTCCGCGTCCGCTGCCGCCGCCTCGATGGCGGTGTCCAGTTCCTCCATCGCCGTGCTCGCCAGCGCCAGCATAAGAGTTTCGCGCGAACTGAAATGCCGGTGCAGTGTTGCACGGCCCACACCCGCGAGTTTGGCAACCTCCGCAAGGGAAGCGCCGGGGTGCTTGCCGAAGGTCCGGAACGCCGCTTCGATGATTGCGTCCCTGGTGGTGGGTCTGATTGTCGTCATGAGACATATATGTCTCATTTGAGGCAAATATCAATACATATGTTGAAAATTGTTGTTCGCGCGCCCGGCAGCGCCGCTGCGGCTTTATCCGCGCTCTTTATGAAGGTATGAGACCACTCATGATCCGCCATCTCAGTTTCCCCAACATCATTGAACACAACGCCCCTTTCACCAGCGTGGTGATGGATGACCGCTATGCCTTTGTGGCCGGGGTGGTGGCGGCGGACTTTCCGGCCGGCCGGGCGGTTCTGGGAAATGCGGGCGATGAGACCCATGAAGTCATGAGCGTCATCAATCTGATCCTCGATGAATGCGGGCTGGACCTGTCGGACGTGGTCCGGGTGGATGTGCATCTCGCCGATCTGGACGATTTCGATGCCATGAACGACGTCTACGCCACGTTCTTCTCGCCCGGCCGCTATCCGGCGCGGACCTGTGTGCAATCGGAGAAGCTGTTCGGGGGCAGTCTGGTGGAAATCACCTGCGTGGCGCGCCTGAGATCCTGATGCCATGAAGCTCGGGTTCATCGGTCTTGGAAATCTGGGGGCGCTGCTGGCGGGCCATCTCGTGGTGGCTGGGCAGGATGTGACCGTCTTCGATCTCGATGAAGAGGCGGTCGCAGGTCTTGCGGCAATGGGTGCCCGGCCCGGGGCAAGTGTTGCCGACGCGGCGACCGATGCCGATGCCCTGATCACCTGCCTGCCGTCGCCCGCGGCGACCGGAGCGGTCGTCCTTGGCGAGGACGGCGCCTTCGCCGCCATGACGCCGGGCAGTCTCTGGATCGAGATGAGCACCCTCGGGGTGGAGGACATCAAGCGCTTTGCCGCAAGCGCCGGGGAACGGGGTATCGCGGTGCTTGAAGCCCCGCTCACCGGCGGCCTGCACCGGGCGGCGCGCGGCGAGATGACCATTCTGACCGGCGGGGAGAAGGCCGTGCTGGGACGCTGCCGTCCAGCACTTGAGATCATGGGCGGCCAGATCATCCACATGGGTCCGCTCGGCTCGGCCGCGCTCGTCAAGGTGATCTCCAACATGCTGTGCCTGATAGACCTGGTGGCCGCGGGCGAGGCCCTGGCGCTTGCCAAGGCCGGCGGGCTCGATCTGGCGAAGACCTATGAGGCGATCTGTGCAAGCTCTGGCTCATCTCGGGAGTTTGAGGACTGGGCGCCTGTCATCCTCAACGGCTCCTACAATACCGGCTTCACCCTGGATCTCGGCCTGAAGGATCTCGGCTTCGTCGCGGGCCTGGGCGAAAAGCACAACATCCCGCTGAAGCTCAACGCTCTGGTCAAACGCCTGTTTGAAGAGGCGCGCGAGACTCATGGAGGCAACGCCTGGACTCCGCATGTGGTCAAGATGATTGAGGATGAAACCGGCCAATCTCTGCGGGCGGCCGGCTTCGGGGACGTTATTCCGAAGAACGACTAGTGCGGCCAGTTGGTCCCGCGGAATTTTGGGCCGGGCGGAAAGTGTGCTACTCTGTGC
>JBCCEL010000582.1:0-1864 GCA_039030315.1 Pseudomonadota bacterium
CCTTCAGCATGTCTGACAGGGACTTCAGCGGGCGCTTGTTGGCGCCGGTGATGACGCGGCCGCGGCGGCCGTTGTCGAACAGGGCGTCGACCGACTCCTGCAGCATCCGCTTTTCGTTCCGGATGATGATGTCCGGCGCGCGCAACTCAATCAGGCGTTTCAGACGGTTGTTCCGATTGATCACGCGACGATAAAGGTCGTTGAGGTCAGAGGTCGCGAACCGGCCGCCATCCAGCGGAACCAGCGGACGCAGTTCCGGCGGAATGATCGGCACAACAGTGAGGATCATCCATTCCGGGCGGTTGCCTGATGCGGTGAACGCCTCGATCAGCTTCAGGCGTTTTGCCAGCTTCTTCGGCTTCAGCTCGGTGGTTGCCTCGGCGATTTCCACGCGAAGATCAACGGCGATCTTCTCTAGATCCAGACCCATCAGGATTTCGCGGATGGCCTCTGCGCCGATCCCGGCCGTGAAGGCATCGTCGCCAAACTCGTCCTGCTTGGCGAGATAGTCCTCTTCGCTCAGGAGCTGATACTCCTTGAGATCCGTGAGGCCCGGCTCCAGGACGATGTAGTTCTCGAAATAGAGAACGCGTTCAACATCCTTCAAGGTCATGTCGAGCAGCAGCGCTATCCGGCTCGGCAGCGACTTCAGGAACCAGATATGCGCGACCGGCGCGGCCAGCTCGATATGGCCCATCCGCTCACGGCGCACCTTGGACAACGTAACCTCGACGCCGCACTTTTCGCAGATGACGCCCTTGTACTTCATCCGCTTGTACTTGCCGCAAAGGCACTCGTAGTCCTTGATCGGTCCGAAGATCCGGGCGCAGAACAGTCCGTCGCGCTCCGGCTTGAATGTCCGGTAGTTGATTGTTTCCGGCTTCTTGATCTCACCGAATGACCAGGAGAGAATCTTTTCCGGGCTGGCGATCGAAATCCTGATCTGGTCGAACGTCTGTGGCTGACCGACGGGATTGAAGATATTCATGACCTCTTGGTTCATGAGCTCTGATCTCCTTTTGGCGGATTGGCGGTCCGCTTTTTGGGTTTTCACCCCTGTATTTCCGGCCCCTGCTCAGGGCCCTTAAGGACGCAACAATGAATGGGCCGCCGGACGGGCATCCCGCCCGGCGGCAAATTTCTAGTTCTGCTCCAGATCCTGCAGCTCGACGTTGAGGCCAAGAGAGCGCATTTCCTTGACCAGAACGTTGAAGCTTTCCGGGATGCCGGCCTCGAACGTGTCATCACCGCGCACGATGGCCTCGTAGACCTTGGTGCGGCCTGCCACGTCGTCCGACTTGACCGTCAGCATCTCCTGCAGGGTGTAGGCGGCGCCGTAGGCTTCGAGTGCCCAGACCTCCATCTCGCCGAACCGCTGGCCGCCGAACTGCGCTTTACCGCCCAGCGGCTGCTGTGTGACCAGCGAGTACGGACCGATGGACCGGGCGTGGATCTTGTCGTCGACCAGGTGGTGCAGCTTGAGAATATAGATGTATCCCACCGTCACCGGGAGATCGAAGGCCTCGCCTGTGCGACCGTCATAGAGGGTCACCTGACCGGACGGATCGTGCCCGGACCGGTTCAGCATGTCGACAATGTCCTCTTCCTTGGCGCCGTCAAACACCGGAGTCGCAATCGGCACGCCGCCGCGGAGGTTCTGCGACATGGTGACGATGTCATCGTCCGACATGCCATCGATCATCGGATCCTTGCCATAGGCGTTCTTCAACGCGTCACGGACCGGCTTCACTTTCTGGCTCTGCTGATAGGCGTCCAGGGCTTCACCGATCTGGACCCCTAACCCTCGACAGGCCCATCCAAGATGGGTCTCAAGGATCTGGCCGACATTCATGCGGCTCGGCAC
>JBCCEL010000583.1:0-1847 GCA_039030315.1 Pseudomonadota bacterium
CCGCCAGATCACGGTCTCGGGTTCCGAGATAGAGGGGGCGCGGGTCCTCCTGAATCAGGATGGAAAACAGGTCAGCGGCGCGTTTTCTCAGGACGCGACAGCCATGCTTGAAACCGGCGCGTGCTAGAAGGGCCCTGTGCGATCCGGGCTGCTGCCGCCTGACCTCCCGGACCGCAGCGGTTCGCCGCCTAGAGCGCGAAGACCGCCACCGAATCGCGCAGCGCGCCGCTCCATCACCTTTGATCGAGGCTTTGAGTTCCTCGCATGGCACAAGCTTAAGTCGGGCATAGGAACTGACAGCTGATTCTGTGATCCCCAAGCACCTTGGCAAAAGGATCGGTCGAGAACCTGAACAAACGCGCGCGCCGATACCTTCCCCGCGAAACCCAGCTCGCGACGCTCTCAAATCGCAATATGAAGGCGATTTGCGACCGCCTGAACGGCACACCCAGAAAGTGCCTCGGATGGCGCACACCAACCGAGGCGTTCAAAGAAGAGATGATGAAACTAAGATAGCGGAAACCGTCGCAACGACCCTTGAGCCCTCACACATCTGACAGCGCCGCCCGTCCCGAGGTAAGAGGTCAGCCCCCCGCCACCTTCAGGTTCAGAAACAGACATCCGTCTGTCGCGCGGATCGGCGGCTGCATGCACATCATCCGGCTCAGGCGCCAGGCGGCGACAACCTTGGGCACATAGGCGCGGGTTTCGTCATAGTTCGGCACCCCGCCGCTGCGCTGCACAGCGCCTTCGCCCGCGTTGTAGCCCGCCAGTGCGAGCACCGCATCGCCCCGGAATTCATTGAGCAGGAAGTCCAGATATTTGACCCCGCCGCGGATATTCTGGCTGGGATTGCCGCGATCCGTGACACCGAAACGCCGCGCCGTGGCAGGCATCAGCTGCATCAGGCCCATGGCGCCGGCATGGCTTTTGACCTTGGGCCGCCCGGCGCTTTCGACCGCGATCACCGCGACCACCAGGGCAGGCGAGATCTGCGTGCCGGTCGTGGCCTTCAGGATCTCGGTGCCGAATTCTTCGACGATCCGGTCCAGCGTCTCGGGCCGGGGGGTCAGGCGCGCGGCCTCAGACCCCTTCCGGTCCAGCGCCATCATGGCCAGTTCCAGCTTGCCGAAATCGGCATCCCCCAGCGCGGGCGAGACATCGGCCCAGAACCAGTCCATCGTGCTGCCGGGCTTGACCGAATGCGTGGGCTTTTTGGGTTTGGGAAGCACATCACGCGGCACATCGAGGATATGGGGCAGGGCGCGCGCCACCTCCTGCCTGGGCTCCACCTGGATATTGATCATCTTGCCGCCATCCCGATCCGTGGGCTTGACGCGCTTGAACGTGAACCCGCCGCTGTTCCAGGCCGAAGGCGCCGCAGGTGCGGTCCTGGTTTCGGTCTTCGCGACAGTCGGATCCGTTTCCGGGGACTTCGGCGGCTCGGGCACTTCTGCGCCGGCCATGCCAGCAGCGATCACACAGGCAATCGCGGCCAATACCCCTGATCTGGTCTGGGTCAAAATCTGCTGCCTCATGCTTCGGGCCCGGTTGATCCTGCCCGTTTGAGTTGAGTCTATGGAATCACGGAATCGCCCGCAACAGTTGTGGGGGTTTTTATGCAAAACGCCTGCGATTGTTGGGTTTTAAACACGGGTTGTGGGTCTCGCTCTTTCTTGTCCTCGTCTTCCGCCATTGTTGTCTGCTGTGTGTCGAGGACCTCTCGCTCTTTCTTGTCCTCGTCTTCCGCCATTGTTGGGGACCGAACGGTTACGTTGGGCAAATCGAGTTGCGGGTCGCGGTTCTGGATGAGGACGGGGCAACCACGGATACGCCGGTGATCCCTC
>JBCCEL010000584.1:0-1838 GCA_039030315.1 Pseudomonadota bacterium
CCGGTACGCATCTCCATGCCGCCGAACAGGTATTGGATGGCCTAAGGCCGTGTTGTAACGCGGTAATGGTCCGTGTAGCACGCAAATCCCCTAGCCTCCGTGTTTTAAAGCAGTATTGGTCCGTATAGCACGCAGACTCGCTAATCCGACCCCTGCAGCAACCATAGATACCAGAGCAAACCGAAGATTTCGAGAACGAACCTCGGGCGTTAATGAGAACCTACCCAATTTCGGGTATCAACCAACTCGTAAGGCTAATCCGATAGCCTCGGCGCGCGGCGGGGCACCCGTCAAAGCTCGGGCCGCTGCTTCCAGAACCCGGTTGCAGCTTCAAAAGCATGCGCGAGTTGCAGGACTGCGAAGTCCTGATTGTGTCGCCCGGTAATTTGCAGACCAATCGGCAGACCTTCCTGCGTAAAACCAACTGGCACGCTCACAGACGGCAACGCAACGACAGACACCACGTGACGGAGCGCGCCCCAGTCAACGTACGTTTCCATCTTGACGCCGCCCACTGCCATCAGTGTTTCCTGACTTGCCGGGAATGGCGGCACCGGGTTAACGGGCCAGACGAGAAATTCATACTCTTCCATGAATTCGCGCACGTGCTGCCAGAGCGCCGTGCGTCGTTCTTCTGCTTTGCTGGTATCGAGCGGGCCCAGCTTGTAGGCGGCTTCGGCGTTGTCGATAACGGTCTGCTTGATTTGGTCTCGGTGCTCGGCGAGTTCGTCGCGCCGGTCCACGGCGAACTTCGCGGCGCGCAGGATTTTGAAGATATCGCTTGCGCCCTGCATGTTGGGGTGAGTCTCATCCACCTTGCAGCCGATGTCGCTAAAGACATGTCTTTGGGCTTCGCAAAGCGCAGCCACCTCATCATCCACCGGCAAATAGCCGAGATCCTGGCTCCAGGCGATCTTCACATCGCGGAAGTCCCTCTCGATAGGAGCGGCGAAGATATCTGGGGATTGCTCAATTGAAATTGGTGACCGGGGATCGGGTCCGGCGATGCCCGACATGAAAAGCGCGAGATCGGCCGCGGTTCTTGCCATCGGGCCGTGCACACTCAGCGTGGACCATCCAAGTTTGGTCGGATAACTCGGCACGCGTCCTGGCGATGGACGCAGGCCGACGATGTTGCACCAGGCGGCCGGGGCTCTCAGCGAACCGCCGAAGTCGCTGCCATCAGCCAATGCGGCCATACCGCAGGCAAGCGCGACCGCACTGCCGCCGCTACTGCCGCCGCATGTTTTGCTGAGGTCGTAGGGGTTCAGCGTGGTGCCAAACACGGCGTTGAACGTTTGCGCGCCCGCGCCGAACTCCGGCGTATTGGTTTTCCCGAGCAGCACGGCGCCGGCTTGTTTCTCCCGCTCGACGATCAGATGGTCGGTGTCGGGCACGAAGTCGGCGTAGATCGGCGAAGCGTAGGTGGTGCGCATGCCGGCGGTCATGAAAAGGTCTTTGACGCCGATCGGCAAACCGTGCAGCGGGCCCTTCCATTGGCCCCGTGACGCAGCGTCGTCCAGGTCGCGCGCGGTAGCCAGGGCGCCCTCCGGATCGAGCTCCCGCGATGCGCGCCCACCAGATTATCTTCTACTCCCACGTCATGCGCGACGAGACCACTGGCATTTGGCTCGAGGACTTCGTAGACCATACCGGGGTCCACATTTTCCACGCATGCGTCGCCTTGAACGTCTCCAGAACAGAATACATCACTCAATTCTTCCACGCCCGCCAGAATCCGTCTCCGTCAAGGAGACAATTCAGAAGCCAATTCCTGGCTGTACCTCCAACCCAACTCCCTATTAGGAAGCACTCGGACCGAAGCACTCGGACCGGAG
>JBCCEL010000585.1:0-1832 GCA_039030315.1 Pseudomonadota bacterium
CGCACCGGCCTTGCCCCGGGCAAGAATGTCGATGAGGTCGAGCAGAAGCTCCTGAAGGTGACGCCGGATGAATTCATGCTTCACGCCCACCACTGGCTCATCCTGCATGGCCGCTATACCTGCAAGGCGCGTAAGCCCGAATGCCCGGTCTGTCCGGTGCCGGACATCTGCAAGTTCAAGGACAAGGTTCTCTAGGCGGCCAGCCCGCTGATCTCGCGCCGGAACCTCGCGCCGGCAAGCTGGTCGCCGTTGATCAGCCGGGCCGTGCGGTGGCCGGAATAGACCGCGGCCTGGATTATCCCGGGAACGAGGCAATCGCCAGCCGACCACAGATGGCCGTCCGGAAGCTCGTCCTGCAGAGCACGCGACAGCTCGTTGCGGGGCAGCTTTGCCCCGAGCATCAGCAAAGTGTCGAACTCAATCTCCGCCTTGCTTGAGCCGGTGAACGAGCAGCAAAATCGGGCCTGGTCGCCCACAACTCCTTCGAGCGAAAGGTTGGTATGCCAGATCACGCCCAGCTCAGCGAGGCGGCGTACGATCCGGGCCTGTTCGAGCGTATGACCTGTCCAGGCCGAGAGTTCGGGCATGGGCGTCGCGATGGTTATCCCGTGGCCCGCCCGCGCAAGATGTTCGGCCAGCACACCTCCCATGTAAAAATTGTCGTCGTCATAGATGAGGACGCGGGCACCCGGCGTGTCGCCGGCGAGGATATCGTCGGGTGTCATGAGCTCCGTTTCGTCCTGGACATCCAGGCTGTTGTATCGGCTGCTGCCCACGCCATCTCTGCGCCAGGCAGAGCCCGTGGCGAGGACAACATGGTCCGCGCCGAACTCAAGCACGTCCTCGGCACCAAGGGAGCTGTTCAGGAACAGTTCCACATTGCCCTGTTGCTGCAATTGGTGAATCCGGTAATCCGCCACCCGCCGCCAGCTAGACAGCCCGGACAGCGTGGATTCGCGAACCGCTCGCCCTCCAAACTCATCGCGCTCTTCGGCCAGCGTCACATGATGACCTGCCCGAGCCAGGGTCCAGGCGCACTCCAGCCCTGCCGGCCCGCTGCCGACGATCAGGACATTCAGCTCTTGTTCTGCTGAGGGGATCACCTCGGGATGCCAGCTGCGCCGCCACTCCTCCGCAATGGTGGGGTTCTGGGTGCAGCGAATGGGGATGCCGTAGGAATCGGAGGCAACGCAGATGTTGCAGCCGATACACTCGCGAATGTCGTCAATGCGGTCGTCTCTGATCTTGGCCGGCAGGAACGGGTCGGCAATCGACGGCCGCGCCGCGCCGATGAGATCAAGGGCGCCGGTCCTGACGAGGCGCACCATGGTGTCCGCCGATGTGTACCTGCCGACGCCGACGACCGGCTTGTCCGTCACCTGTTTGACGAAGGACACGAATGCGTCCTGAAAGCCTTCCTCGGCAAAGCGCGCGGTGGACGAATCCGCCGACCAGCCCGAAAGGTTAACATCCCAAAGGTCCGGCAGATCAGCCAGCGCCTCCACCACATCGCGGCCTTCGCCCTCGGCGCTCAGCTGGTGGGAGGGGTCCGCGTCCTCCACGGAAAAGCGCAGGGCGACCGCGCGGTCACGGCCGACTGCATCCCTGGTGTCCTCCAGCACTTCGCGCAGCAGGCGCAGCCTGTTCTCGAACGTGCCGCCGTATTCGTCCGTACGCTGATTGATATAGGGAGAAAGAAAGTGGCTGAGGATCGATAGGTTGTGTGCGGCATAGACAACTTTTGCGACAAGGCCAACAGTCACTTATTACTCTTGTTATTACATAAGAGCTCAGCATGAAATGAGTCAATGTAAATCTCAATAAGCCAAGGC
>JBCCEL010000586.1:0-1832 GCA_039030315.1 Pseudomonadota bacterium
CGTCGCGCAAGATGCGCAAAAGGGATGTGCCAAGCATCCTACCTCTCCTGATACCTTCCTGGTTCCGGCGCTCTCTTTGCGGAGCGCCTTAGACCTAACCGCGGACCGGAGTTTTCCCGAAAAGCGGCGTGCCTGCACCGCCATCGGATAACCCGTCACCGGATTTCGATCCGGCTTGATGTCCACAAGAGGTAAGGTATCAGAGGGATATAAATGAGCCAGAGGCAGTATAGGGGATTAAGCGGTATCCCTTTGGGGCTGTCTTTCGGGCGGGAATTCCGCACCGCCCGCTCGCCCGCCCCCAAGATTTTAGGAAGATATTCGGCAGATTTCCGCCGCTAAGCGACTGAATTCGAAGCGTTATTGTCAATGCCGGCCCGAACTCCCCAAAGCGCGGCCTGGGTCCGGTTCGACACGCCCAACTTGCCGATGAGCGACTTCACGTGGATCTTCACGGTCGCCTCGCGGATACCGAGACGACGGGCGATCTGCTTGTTCGACAGTCCTTCCGTAAGGCACTGCAGAATATCGATTTCGCGCATGGTCAGATCGCCGAGCTTCTGCGCCGTCGCCGGATGGGCGAGCGCATGGCCGCCCCCCATCAACGCGTAGGCCAGATCGGACGGAAAGACGGTCTCACCCAACAGGATGAGCGCCAGTGAATGGATCAGGGCCTCCTTCGAGATCGTGTTGAGAAGGTAGCCGCGCGCGCCCATGCGAAGGCATGCACCCAGTTCGTCGACCGACATTGAGGAGGACAGCAGCAGGAGACGTGCGGTGTCGTACGCGCCAAGCAGCGCGTCGACCGCGCTCGCCGTCTCGTCGATATCTCCGGACGAGACATAGACGATGAGCGCCGGTGCCGGCACGTCCTCGCAACTCTTCACACAGCTCTGATACGTGGTGAATTCGCCGACCGCTTCGAACGGAGTACTTTCCAGAAACCCGCTGAGCCCACGCCGAAAAAGGTCGCTACCACCCACCAAGAATACGGGGGCCCGAGACATTTTCTCCCTTTTCTCAAGCACCCCTCCCATTCGAAAAATAATAGGTGAAACCTATAAAATTCAAAGTGGAATTTGCTCATTTACTATAATACCTGATAATAATAATATTTTTTATTAGGATAAGTTCTCCACAATTTTAACTATTAACCATATTATACTATCGCCAAAATCGCGTTTTACCGTGCGATCATCAAACAGGGCGAATGTTCCTATTTCGCGGGCCGGCAGGATTCAATCCCGCTCCGGCCGAACGAGCGGTCATCGGCGAGCGCCGCATATAGCGTCACGACGGCGGCTCGTTCAGGGCCGGCTTGGGACCTGCAGCCCGTCCTCAAGCTCGTAGGGCGTTCGGATAAACATATCCCTGATCAGATCGGGCACATCCTCGTCGCCAAAGCGTTCCTGCTTTTCCTTGTCCGCAAGGAAGGCCGCCATGTCGGCAAGCTCGGGGCCGGAAAAATCGATCTGGTACCCCAGTTCCATGCCCTGGAGTTCGATCATCGCGAAAGCGCCGCGCCACATCCGTGCCATGAAATCCATGAGGTCGACATAGCCGCCGTCCTCTGGCGCATCCAGCGCAGGCCCGGCCAGCCCGCCGACGCCGTTGACCGAATGGCAGAGTATGCAGCCCTTGTCGACGAACAGCCGCTTGCCCCGGTCGGAATCCAACATTGGTACGACCAACCGCGGATCCGATCGATCCGCCGCGGATGCGGCCTCGGACGAAGCGGGCTGGGCCCCCGCCGGTCCAGCCGCCACCATTCCCCATACGGCCATCCCGGCGACAGCCGCAATATACCGTCGAGCCGTTCGCTTCCAGTCACG
>JBCCEL010000587.1:0-1822 GCA_039030315.1 Pseudomonadota bacterium
GCTCCGGCTGCCTCGACGCCCGCCGCTCCCAGCCACTCGCGCCAAGGCGCGGTCGAGCGCTGATGCAGGAGCGGCAGCTGCAGGACGTCTGCCGGCTTCCGGAGTGGCAAAGCCTCCGGCACAAGATCCGGCGACAGCACGGGAGAGACCTCAACCCGCAAAAGTAGGTCTGCCTGCATGCCGGTCCAGTCCCCATCGCCCCAGGCAATGGCAAGATCGACATCGGTCAGTTGCCGATACACGGGCAGCGGCGAATGCTGCAGCCTCAGATCAATGTCGGGAAACGCGGTCCAGAACGCATCCAGCCGCGGTACAAGCCAGCGGGACGTGAACAGCGGGCCGGCGGCCAGAGTCACCATCGCGCGCCGGCCAGGCCGGGTGAACTTTTCGACCGCCTGCTGGATCGTTTCAAAAGCGGGTGCCACTGCCTCGGCAAGCTCGCGCCCCTTCGGCGTCAACTCCACCTGCCGCACCCGCCGTTCGAACACCGCCTCACCGAGCGCGTCTTCCAGCTTGCGGATCTGGTGGCTGACAGCGGTCGGCGAGAGGCCGAGTTCGGCGGCGGCGCGCTTGAAGCTCAATGTTCTCGCAACCAGTTCGAATGTCCTCAATGCAGCCAGCGGCGGTGTCATGATCGCATCCTCACAGATGAAAATCCTTCATCCATAGAAGCAGAAAATATCTGTTGTCGCGCGCTTTTTTCAACGGCTACCATCCGGCAACTGAGAGATTTGCAGGTACACGATCCCATGGCATCGCCTGCCGTCCGGCAAGAACGCCGCGGCCGCTCCCAGAGGCGGAAAGAGCGGGCCCGTGACAATGCGGACCAGCCGCAAGCCGTCTGGCCGGGTGTTCACGGCGGCCGCTACCTGCCTCTAACGCGCGAGGAAATGGACCGCGTGCATGCTGCCGTGCTGGATCTCCTGAGCACTCTCGGGATCTCGCAGGCCACGCCATCAATGATCGACGTGGTGTGCGGCGCAGGCGGCCGCCTTGAAGACGGTGGGCGGCTGATCTATCCCAAGGACCTGGTCGAACGGGCCGTTGCCGGTTTCCGGCGGGATATCAAGCTCTTCAGCCGACGCGGCGAGACCCTCGATGTATGCGGGCCGAAAGTGCACACCTCCACCGGCGGCGGCGCGCCCTCGATCCTCGACATGGACACCGGCACCTACCGGCAGACAACAGCGGCGGACCTCTATGACGCGGCCCGCATCGTCGACCGCATGGACCATATCCACATGTTCAGCCGCCCGGCGGTCTGCACCGATGCCGCCGATCCGCTGCAGCTTGATGTCAACACGATCTATGCCTGTCTCGCCGGCACGGACAAGCATGTCTGCGTCTCCGTCTCCGATCCCGCCAACATGCCGGCCGTTGCGGAGATCTGTTATCTCGCGGCCGGTGGGGAAGATGCTTTCCGGGCCCGGCCGTTCGTGACGATCATGTGCACCCATGTGGTGCCGCCCATGCGGTTTGCGACGGAATCCTGCGCCGTCGCCGAGGAGGCGATCAGGCACGGCTTTCCGGTTCAGTACATCTCGGCCGGACAGATGGGGGCAACGAGCCCGGTCACGCTGGCCGGTTCGCTCGTGCAGGCAGTTGCCGAAACCCTGGCCGGCATGGTGGCCGGATGGCTGCAGGACCCCGGCGCGGCCCTCATCTTCGCGCCGAAACCGCTAGTGTCCGATATCCGCAGGCGCCGAGCGAGCGCGTTAGACGCGGCACGAGGCACAGCGCCGTCCGTGCCAACGCATGGCAGCGAGCGCGCAGCGCAGCGATCGCACGCACCGGCGGCGTGTATCCCTCCCCACCCTCTTCC
>JBCCEL010000588.1:0-1806 GCA_039030315.1 Pseudomonadota bacterium
CGATCCCGGCGCCGATGAAGACAATCTCCTGGCGCCGGTCGCCCCAGGGCTCTTGCCAATGGTCCGCGAGGTAGGACTTGGCGCTCTCATGATCAGGCCAGCGCTCCATGGGAACGGCTGCCCACCAGGTTCCGAGCGGAGAGACGGACGACAGCGTTCCGGCAAGCGAAAACTCGACAACCCAGTCCGGGCGGGTGGCAATCCAGAAGTGCCCCTTGGCGCGGATCACACCCGGCATGGGCTCGTTCAGCATCGCCTTGATCTTCTCCGGGATAAACGGCCGGTGCGCCCGGTAGACATAGCTTGTGACGCCATACTCCTCGGTCTCCGGCACATGGTCGGCGAAGCCATAGAGCTCTCTGACCCACATCGGATGCTCGTGGGCTTTCTCGAAATCGAAAAGCCCGGTGTCGAGGATGCGTTCGCCGGCCACTTCGGAGTAATTGGTCTCAATGATCTCCGCATCGGCATTGAGACTGCGGATGATCTTGCGGGCTGCATCGACCTGATCCGGAGTGGCATCATCAACCTTGTTGAGGATCACGATGTCGGCAAACTCCATCTGGTCGGTCAGCAGGTGCACCAGGGTGCGGTCATCTTCCTCACCCATGGTCTCGCCCCGGTCACGCAGAAAATCGTGGCTGGCATAGTCGCGCAGCAGGTTCACCGCATCGACGACCGTGACCATGGTGTCGAGACGGGCAACATCGGAAAGGCTCACGCCGGCCTCATCGCGGAACTCGAAGGTTGCTGCCACGGGCAGGGGCTCGGAAATCCCGGTGGACTCGATCAGCAGGTAGTCGAAACGCCCTTCCGCCGCCAGCCGCCGGACTTCAGCCAGCAGGTCGTCGCGCAAGGTGCAGCAAATGCAGCCGTTCGACATCTCGACCAGCGTTTCGTCGGTGCGGCTCAGTTCGGTGTCCGCGCGCACCAGATCGGCGTCAATATTCACTTCCGACATGTCATTGACGATGACCGCAACGCGGCGGCCTTCGCGGTTGTTCAGAACATTGTTCAGAAGGGTCGTCTTGCCCGCAC
Organism: Pseudomonadota bacterium; assembly: GCA_039030315.1. Classification (GTDB taxonomy): domain Bacteria; phylum Pseudomonadota; class Alphaproteobacteria; order Rhizobiales; family CAJQND01; genus JAAEUE01. The sequence continues at coordinate 1,039 of JBCCEL010000588.1, forward strand.
CAAGGAAGCCGGACAGAACAGTGACGGGAAGGCGAGTTTCGAGTGCTGGCATGAGAATGGAGGTGTCCCTTGAATCTTCTGGGAGCGTCAACGTGCTGTTAACGGGAGTGAATGTAACGTTATGTTATAACATAACGCGCTGACAAGGCACATGTTGCATCGCGATGCAATTTGCCGAAACTCACAAGATTTTCCCGGATACGGCTGGTCAGCCAGTGATTGGGCAACTGGAAGTGAGATGCCGCGCGTCAGTTCCACCGGGGCCGGGATGGGTCGGTGTGCTTCGGAAGCCCGAAAAGCGCGCTGACGGAGAAGGGCAATAGGAATGAACAATCTTCAGTTGGTTGAGAAAGTCGCTCCAGCGACAACTCCTGTCGAATACACGCACTTGCCTGACATTGAGCTCTACACGGGAGCCGCAACGTCCACCGGTATGGTCGAGGCGCCGGTGCAGCCAGGCTGGAGCATGACGCTGGATGAGCTTTCAAAGCTTTTCCCTGAGGTGTTGCGCCGGGATCTGGCTCTTACGCTGATCTCGGTCTACGTCGCCCGTATGTCAGAAAACAGCGAGGCTGTATTTCCTCTGAAAGTAGCGCATTTGAGCGTCAGGGAAGGCGGTTTCGTGCCGTTTACACTTCTGCTTGCGCCAGAAGATCGGTTCACCGATGCCCTGATCAACGTTGCATGCGAGATCCTGCGTTCGGTCAGCGGCTTCAACCGCAACTGCATGGCGGCCTCAACGGAGCAGTACCCGTTAGCGGTTACTGC
>JBCCEL010000589.1:0-1792 GCA_039030315.1 Pseudomonadota bacterium
GATTCCTTCTGGCTGGCAGCCTGGCCCGTGACGGGCATCCGGGCCGGTTTCTGGAACGGCGTTTCCACCGATTGCTGCCCGGCCTGATCGTATCGTTGATCCTCGCCGCGCTGGTGATGGGCCCGGCCGTCAGCAACCTGCCGCTTGGCACTTACCTCAAGGACCCGGGCACATGGCGCTACATTGCGCAGAATGCGGTCTTCGGGCCGTTGTGGGCCGACCTTCCCGGCGTCTTCGATACCAATCCCTATCCTGCGGTGGCCGGCTCGATCTGGACGCTGCCCTACGAAGTTGCCTGCTATCTTGGCCTGCTACTGGCGGCCCTCGGTGGCGCGCTCAGCTCACGCCGGAGCGGGTGCGCAGTGGCTTCGGCCCTGGTGCTGACCTACGTGGGCCTTGCGATCTCCGGGGCAGACGCGCCCTTGCACCCAAGGCTTGTAAACCTGCACCTGCTGGCACTGCCGTTCTTCATTGGCGTCGTCATCGGCGTGTGGTCTGACACGCTGCCACGATCACCGCTGCTGGCGGCAGGGCTGATGGGCGCTGCCGCCGCCGCTCAAGGCACCGTCTTCGCCGAACCCACGATGGCCTTGGCACTGATCTACGTCACCCTTGTCCTGGGTCTCGCCCGGCCGGGCGTCCTTGGCGGCTACAACCGGTTGGGCGACTACTCTTACGGCACCTACCTATATGCCTTTCCGGTTCAGGGCCTGATGATGCATCTGGCCGGGCCGATTTCGCCGATACAAAACATCGCATTGGCCCTGCCGGTCACGCTGTGTCTCGCGGCTCTGTCCTGGCACCTGGTCGAACGTCCCGCCATGCGCCTGACGGTGCGTCGCCGGCGCACCCAGCGGACGGCTTAGGGTTATGCGCTGCTGCTCCGAGGCTACGGACATAGGCAACCGGCGGGCTGGTCCGCGACCATTGCAGCTTTCGCGGATTTGAAGACGGCAGAGGTCATCACCCCGCCGCGTGCGGGCACCGGGCTTTATCGCTCCACCCCGGGGGTCATTTTGGTCTTCGCCGTGCTGCTGGCTGCGCTTACCTGGGGCGGCCATCGGCCGCTGCCATCCGCGGCGATCACCGGGCTGCTGTTGACCGCATTTTGCGTCCAGATGGTCTTCGATCGTGAGGACGAGCAGGCAGTCGAGCTTTTCCGCCGCCTGCGGCTTCCCGCGCTGTTGTTCATCGGAGTGCTAATCTGGGCGGCGGTGCAGAACCTGCCCTTATCACTGAGCATGGCGCATCCAGCATGGGCGGCACTACCGGCAGAGGCCAGCACCGGAACCGGCGCGCTTTCGGTGGACCCAGATGCCGGATGGGCCGGGATCATGCGGCTCAGCGGGATTGCCGCGGCAGTTTGGATCGCCGCGCGGATGGATGCAAAGGTTGCCCGTCTGACGTTGGTTGCGTCAGTGACAGTTGGCGTGTGCATCGCCTCCTACGGTCTCGCCGCATGGGCCGCAGGTGCGAACCCGCTGACAGGGCCGCCGGCCTATCCAGGCGTGGTCACTGGAACCTTCATCAATCGGAATGCCTTCGCCTGCTTTGCCGCGCTCGCCGCGTTGGCGGCGTTCAGCCTGGCGTTCCAGCATTCCTCCATGCGGGTTTCTTTCGGATCGGCAGGGGTCATTCTGGTGGTCGCCCTAATACTCAGCGGCTCGCGCGCAGGCGCGGCAGCCTTTGCCGCCGGGTTTGTCGTGCTGATCGTCCTGATGCAGCCGCGAGCTGGCCGCATGTGGCGCCTTGGCCTTTTGGCCGTTGTGCTCGGCTTGCTCGTGATCGCGGC
>JBCCEL010000590.1:0-1787 GCA_039030315.1 Pseudomonadota bacterium
ATCATCGCGCCGCATAGCACCATGGCAAACGGATAATCTGTCCCAGCGCTGTCGAAGGTAGAGGATGCATCCCCCAACACGTGGATCAAGCCGGCACCAAGGAAGATCCCCGCCGCAAACGCCCACAGGGCAAATCCGCCGGCATTCTGCGGGATGGCGCCGCCGGTGGCCGCCGGGTTGTACACGGGCCGCATGCCGGAGAGCTTGGCAAAGCCCGGATCAAACGGGGTCTGCATGCCGAGCAGGATGAGGCAGGCGTTGAGATAGGCCTGGTACAGCGCATCATAGTGCACATACGTCGCCAGATCGCGCGGTGTGTAGATGAACCGGCGGTGCGGCTTCAGGTCCTGACCGAAACTGCAATCGGGCGCGTTGACGTCGAAGCCCTGCTGCACCTGCAGCCAGCTGTCCCAGGTCTGCATGTAGTCATCGCCGTCCTCCGCGGTCAGCACGCGCTGGTCGATGGCCTGGGCGCCGAAAACGATCTGGCCGTCGTCCGGAGAAGTGCCGCCCGCCTGATCCTTGTTGCCGATCCAAAGGAACTGGGAGATGTAGGGGCCGGCATCAACGCCCGGGCTGGAGCCGCGGAAAGCCTGCTGCCTGTCGATCGTCCCGTTGGAATCCAGAGTGCGCGGGCGGCCCTGATAGCCGTCCGTTGCGTATTTCAGGGCGTTCAGCCGGCCAAGGGCCGTGTTGAGCTTGCCGCTCTGCGGTCCGCCGCCCTGATCGAAGTTGAGGAAAGGAACATCGCGGAGAAGGGCAAGCTCGTAGACTTCGGCCATCTCGTAGTCCAACTCGTCGCTGCAAAGCTCCGGCGCCGGAGGCATGGTGACGGCCTGGGCATCCGGGCCTTCCAGATCGTAGACGATGCCGGCCGTGGGCGCTTCCCACTTGCGGCGGCCCAGTTCTTCATCCGTCGGCACCGGGACCCGGGAGGTGAACGGCTCCGCCCAGCCCTCGTCGATTGCATTGCGGAACGCTTCAAAGTGAGCGCCGTCGGAGACCACGCCGAGAGCAGGATCGTGATAGAGGCCCTTGGTGAAGCTCATGGGATAGTTCGCCGCCGCATAGCGCTGCTCGTCCGGATTGGCGTTGTGAGCCGGATGAGTTCGCGAACGGGCCAGCTCTGCGGCATCCACGCGGACGCGGTAGGCGGTTTCTCGGCGGTTGACGGTCATTATGAAGCTCCAATTTCTTTCTGGTCCGGTTCTACTCAAATGAAGTCGGACTCATTGGTTGATTTGTATATTTGCGCCTATTCTGAAATAGATTTATTTTATTCGTGTCAATAGCTATATTCACTGAATAATATATTTTTCTAAAGTCGATTGAATGTTTTTCTTTCCATGGAATGATCTGGGTTAAAATGTGGCGGTAAAGTGAAAGAAATGCTGGATTGTATTAATTCCAGGGCGCCCGCTGGATCGTCGAACTTTCGTGCAGGTCCGTTTCACCGCCGCGGGGGCTCTTGCCCCGAGACCGCGTGAGCGTGCCGGCAAAGCTGCGGCCAGGCGGCCCGGAACTACAGAAATCCTTGGCAAATGCGTCCAATTCTGTATCTATGCTCCCGGCGCCGCGGGAGGCGGCGATTAACTACACGGGAGACGTTCATGGAACGCCGTAAATTTCTGAAAGGGGCCGCGGTTACTGGCGCGGCTGCTGCAGCTTCTACTCTTGCCGCACCTGCGATCGCGCAGGGCGTGAAGGACATGGTGATCGTGTCGACCTGGCCGCGGGACTTCCCCCACTAGATCGGCACAAGAGACAATAGATGCACGGGATACATG
>JBCCEL010000591.1:0-1747 GCA_039030315.1 Pseudomonadota bacterium
CGCGAGCGGGAAGCCGCCAGGAGAACTGAATGAAGACACGCATTACCGAAATGTTCGGCATCCAGCATCCGATCATCCAGGGCGGCATGCATTTCGTGGGCTTTGCCGAACTCGCCGCGGCTGTCTCGAACGCGGGCGGCCTCGGCACGATCACCGGGCTGACCCAGAAGACGCCGGCCGATCTCGCCAACGAGATCGCCAGGTGCAACGACATGACCGACAAGCCCTTTGCGGTGAACCTGACCTTCCTGCCGACTGTCAGCTCGCCTGACTATCCTGGCTATGTGAAGGCGATCATCGACGGCGGCGTGAAGATCGTGGAGACCGCGGGGCGCAATCCCATCCAGGTGCTGCCCTACCTCAAGGATGCCGGCATCAAGGTCATCCACAAGTGCACGTCGGTGCGCCACTCCCTAAAGGCGCAGGAAATCGGCTGCGATGCGGTTTCGGTGGACGGTTTTGAATGCGGCGGCCACCCGGGCGAGGACGACATCCCGAACATGATCCTCCTGCCCCGGGCGGCGGACGAGCTGGAAATCCCCTTCGTCTCCTCCGGCGGCCAGGCGGATGCGCGCTCGCTTGTGGCCTCGCTCGCCATGGGGGCGGACGGCATGAACATGGGCACCCGGTTCATGTGCACCAAGGAGGCGCCGATCCACCAGAACGTCAAGGATGCGATCGTGGCCGCAACCGAACTCGATACCCGCCTCATCATGCGGCCCCTGCGCAACACCGAGCGCGTGCTGACCAACAAGGCTGTCGAGCGGGTCCTCGCGGTCGAGAAGGAAAAGGGCGCTGCGATCACCTTCGACGACATCGTGGAGGATGTCGCAGGCGTCTATCCCAAGGTGATGCTCGACGGCGACATGGATGTCGGGGCCTGGTCCTGCGGCATGGTCGCCGGACTGATCGATGATGTCCCGACCTGCCAGGAACTGATCGACCGCATCATGTCCGAGGCGGAAGCCATCATCTGCGCCCGGCTCGACGGAATGGTCTCGCACCGCGAGGCGAAATCAGCCTGAAGGAAGACCTATGGACTACGAAACCCTGGAGTTCGACCTTGCAGACGGCATCGCAACGATCACGCTGAACCGCAAGGACAACCCGGCCAACGCGCTCAACCGCCGCCTGGCGGAGGAATACTTCGATGCGGGCATCCGCTGCGGCGCGCCGGACGTGCGGGCGGTGATCGTGACGGCCGCCGGCAAGATGTTCTGCGGCGGCGGCGATCTTGCGGAAATGGATGCCGCGCCAGACAAGCACGCACACCTGACGCGGCTGGCCACGCTGATGCATGCGGGCATTGCCCGGTTTGCCCACAACGATGCTCCGGTGATCATGGCCCTCAACGGTACGGCCGGCGGCGGCGGCTTTTCCCTTGCCCTGTCCGGCGACTATGTGATCGCTTCGGAAAAGGCCAAGTTCGTCTCCGCCTATACCTCCTCCGGGCTGACGCCGGACGGCTCTTCCACCTACTACCTCGCAAAGCATGTCGGCCTGTTGCGCGCCAAGGAACTCATGCTCACGAACCGCGTTCTCACCGCTGAAGAGGCCATGGCCTGGGGCATCGTCAACAAGGTGGTCGCCCCCGAAGAGGTCATGACCGAGGCGCAGTCCGTTGCCAGGCAGATCGCCGCCGGCCCGACAAAGGCCTTCGGCGGGATGAAGCGTCTGCTGGATACGGCATTTTCCGAAGGTCTCGAAATTCAACTCGACCGCGAAACCCGCTCCATCGCGGACATGA
>JBCCEL010000592.1:0-1722 GCA_039030315.1 Pseudomonadota bacterium
CTACATTGCCGCCGACGCGGTCGATCTGGTTGAGGTCGATTACGAGGAACTGCCCGCGCTGGTCGACCCAATGAAGGCGATGGAGCCGGACGCGCCGCTGCTGCGCGAGGACATCAAGGACAAGATGGAAGGCGCCCACGGGCCGCGCAAACATCACAACCACATCTTCACCTGGGAAGTCGGCGACGAGGAGGGCGCCGCCAAGGCCCTCGACGAAGCCGAGGTCACGGTGAAGGAATTCGTGACCTATCAGCGCGTCCATCCCTGCCCCATTGAGACCTGCGGCTGCGTCGCTTCGATGGATAAGGTGAACGGCCAGCTCACCGTTTGGGGTACCTTCCAGGCGCCGCATGCCGTGCGCACGGTGGCCTCGCTGATCTCCAACATTCCGGAGAACAAGATCCGCATCATCTCGCCGGACATCGGCGGTGGTTTCGGCAACAAGGTCGGCGTCTATCCCGGCTATATCTGCTCAATCGTAGGCTCGATCGTGCTGGGCGTGCCGATCAAGTGGATCGAGGACCGGATGGAGAACCTCTCCGCCACCGCCTTTGCCCGCGACTATCACATGACGGGCGAGATCGCGGCCAAGCCGGACGGCACCATCACGGGCCTGCGCTGCCATGTGGTCGCCGACCATGGCGCCTTCGATGCCTGCGCCGACCCCAGCAAGTTTCCGGCCGGCTTCTTCAGCATTTGCACTGGGTCTTATGACATCCCGGTCGCCCATGTGACGGTCGACGGCGTCTACACCAACAAGGCGCCGGGCGGCGTGGCCTATCGCTGCTCGTTCCGGGTGACGGAGGCGGCCTACATGATCGAGCGCATGATCGACGTGTTGGCGCGCAAGCTGGACATGGACCCGGCCGAACTGCGGCTGAAGAACTTCATCCAAAAGGGCCAGTTCCCCTACACCTCGTCGCTCGGCTGGGAGTATGATTCCGGCGACTATCACACTGCTCTGGAACAGGGCATGCAGACCGTGGACTACCAAGCTCTGCGCGCCGAGCAGGCGGCCAACCGTGCGGCCTTCGATCGGCGTGAGACCCGGACGCTCATGGGCGTCGGCGTGGCGTTCTTCACGGAGATCGTCGGTGCCGGGCCGATCAAGAATTGCGACATTCTCGGCCTCGGCATGTTCGATTCCTGCGAGATCCGCATCCACCCGACCGGCAGCGCCATCGCTCGTTTCGGTACCATCAGCCAGGGCCAAGGCCACGCGACGACGTTCGCCCAAATCCTGGCCTCGGAGATCGGCATTCCCGCCGACGCCATCACGGTCGAGGAGGGCGACACCGACACGGCCCCTTACGGCCTTGGCACGTACGGCACACGTACGACCCCGGTCGCCGGCGCTGCGGCCGCGATCGCCGGCCGTAAGATCAAGGCCAAGGCCCAGATGATCGCGGCGCACCTGCTGGAGGTGCATGAAGACGATCTGGAATGGGATGTCGACCGGTTCGTGGTCAAGGGCGCGCCGGAGCGGGTCAAGACCATGGCCGAGATCGCCTTTGCCGCCTACAACCAGCCGATCCCCAATCTGGAGCCGGGTCTGGAGGCGGTCAGCTATTACGACCCACCCAACATGACCTACCCGTTCGGCGCCTATATCTGCGTCGTCGATGTGGATGTGGACACGGGCGTGGTCGATATCCGCCGCTTCTATGCGCTGGACGATTGCGGCACCCGGATCAACCCGATGATCATCGAGGGCCAGGTCCA
>JBCCEL010000593.1:0-1675 GCA_039030315.1 Pseudomonadota bacterium
CCGCGCCAGGACCTTCACATCGTCGACACTGAGCTGTTCGGGCCAGTGCTGGCGGTGCAGAGGTTCTCCACCGAGGCGGAGGTCATCAGCCTGGCCAATGACAGCAAGCATGGTCTTGCCGCCGGGATCTTCACCAGGGATAACGCCCGTGCCCTGCGGCTCGTGAACCGTGTGAGAGCGGGGATCATCTGGGTGAATACCTACCGCGCCGTCTCGCCCATTGCTGAGGCAGGCGGGATGAAAACTTCCGGATATGGCCGCGAGAGCGGTTTCCAGGCGATCTACGACTATACCCGACCCAAGACCGTGTGGATGAACACATCCGACGAGCCGCTCGCCAGTCAGTTTGTGGCGCGCTGAGACCCCGGGCGCGAGGCGGTCGATGTCCGGGCACAGTGAGTTGCTGCGCACCGCAGGCGGGACGCCGGTCTGGATTACCGGGACCGGCCCAGCGGTGATCTTCATTCACGGGGTCATGGTGGATCACCGGATGTGGCATCCACAGGTCGACGCCATGGCCGGCCGGTACCGTGTCTGCTGCATGGACATGCTTGGCCATGGCGGTGCGCCGGACCCGGCAGGCAAGCGCACGCTGGAAGAATTCGTTGAACAGGTGAGGGAGGTCGTCGACCTGGTCTCTGCCGAAGAGCGGCCCGTGCTCGTCGGCTTCTCCATGGGCGGACTGGTGGCTCAGGCCTATGCCATCGAGCATCACTCCAACCTTGCCGGGCTGGTCCTTCTCAACACCGTGCACGACCGCTCGCCGGAACAGGCCGCGCGGGTCCGGTCGCGCTATGAAGCAAACCTGGCTGATGGTGTGGAAAATGCGGTTCGCTCCGGCATAGGCCGCTGGTTCACGGCAGAGGAACGGCGTTCACGGGGGGAACTGGCGGATGAATTGGCAGGCTGGATGCGCGATGGGGATTTTACCGCCAAGTGCAAGGCCCACCGGGTTTTCGTGACCTCTGACGGTCAACTGACCGGACGGCTGGGCGCTATTTCCTGTCCGGCTCTCATTGCAACCGGCGAGCGCGATGCCGGCTCAACCCCTGAAATGTCCCGGAAGATGGCTTCAGCCATCCCGGTTGCCGAATTGCACGTGCTTGAGGGTCAACATCACTTGATGACCCTGCTTGCGGGTGACCAGGTCAATGCCATGCTGCTCGAATTCCTGCCCCGCTGCTTCCCCTAGGCGACGGTCTCGGCTGACCCATATTGCCGTCGCTCCCATGCAGGCGGGAGCCCAGGGGCGTCACGCTGCTAACGATCAATACCGTCCTGGATGCCCGCCTGAACGGCTTCGTTGATGTCGAAGTCCTTGCCGAGCGACATCATGGTGATGCCGTGATTCCGCTTCCCGTGATCTGCGTTGTCAGGCGTAATCTCCACCGCAGGCGCCAGCGTCGCTAGGCGCACGCGGGTTCGGTCCTCGTCCAGAGGTTCGAGGCTGACCCAGGCCACGTGATCCTGCATCAGAAAGAACTGGTTAGATGGAAACGCGGTGTAGAGCACATTGGCCTGCTCATGGATGTTCCATGCTTCGCGTGGCATGTTCTTCAGTCCGTCCAGAGAGGTCCTGGGCAGGAGAAGGCATGCCTGCATCCCTTGTCGTCGCCCACAAGCCGCGTGCCGCGGTGGCGGCAGATATTGACGTAGGCGTGGACGTTTTTCTGCC
>JBCCEL010000594.1:0-1637 GCA_039030315.1 Pseudomonadota bacterium
CCGGGGGAAAGGCGACGGATGTTGTCCGCCTGACCTGGTACGTTGTCGACAAGCAGGAATATCTTGCCCATCAATCAGAAGTTGGTGAGGCCTATCGCCGGGTCTTCGGTAAGCACTTTCCGGCCATGTCGGTGATTGTCGTCAGCGGACTGATTGAGGACAAGGCGCTCCTGGAAATCGAAGCGACAGCGTGCCTGAGTTGAGTGAGGACAGCATGTCTCGAGTCTTCATTTGCGATTATGTCCGCACGCCGATCGGCCGCTATGGCGGGGCGCTGTCGTCGGTGCGGGCGGACGACCTCGCAGCCCTCCCAATAAGGGGATTGATCGATCGCAATCCAGAGCTGGATTGGTCGAGGCTGGACGACCTCATTCTCGGTGCCGCCAACCAGGCCGGCGAGGACAATCGCAACATTGCCCGCATGGCGGTTCTCCTGTCAGACTTGCCGGACTCCATACCGGGCGTCACGATCAATCGTCTGTGCGCATCGGGCATGGATGCGGTCATTGCGGCGGCGCGGCAGATCCGTTGCGGCGAGGCTGACCTGGTGGTTGCCGGCGGTTCGGAGAGCATGAGTCGTGCGCCCTTGGTGATGCCCAAGGCGGAGACAGCCTTCTCTCGGCGGACGGATTTCTATGACACGACCATCGGCTGGCGGTTTGTCAATCCGATCATCGAGCAGCAGTACGGTATCGATAGCATGCCCGAGACGGCCGAAAATGTCGCCGAAGCCTTCGACGTCGCCCGGAGCGACCAGGATGAACTGGCCTTGTCGAGTCAAGAACGGGCGGCAAGAGCCATCGCGTCCGGCCGGCTGGGCGAAGAAATCAGTCCGGTCTCGGCACCCCAACGCCGCGGCGAGCCGGCACGCGTCGAGTTCGACGAACATCCTCGCCCAACCTCGCTTGAAAAGCTCGCCGCCCTCAAGACCCCATTCCGAGACGGCGGGACCGTCACGGCTGGTAATGCCTCTGGTGTCAATGATGGAGCTGCTGCCATGCTTGTGGCATCCGAACAGGCGGTTAGCGACCACGGCCTTGTGCCGCTGGCGGAATATCTCGGTGCGGCCAGTGCCGGTGTTGAACCGAGGATGATGGGGATCGGTCCGGTCCCAGCCACACAAAAACTGTGCGCGCGCCTTGGCCTGACCGCGTCTGACTTTGATCTCATCGAACTGAATGAGGCCTTCGCCGCGCAGGCGATTGCGGTCTGCCGCGAACTCGGCCTTGATCCCTTGTCGCCGCACATCAATCCCAACGGCGGTGCAATTGCCCTTGGGCACCCTCTCGGAATGACCGGTGCGCGTCTCGTCGGGACCGCGGCACTGCAACTCTCCAAAGGTCAGGCAAGCCTCGCCCTGTGCACCCTCTGCGTCGGCGTCGGCCAAGGGGTCGCCGTCGGCCTGCGGGCTGCCTAAAGCGGTTCTCTCCGAGGAACCAGGGGCGCGGCGACCCGCTTTCTTTCCAGAGCTGTGATTGCACAGAGAAAAAGGCCCCGCATCGGCGGGGCCTTGTCAAAAAAGCTGATGAAAGACCTAAAACCGGAAGGCCACACCGCCGGTGGCCGACCAGGTGTCGATGCCACTGCTTGAGTCGAACGGAGCCCGGTAGTCGCCCTCGATCCAGGCCGTGAACCCG
>JBCCEL010000595.1:0-1634 GCA_039030315.1 Pseudomonadota bacterium
CCGACCCCCAACAGGACACCCAACGCGGCGGCGCCCAGAAAGACCAGTCGCGGCATTCCGAGCGTTCCAGCCAGTAAGGGCGTGACCCAGGCGACTGGCCCCACTGACCTTCCCCCACGATTAGGGCCGGTTTGATCTGGAATCTTCCGGTTGGGATTGAGTCTTAAGCGGCAGCGTGGAGACCGCAAAGGTCTCAAGCGCTGGCGCGGTGGTTTTCGTCAGGAACTCTGTTGGGGATAGGTATCCGAGCGCCGAATGCGGACGCTTGGTGTTGTAGTGATTTCGCCATCTCCCGATTTCGTCGCGGGCGTGGCGTAGTGATCTGAACCAATGCAGGTTCAGGCACTCATCTCGGAACTTGCCGTTGAAACTCTCCACGAAGGCGTTTTGCACTGGCTTGCCGGGCTCGATGAACCGCAGCCGCACGCCGGTCCGCTCGGACCAATCGAACATGGCCTTGCTGGTCCCTTCAGGGCCGTTATCCAGGATGATCTCCTCGGGAAGCCCGAACCTCAGCGCGAGGTCATCCAGAAAACGGGCGACGCGCGCGCCTGGGATCGATACATCCACGATCTGGCCGGGACAAAACCTGCTATGGTCGTCGACGATGTTAAGCACGCGGAACCGCCGACAATCGGCCAGCTGGTCGCCGACGAAGTCCATCGACCATCGCTGCATCGGCCGCTCAGGCACCTGCGGAGCAACCCTGTCACGCCTAGGCAGCTTACGTCGCTTCTTTGTGCGCACCTGCAAGCCCTGCTCGGTGTAGAGCCTATAGGTGCGCTTGGGGTTCACCGCCAGGCCTTCGCGCCGCAGCATCGCGTGCAGCCGCAGATAGCCGTAGCGCCGGTTCTCCGCCGCCAGTTCCTTCATGCGATTGATTACGGCAGCATCGTCCTTCGGCATTGGCCGATACTGTTGCACCGACCGTGCCAAACCGGCGATGCGGCAGGCCCGCCGTTCGCTAAGCCCCATCTCGTTGATCAGGAAGCCCACGGCTTTACGCTTCGCCACGGGCTTCACCAGTTTTTTGCCAGAAGCTCCTTCATCGCGGTCATGTCCAGCATCTGGTCCGCATTCGCCATTGCGCTCGAACCAATGGCGCACCATGGCTCATTCCGCTTGAGCTTGGCGTTCTCGACCTCCAACTCGCGCAGCCGCTTGGCCTCCGACGCATCCATGCCACCGTACTTCTTCCGCCAGGAGTAGAACGTGGCCGAGCTGATGCCGTGACGCCGACAGATGTCGTCCGTCTTGGCTCCGGCCTCGCTCTCCTTCAGCACGCCGATGATCTGTTCTTCAGTGAAACGCTTCCGCTTCATGGGTCTTCCTCCTTCGTTCATTCAAAGGTGGAAAATTCCAGATCAAACCGGCCCTAATCGTGGGGGAAGGTCACTTGGATTTGAATTCGTAGAACGTGCCCTGGCTGTTGAGCTGCGGCGTGACCGTGAACCCGGCCTCGGCCGAGTCCTGCGCGATGAGCTGCGCAAGGTCGGGGACCTCCTGCACGTCGCCGAAGTGGATGTCGGCGGCGACCGCCTCGGCCTCGGCCACGGCGAGGGGCTCCAGGGCCCGCGCGAGGTTGCGGGTGCGCTGCGCGCCGGCGTCGGCGTCGTAGAACGGCAGCGTCGACC
>JBCCEL010000596.1:0-1622 GCA_039030315.1 Pseudomonadota bacterium
CCATTCGATGTGCTTGCCGTCCAGCGCCTCCTGCAGGGCGATGTGGGTCATGGCGTGGTCGGGGGCGGCCCCGTGCCAGTGTTTTTCTTCCGGTGCGATCCAGACGGTGTCGCCGGGCAGGATCTCCTGGACAGGCTCTCCGAGCTTCTGAACCCGGCCGACGCCGGAGACCACATGGAGGGTCTGGCCCAGCGGATGGGTGTGCCAGTTGGTGCGCGCGCCCGGCTCAAAGCGCACGCTGACGGCGCGGATCCGGGCCGGCTCCGGCGCGGTGACGATCGGGTCCTGATGGACTGTGCCTGTGAAGTAATCCGGGTTGCCGGTGATGGTCGGGCGGTCTGTGGCCTTGTAGATGTCCATGAGGCGTCCTGCTTTTTGGATGATTTTTGCGTTGCGAATAGGCCGAGAAATAAGCATGGAATGGGGCGAGAGCGAAGGGGCGCTTCCGGTGCGCGGAAATACCGGATCAGGTTGAAGGAGACCAGGATGACCAGCAAACTGGCCAAGATCGCTTTGACAATCACGCTGCTCGTGTTCACCACGGCGGCAGAGGCCGCACGCTGCAGCAACACCAGCCGGGGGTTTGACCGCTTCAAGCGCGACTTCGCCAAGGAAGCCAGGGCCGCCGGTGTGGGCCAGAAGGGCTTGAGAGCTCTGGCAAGCGCGCAGTACTCCAAACGCGTCATCTACCGCGACCGCAACCAGAAGAGCTTCAAGAAGGGCTTTGCCGCGTTCTACAAGCTACGCACCACCGGCCTGCACCGCCCGGCCAAGCGCCGGATGAAGAAATATGCCCGGGCGCTGCGCACCATCCAGAAGCGCTACGGTGTGCAGCCGGAAATCCTGATCACCATCTGGGGCATGGAATCCGGCTTTGGCAGGTTCCTGGGCAAGGACGATATCGTCAACGCCCTGGCAACCCTGGTCCATGACTGCCGGCGTTCGGAGTTCTTCCGTCCGAACCTGATTGCCGCGCTGAAGATCCTCGACCGGGGCCACATGACCCGCGCGAAGATGCGTGGCGCGACCCATGGCGAGATCGGTCAGACCCAGTTCATGGCCAAGCACTATCTCAACTATGGCGTCGACTTTGACGGCAATGGCCGGGTCGATCTGGTGAGTTCGCCGCTGGACGTGCTGGCCTCGACGGCCAACTACCTCAAGGGCCATGGCTGGAGAGCCGGCGGCTCCTATCAGCGCGGCAGCCACAATTACCGTGTGCTGAAGGAATGGAATGCGGCGCAGGTCTATCAGAAGGCTATTGCCAAGTTCGCCGGGGAAATCGCACGATAGGACGAAGCGGCACGGTCCCCTGCCTTGATCTAGGCGCCGGCTGCAGCAAGGAGCCGGCGCCGCATGAAATACGATCTGGGACCCTATACCTGCCCGGTAACAACTGCTTCCGGTGACGCCCAGGCTTGGTTCGACCAGGGCCTGATGTGGACTTACGGCTATAATCACGAAGAAGCGGTAACCTGCTTTGAGGCCGCTGCTGCCGCCGCGGGCAACGACGACGCGGGCGGTAAGATGAGCCGCAGCAAGGGCGCCGGCGGGCTGGCGGAGTTGATCGCCAAGCAGGGTGGCGAGCGGATCCGCTTCTTCTTGCTGCGCACCCACTACCG
>JBCCEL010000597.1:0-1570 GCA_039030315.1 Pseudomonadota bacterium
CTCATCACCTGGACGCTCGAGCGGTCAGGCCCGTTGAAGAATGGTGGAGGCTGGTACTACCAGAGCATCAAGGATGTAACCGACGGCGACGGCATGATGTTCGAACTGTTACACGTCCTCGCCCGGGATGTCGGCGTTGAAGGCGTCTTCAGCGATTGGCCGGCCACGACAACGTACTACGCAAACTGCATGGGGCTGAAGTAGTCCTTACATATCTTCTTTTGGGCAAGAAGGGGCTGCCTAACGCGGCAGCTCCGTCGTCCCCATGAGGAACTTGTCGATCGCGTGGGCGGCCTGACGTCCTTCGCGAATGGCCCAGACGACCAGCGACTGACCACGGCGCATGTCGCCGGCGGAGAAGATCTTTTCCCGGGACGAGCGGTACTCCAACTGATCGGCAAGCACGTTGCCGCGCGGGTCCCGTTCGACGCCGAGCTCATCCAGCATGCCGTCATGCTCAGGGTGGACGAAGCCCATGGCGAGGAGGACCAGGTCTGCCCGCAGCTCAAAGTCCGAGCCCTCGACGTGCTGCATCTTGTCGTCAACACGGATGCAGTTGATCGCGGTCACCTGACCGTCCTCACCTTCAATTGAAGTGGTCATCACCGAAAAGTCGCGGTCGGCGCCCTCATCCTGGCTGGAAGACGTGCGGAACTTCAGGGGCCAGCGGGGCCAGGTCAGGTCCTTGTTCTCGCGTTCGGGAGGAACGGGCATGATTTCCAGCTGCGTGACGGACAGGGCTCCCTGGCGGAACGAGGTGCCGATGCAGTCGGACCCGGTGTCGCCGCCGCCGATGACGATGACATGCTTGCCGGCCGCCGAGATCGCACCGGTTTCATCGAAGGGCTCGCCGGAATTTCGCCGGTTCTGCTGGGGCAGGAAGTCCATGGCAAAGTGGACGCCATCAAGCTCGCGCCCCGGCACCGGCAGGTCGCGCGGATGCTCCGAGCCGCCGCTGAGCAGGACCGCATCATGGCTGTCTTCCAGCTGCTTGGCGGTGATGTCGTGGCCGACATGGACCCCGTAGTGGAAGCTCACGCCCTCGGCCTCCATCTGCCGCACGCGGCGGTCGATGAGGTGCTTTTCCATCTTGAAGTCCGGGATGCCGTAGCGCAGCAGGCCGCCCGCCTTTGCGTGTTTCTCGTAGACATCCACGTCGTGGCCGGCGCGTGCCAGCTGCTGCGCGGCGGCCAGACCGGCCGGGCCGGACCCGATCACGGCGACTTTCTTGCCGGTCTTATGCTCCGGCGGCTTGGGGGCGACCCAGTCATTCTCCCATGCCTTGTCGACGATGGCGCATTCGATCGTCTTGATGGTGACCGGCATCTCCTCCAGGTTCAGCGTGCATGCCGCCTCGCAAGGGGCAGGACAGATGCGGCCGGTGAACTCGGGGAAATTGTTCGTGGAGTGGAGGTTGCGTGAGGCCTCCTCCCAGTTTCCACGGTAGACGAGATCGTTCCAGTCGGGGATCTGGTTGTTCACCGGGCAGCCGCTGTCGACCCGGCCGTGGCAATAGGGGATACCGCAATCCATGCAGCGCGCAGCCTGGCGCTCCACGTCCCGGTCCTCA
>JBCCEL010000598.1:0-1569 GCA_039030315.1 Pseudomonadota bacterium
CCAGTGGCCGCAGCGGAGACTCAGACTGCCCCAGGTCTGATCACTCGAAGGCTTGCCAATCCTGACGTCCTCGGGCTTGACCCGAGGACCCAGGGCGGCAGGACTGGGAGTGTGCCGCCCTGGGCCCTCGGCTCGGCAGCCGAGGGCGGCAGGCCCAACGAACGGCGCTGGAACCGGACAGGTCCGACGACTTACAGCGCCTGGATGAACCGGATCATGTGTTCCGCCACGGTTTCGCCGGCCTCAAGCAGGATGGAGTGTTTGTATTCCGGCAGGATCACCAGTTCGGAATTCGGCAGCGCGTCCGCAATCTGCCGGTTCAGCCGGGGATTGCAGCCGCCGTCGAATTCTCCGGTCAGAACCAGCGAAGGGGCCGTGACCTCGCGCAGCCAGGGCGACATTTCTGTACCTGCATAAATCCGGAAGACATTCATGAACATCTCCGGATCGGTGCCGACCACCTGCTTCAGCCGGCGGTCCACGATATCCCGCCGGGTCTCCACGAACGCATCCGTGTACCAGCGGTCGATGAGCGTATCGAGCACCTGCGGGATGCCCTTTTCCTCCATGGCCTTCACCACGGCCCAGACCTTCGCGCTGTCGTCCTCTGTGCGGAAGGCGGCCGTTGAGAGCAGTCCGAGCGAGAGCACCCGGTCCGGATGCGCCCGCGCGTAGGCCGGTCCGATCATGCCGCCAAGCGAATGGCCGGCGAAATGGGCCTGCTCGATCCCGGTGCGCATCCGCACGCACTCCAGGTCGTTCACCAATTCGTCCAGATCGAACTCCGCATCCGGCTTCGGCGAGGCTCCATGGCCGCGCAGATCGTAGGATATGCAGGTGAAATGCTCTTTCAGAACCGGGACCACGAACCGCCAGGTGTCGCGGGCCGCCCCGATGCCGTGGATGAGAAACAGGGGAGGCCCGTCGCCCTCAACCGTGTATTCGCAATCAACAACCTTGCTCATGGCTGTATGTCCCAGTCGTTCGTGTCAAACATTTGAGCCCCATGATCGTCACACCCGCGAAAGCGGGTGTCCAGAGCGGCGAGCGACCGTATTAGCCGAAAGATCTCTGGATTCCCGCCTGCGCGGGAATGACTTTAAGGGCGGAATCTTCGCAGACACCTCTGTTTGAAGCGCACGGCTAGTCCGGGAACTTGTCGACGCCGAGTTCGCCGCCGAACGCCCAGTCTTCCTTGTCCACTTCCTTGATCACCACCCAGACCGCCTCGGGGTTGGAGCCGACTGTGTTCACCATCGCCTTTGTCAGTTCCTGCGCGAGGGCGCGCTTTGTTTCTCGGGACTTGCCCCCGAACATCTCAACTCTGATCATCGGCATCGCATTGTGCTCCTTTTGCAACAGTTTTGCCCAAATTTCTGTGATTCCGGCCGACTCGCCACCCCGGCGATGTCCGAAGATTGACTCTCGCCGGGCCGGTATCCCTAAGTGAGAGCAATAAACCGGGAAAATCCGGGCCGGGGCGACAGGGGCGCGCGTTATGAGTATCTGGCACCATGCCTGCCGTACACCGGTATGGCTGTCTTTTCTGTTCCTGGCTGTCTGGCTGAC
>JBCCEL010000599.1:0-1568 GCA_039030315.1 Pseudomonadota bacterium
GACGATGGCCGGACGAGCTGGGGCGAGCCGGTCTCGAAGGCTGGCGACTATGTGGTGCTGCGGGCCGAAATGGACTGCATCGCAGCCATGTCATGCTGCCCCCAGGACATCCTGCCGGTCAACGCCGGCAGCACCGTCGAATGCCACTTTGAAGTCCTTGACTGAGCACTTGCCATGAAGGGTAATTTCCAGGAGGCTCTGAGCCGGGCTCCTGAACACAAGGAACTCCCCTTCCCGGAGGAAGAGTTCGCAGCCCGGCTGCAGCGCCTGCGTACAGCGATGGCGGAGGCCGAACTGGACCTCGTATTCCTGTCCTCGCCGGAGAGCATCTACTACCTCACGGGCTTTCAAGGGCACTGGTACCAGGCCCAGTCCGGCCGCAACTTTCCGCCGAGCAGTGGCATTGCCGTGCACGCGGACCATCCGGACCTCATCCACTTCGAAACTCCAAGCGAAGCCGTGCTCACCGCCATCGGCGCAGTCTCCCGGGATGTCCGTATCTTTCCGCTCGAGGCCCGGCGGGACGGTTTGCCTTTCATCCTGGCAGAGCTCAGGTCCACGGGCTGGCTCCGCGGCACCGTGGGCATGGAGCTCTCCAGCTGCCGCCAGAACCCGGTCGTCTCCGCCCGCTATCAGGACGGGTTTGCCGCCGAAGGAATGCAGATTGCCGATGCCACGGAGTTAACGCGCGACCTCCGCCGGCGCAAATCACCGCTGGAAATGGATGCGCTCAACGAGGCGGCCCGCATCGCCGATATCGGCATGACGGCTGCCGCCGAGCATATTGCACCGGGCCGCACGGAGCTGGAGGTTTTCGGCGAGATCATCGCGGCCATGACGAAGGCGGGCGGCGAATTCTCCGGCATCATTCCGCCCGTCATGTCGGGCTTCCGCTCCAACTGCCTTCATCCCCTCTCCAGCCGCAAGGTGATCGGCGCGAACGAACGGGTGAATGTGGACCTGTGCGGTGTCTTCAAGCGCTATCACTGCAATCTTGCGCGCAGTTTCTGGACGGGGACGCCCCCGGATCCGGTGGCGCGGCTGCACGAGGCGAGCATTGGAGCCTATGCCGTTCTTGAGGACATGCTTGGACCCGGCGCCCCTGTCCGCCCCATCCTCGAAGCGCTCCAGGCGTATTACGAAGACGCCGGCATCTGGGACGACTGCTACTGGTCCGGGGGCTACGAGTTCGGCATCGCCTTTCCACCGGACTGGGTCGGGGCCTTCATCTATGATCTGTCCATGACCGGACCGGACGACTTCTTCACCCCGATGAACGCGCTGAACTACGAGTGCAATTTCTTCGGCCCCGACAGTTCGGGCATCTCGGCGACCATCGACACGTTCTTCGTCCTTGAGGACAAGGCGATATTCCCCTGCTCGACCCCCCGCGAGCTGCGCATCATCAAGGGCACCTGACCATGGCGACGGAAAAGATCTACGACTACATCATCGTCGGTGCCGGTTCGGCGGGCTGCGTTCTCGCAAACAAGCTTTCCGCCGACCGGAAGAACAGGGTGCTCATCCTGGAAGCCGGGCCCATGGACCGGGATCTGATGATCCACATC
>JBCCEL010000600.1:0-1563 GCA_039030315.1 Pseudomonadota bacterium
CAGAGCCACCCGCTTGGCGGCGGCCGCCGGCAGGACGCCAGCCACAATCAAGAGCAAGCCGATTGCGAGCGCAGGAAGGCGATGAGCCATGGCGTCAGTCCCGTCATGTTTGGTCTTGGGGTAACCCTAGGGGCATATGTGCAGATTGGGAAGTGAGCTGCATCACAGCCTCAGCCGGACGGGTGCAGAGGGTTAAACAAGGGTAGCCGGATCTGATGGCCGGATGCGCCTTGGCCATCAGGTGTAGGTCAAGCTCCAGCCTGGCGCCTGGAGCCAGCATTGTTCCGACGGCAGGTCGCCTGAGCGGTGCAGACCCTTGACCTGCCGGTAGTCACCGCCCTGGAAGGCGGCCGCGAGCGCCTGTTCGGATTGCGGATCCCGCAAGCCCTCGCACGGGAAGATCGCCACGGGCGAGATCCACTGGGCGTCGAATGCATTTTTCTTGCGGGTTACCAGGAAGACCGCGCCGCGCAAATGGAACCTGTTGGCATCACCGGAGCCAAAGCCTTTGTCGGTGGTGAGCGGGAGAACAAGCCGGCCGCCGTCCTTCAACCAGTCGAGCCAAGTGTCCGCGGGATGGGTTGCGCCCGCGTTGACGTAGATCACGTCCGCGGGCTGGAAGCTGGCCGCTGAGCCATCGCCCTGGCGCACGTCAACATTGGGATGAGCGGCGCAGTTCGCCGCAGCGCGCCGGGCTAGGTCTTCGTCGAACTCGATGGCGGTGACCTTGCCGGAGGGGCTGACAAGTTCCGCCAGCACGGCGGAATAGTAGCCGACGCCCGCGCCCACATGGACCGCATGCTCACCTTGTGCCGGCGCCGCTCTTGCCAGCAGGTGGGCGTGCAGGGAGGGTTGGCCGTTGTTCAGGCGGCGCTCCGGGAGAATGGCCACCAGATCGTCCGTATAAAGATAAACTGGATCGTTGTCTGGTGTCTCGACATACTCTCGGAAGTTCCGCAGGATCTTCCAGGGACCGGGGCCGAGAAAATCCTCCCGCCTGACCGCGGCAAAGGCTGCCTCAAGGCGCTGATCGGCAATGCCATAGGGCGCCAGGATCTGCTTGGCGTAGGCGTGCCGGACAATGGCGAGATCATGAGCGGAGATGCGCAACCGAGCCATCCTTTCAGGTCTGCTGGTTTTGAGACCGTAAGCCGAGCTTGCCTCAGGTCTGCCGCCTCAGCAAGCTGTTCATCCTCCGATCAGGCTTATGGACACGCCTCCGCCGCGTGCGACACGCCGCAGTTCCTCATGTCTCAACGGAAACCGAACACCGAAGGCCGAATGGCCTGAGGCAAGGCCGACTGGCCGCCGGCCGAAAGGCCGCACCCGCGTAGGCGCATGCGCGAATGCGCATGCTGCCGTGAGCGCACAAGATCAGCCCGCGCGGAGCGAAGCGAGTACGGGTAAGCTACTTTTGGACGAGAAAACCGAAGGCCGACAGGCCTGAGGCAAGCGCGACCGCGCGCCGGCCGAAAGGCCGCACCCGCGTAGGCGCATGCGCGAATGCACATGCTGCCGTGAGCGCAAAACAAAATGCGAGGGGGTTTGCGTGGGTCTCTGGCC